>CP098402.1:3316125-3617591 GCA_025916675.1 Phycisphaera sp.
GTGCAGATCCAGAACGTGGCGCAAGACATCGAGCGGGCGTACGCGATCGAGGGCTTCACCGAGGCGCAGGTGACCCCCGACCTGTCGGAGGTCGAAGAGACGGGCCAGCTCTTCCTGCGTGTGCGCGAGGGCAGCCGCCTGCGCGTCACGGGCATCCGCTTCGAGGGCAACGAGGTCTTCAGCAACCGCCAGCTCCGATCCCAGATCGAGCTGGGCACCTACAAGCCGATCTTCAACAAGGGACGCTTCGACGAGCAGAAGGCCGAAGAGGACGTGCTGGCCATCATCCAGTTCTACCGCGATCGGGGCTATGTCGACGTGCGCGCGGGCTGGCAGCGCATCGACGCGCCCAACAACCGCGAGGTCATCGTGGTGTACCACGTGGCCGAGGGCGAGCGGTACACGGTGCGCGACGTGCTGGTCGAGTACGCCGACGCGCGTGCGGACGGCGACTTCGTGCCCAGGCTGAGCCCCGAGCAGGTCCGCGGGCTGATGTCGATCAAGCCCGGTGATATTTATAACGCCGCGCTGATCAACACGGGCGTCGAAGACATCTACGCCGCACTGACGCGCATGGGCTACACGACCTGCCGGGTTGCCGTCGAGGACCTGACCGATGCGGATGACAACCTGGTCGACCTGCGCGTGCGCATCGATCAAGGGCCGGCCAGCAAGGTCGGATTAATCTCGGTGTTCGGCAACACGATCACGAAGATCCCGGTGATCCTGCGGTACACCGAGCTGGAGCCCGACACGCCGGCGGACATCCACGAGCGTCGCCCGGTCGAGGGGTCGGCCGGCGATCGGACGAAAGAGCAGCTCGTGCGGACGAGGTTCTTCGGGCCGCTGGGCTTCCCCGATGTCCAGATCGTGCTGCAGGACCCCGTGGGGTCGGGCAGCCACCGCGACGTGCTCATCAGCCTCCAGGAAGCGCGCACGGCCAATTTTGCCATCGGCGCGGCGCTCAGCAGCGACTCGGGGGTCATCGGCCAGCTCACCGTCAGCGAGGCCAACTTCGACATCACCGATTGGCCCGAGAGCTTCGAGGAGTTCATCAATCGGCGGGCGTTCCGCGGCGGCGGCCAGCAGGCGTCGATCAGCATCGAGCCGGGCAACATCAGCGAGAGCTACCGGCTGCGATTCAGGGACCCCTTCCTGCTCGAGAGCAACTACAGCCTCGATACCGGCGCGTACTACACGTCGTTCAGGTTCGACGACTACGACGAGTCTCGCGTGGGCGGCACGCTGGCCTTCGGGCGGGCGTTCGGCAGCCAGTGGCGCGCCAGCCTGTCGACGCGCTTCGAGCAGGTGCGCGTCAGCGGCATCGAGCCCGATCGCCCGGTCGATCTGTTCGAGTCTTCGGGGCAGACACTGCTGGATATCCAGGGCCTTACGTTCTCTCGCACGAGCTTCGACAAGCCCATCCTGCCCACGCGCGGGTCGGCGTTGCAACTGAGCGTCGAGCGGGCCGGCCTGCTGACCGACGACTGGGACTTCACCCGCTTGCGGGCCAGCGGTATCGTGTACGTGCCGATCCGCGAGGACTTCCTGGACCGGGCGACGGTGGCCAACTTCGCGGGCCGGGTGGGCTACATCCCCGATTCGCCCAGCGACGTGCCGATCTTCGAACGGATCAACACGGGCGGCGCGCGCTTCCGCGGGTTTGGCGTGCGTGGTGTCGGGCCGGTGGGCATCCGCAACGACACGGGCCTGCTGGGCGACGATCAGGTTGGCGGCACGTGGGAGCTCTTCTTCAGCGCCGAGATCCAGCAGCCCATCATCAACGAGAACTTCCGGTTGGTGTTCTTCAGCGATATGGGCACGATTACCAACTCGCCCGGCTTCGAGGACTGGCGCATCACGGCTGGGCTGGGGCTTCGCCTGACGGTGCCGGCCCTGACGCCGGTTCCCCTCGCCTTTGACTTCGGATTCCCCATCCGGAAGATGCCCACCGACGACACGCGTATCTTTACGTTTACGGTTGAGGTGCCGTTCTGAGGAGTGGCGATTGCCACAGGAGATGCCATGCCCCTGACCGACTACACCACCCTGGGCCGCAGCGGCCTGCGCGTCAGCCCGTTCTGTCTCGGAACAATGACCTTCGGCAAGGAGTGGGGCTGGGGCAGCGACGTGGAGACCTCCAACGAGGTCATCAAGACGTTTCTGGATGCCGGCGGCAACTTCCTGGACACGGCCAACATGTACACCAAGGGCCACAGCGAGGTGGTCATCGGGGACTACTTCGACAGCGGGCCGGGCAAGGGGAATCGCGATCGGGTTGTCATTGCGACGAAGTTCCTGGGCAACATGTACATGGGCGACCCCAATGGCGGGGGTGCTTCACGCAAAACCATCTACGAGAGCTGTGAGCAGAGCTTGCGGCGGCTGAAGACCGACTACATCGACCTGTATTGGATGCACTTCCACGACAAGCACACGCCCATCGACGAAACGATGCGGGCGTTGGACGATCTCGTGCGCGCGGGCAAGGTCCGCTACATCGGCTTCAGCGATACGCCCGCGTGGAAGGTGGTGCAGGCGCAGTACGAGGCGATCTTCCGGAGTTGGACGCCTCTGATCGCGTTGCAAATTGAGTACTCATTGCTGGAGCGCACGGTCGAGCACGACCTCATGCCGATGGCCCGCGAGATGGGGCTGGGGGTGACGCCGTGGAGCCCGATCAAGGGCGGCATCCTGAGTGGCAAGTACACGCGGGAGAACACGCCCAAGGAGGGTGAGGGCCGGTACAAGGAAGACAGCCGGTACCTTACGGAGCGCACGTTTAAGATCATCGACGCGCTCAAGGAGATTGGCGACGCGCACGGCGTGAGCGCGGCGCAGGTAGCCTTCAAGTGGGTGCAGGACCGCGAGGGCGTGGCCTCGACCATCATCGGTGCGCGAACCCTCGACCAGCTCAAGGACAACATGGCCGCCATCGACCTGGAACTGACCGAAGACGAGACCAAGACCCTCGACGAGCTGAGCGCGCCCGATCCGATCTTCCCCCACTCGTTCCTGGCCAACATCGACAACGCCATCCAGGGCGGGACGACCGTCAATGGCGTGCCCAGCGAAGCACCCCAGATGGCTCCGCAGAACGACGATGAGCGCTGGTAGGCCGACGCCCGACCTGCGCACCGAGCGGCTGCCCGTTCGCTTTCCCCACGTGGCCGACGCCGAGGGCATCGCGCGGTACTACACGAACAACAGCGAACACCTCGAAGAGTTCGGCCCCGCCCGCGATGAGGCGTTCTACACCGAGGCGTACTGGCAAGTGCGGATCGCGCAGATGCGTGATGAGTTCGATCGTGACGCGTCGGTGGGGTTCTTCGTGTATTTGAAGGACGAACCGAGCGAGGTCATCGGGCAGGCCAATGTCTTCAACATCGCGCGCAAGTCGTTCCAGTGCGGCACGCTGGGGTACTCGATTGCCAAGGCGCACGAGGGGCGTGGATACATGACCGAGGCGTGCCGGGCGGTGGTGTCGTACGCGTTCGAAACCATGAACCTGCATCGTGTGCAGGCCGGGCACCTGCCCGAGAACCTGGCGAGCGGCGCGGTGCTCCGCAAGCTGGGCTTCCTGCCCGAGGGCTACGCGCGAGACTTCCTGTACTTCCACGGCAGGTGGCGGGACCACGTGTTGCACGCCATCACCAACCCCGATTGGAAGGACACCGGCGTCTAGCCGAGCTCGTACGCGTACCGCGCCGGGCTGCCCCGATGCATCGGGTCGATGGTGCCCGCGTTGTAGACCGTTCGTCCACCGACGATGGTGCGAACCGCCTGGCCCTTCAGCCGCTCGCCGTGCCAGGGGCTCCAGCGGCTCTTGGTGAGTTGCTCGTTGTCATGCACGGTGTGCGTTTTGTTGATGTCCACCAGCGCCAGATCGGCGTCGTAGCCGGGCGTGATCGAGCCCTTGTTCACGATGCGCCACGTCTGGGCGGGCTTGACGCACATCCATCGCACGATCTGCTCGAGCGAGCACTTGCCTTCGTGCATCGCCGTGAGCATGAGGGCGAGCGAGTTCTCGACCGCTGGCAGGCCGCTGGGGCTCTTGGGGTAGGGCTGGCTCTTTTCTTCGAGCGTGTGGGGCGCATGGTCGGTGGCGACGACTTCTAAGACGCCATCACGCAGGCCCTGCCACATCGCGTCCACGTCGGCCCGCGTCTTGATCGAGGGGTTCATCTGGATGCGCGTGCCCAGGCGGTCGTAGTCGTCCACCGTGAACCACAGGTGGTGCGTGCAGGCTTCGCCGGTGATGATGCCCGGGTGGTCCTTGTGCGATTGGGCGATCAGCGGGATCTCGTCGGCGGTCGACACGTGCAGCACGTGGAAGCGGTGGTTGTGCCGCGTGGCCAGATCGATGGCCCGGGCCGTCGAGATGCGCGCGGCGGCGTGGTCGCGGATCTTGGAGTGGTCGTGGATGGTCTTCCCGCCATCGAGCCGCTCTGCATTTGCCCGAACCGTCGCTTCGTCCTCACAGTGCGCCGTCAGGGGCAGCCTCGTCTCGGCGAAGATGCGCTCCAGCGCCTCCTGCTGGTCGACCAGCAGGTCGCCCGTGCTCGAGCCGATGAAGATCTTGATACCCGGCGTGCGCGTGGCGGTCTTGAGGTCGTCGATGTTGTCGGGCGTGGCGCCGATGTAGAAGCCGTAGTTCACAACGCACTTGTCGGCGGCCAGGGCCAGCTTGTGGTCGACGCCGGCTTGCGTGATGGCGTTGGGGATCGTGTTTGGCATCTCCAGGAAGGTTGTGACGCCGCCCTTGGCGCAAGCGAGCGATGCCGTGTGCAGGTCCTCCTTGTGGGTCAGGCCCGGCTCGCGGAAGTGGACCTGGTCGTCGATGATGCCCGGCAGCAGGTGCAGGCCGGTGGCGTCGATGACCTCGCCCGCCTCGGCGGTGGGGGCGGGGTCGATGTCGAGGATGCGGCCCTCGCCCAGCAAGACCGAAGCGGGTCGCGTGCCGTCGGGCAGCACGCAGGTGGCGTTCTTGATCAAGACTCTGGGCGTGGCGGGCATGGGCGTTCCTTGGTAAATGCCGGAAATCGACCTAGGCTAGCAGCGAGGAACGCATCTATGGCACCCACCACGCGGCGCAAGAGCGCCCAACCGCCCATTACGCCCGCCCAGATCGAGCTAGCCGCCCAGGCCGCGCGCTGTGTTGTCGATACCCACGAGGCCATTGTGGGGTTTCTGAAGCACGGCCAGACACTCGCCGAGATCGACCGCTTCGTGGGCGAGACGCTGGCCAAGCTGGGCTGCAAGAGCTGCTTCAAGGGCTACCGCGCCGGCCGGCACCCGCCCTTCCCCGCCCACGCGTGCCTGAGCGTGAACGAGACGGTCGTCCACGGCCACCCGGGCAGCTATCAGGAACTGATGAAGGCGGGCGACGTGCTCAAGGTCGACATCGGCGTGAGCAAGCACGGCTGGATCGGCGACGCGGCCTACACCTACTCGTTCGGCGAGCCCGACGAGACGACACGCAAGCTGATGGACTGCGGCAAGGAGGCGTTGCGGCTGGGCATCGAGGCCATGCAGCCCGGGGCCGAGATGGTCGAGTGGGCCAGGGCCATCCAGCACCATGTCGAGAAGGAATGTAAGTTCCACATGGTGCGGGGCTTGGGCGGTCACGGCTATGGCCGCTCGCTGCACGCCCCGCCGTTTATCTCGAATGTCGTGCCCAAGGTGGCGGCCCTGGAGTGGCGCGAGGCCCACGACCCGTTCACGCCCGGCATGTTGCTGGCCGTCGAGCCCATGATCGCGGTGGGCACAGGGCGGATCACCCAGCACGGCAACGCCTGGCCGCTCGATATCGCCGATGGCAGCCAGAGCGTGCATTACGAGGCCGACATCCTGATCACCGAGGATGGGCCGCGGAATCTCACGGCCGGGCTCGAGAAGCTGCACGACGTTGTGACGCGATAATTTGTTGCAACGCCCCGGATGGCTTCGGGTATACACACCTGAGAATTGCCCTAGTACCATCAATGGGAGAATGCGATGCCACGTGTGGGTGTAATCTTGAGCGGCTGCGGTGTTTTTGATGGTTCGGAGATCCACGAGGCGGTGGCCGTGCTGCACGCCCTCGACCGCCACGGGGCGGAGGCGGTGTGCCTCGCGCCCGAGATGGAGCTCGACGAGATCAACCACCTGACCCAGCAGCCCACGGGCAAGAAGCGCAGCGTGCTGATGGAGTCGGCCCGCATCGCCCGGGGCGACGTCACGCCGCTGGCTAAGGTGAAAGGCGACGACTTCGACGCCATCGTGCTGCCCGGCGGGTTCGGTGCGGCCAAGAACCTGTGCGATTTTGCCAGCAAGGGCGCCGAGTGCACCGCCAACGAGCAGGGCGCCCGCGTGCTCAAAGAAGCGCAGGCCGCCGGCAAGCCGCTGGGCTTCGCGTGCATCAGCCCGGCCGTGGCCGCGCGAGTGTTTGGCAAGGAGCTCGGCCCGAACCTGACCATCGGCAGCGACAAGGGCACCGCCGACGGGCTGGAAGCGATGGGCGCGACGCACCAGAACTGCGACGGTGAGGGCATCGTCTTCGACGCCCGCCACCGCATCGTCTCGACGCCCGCGTATATGTGCGACCAGCCCATCGGCGCGGTCTTCACGGGCATTGGCGGCATGGTCGATAAGGTGATGGAGATGGTCCGCGAGCCAGCGGCGGTATAGCAGAATGGGCTCGTTGTCTATCAAGAACTTATTAGTTCGCTTCCCGAAGCTTCGCCCGGATCGCCTCGCTATCGACCTCCGCGATCCACAGCTGGCTGCTGGGCCGCTGCTCGCCCGGTGCAAGCTCGCCGCGCTGGGCGGTCCACATCAGATAACGTCCATCGGGGCTGAACACCGGCAGCACGTCGGCGCCGCTGGCCTGGGTGATGCGCACGGGCTCGGTGCCCTTGCTCGCGTCGGCCCAGATGGCGAAGACCTCGTAGTTGCGGTGGCCCACCTGGCTGGTGGCATAGACCAGCAGGTCGCCGTCGGGGTGCCAGTAGGGCGCCCAGTTCACGTGTTCGTTGCTGGTGAGCTGGGTTTCCTTCGTGATCCCAACCGGCACGCCGTCCTCGTTGAGCTTCAGGTCGGCCACAAAGAGCTGCAGCAGGTTGTTGCCCGCGCGGTCGCTGCGATAGCAGATCTTCGTGCCGTCGGGGCTGAAGAACGGGCCGCCGTCGTAGCCGCTGGCTTCCACCAGCATGTAGTGCGCGCCCGTCTCTGTGTCGTAGGCCCACAGGTCGGCGTCGGGCCGGCCGGCGGCGTCGCTCTTAGCCTCGTCGACCTGCGCGTACAGCAGCGTGCGGCCATCGGGGCTCCACGACGCCTCGGCCGTGTAGCCGGGCTTGCTGAACACCGCGTCGGTGATGGCCGGCCGCAGCGCGTGGTAGCCGTCCTCACCCTCGGCCGGGATGATCGTCGAGCTGATCGAGCCGCTGACGATCTCCATCTCGGTGGGGAAGCTCCAGGCGTACCGCCCCGTGCCGCGTTGGTAACCGGGTACCTTGTCGGCCGATGGCGGCTCGATGGTGCTGCCAAAGAGCACGATGTTGGCCTGGATGGGGTGGAACCAGCCGCAGGTGTTGGCGCTGCCGCCGGTGGAGACGCGGATGACCGTGTTGAGGCGTGAGCCGTCGCTGGCGACCTTGACATCGGCGCCGGCTTGTCTGAGTTCTTCGGCTAGGGCGCTGGCTTCGTCTTTGCTTAGCTGCCCCTTTACTGTGGCTGGCAGGTTGTCGACCATGTCCTTGGCGTCCTTGAGACCAAGCCCAGTGGCCGCGCGGACAATCTTGAGAATCTTGATCCGGTTTTCGCCACCGGCCTCGATGATCACGTCGAAGCCGTTGTTCCCTGTGGTCAGAGCGCTACCAAGAGGCGCCACGAACATCTCGTAGTGCGGGCTCGGTGCCGCATCGCCCTCGGGCACCGGTGTGGCCTGGAAGATCACCATACTGCTGTCGGCGTTGAAGTACGCCTCGCCCGCGCGGGTAAACATGTCTCGGCTGGTGAGCTGGCGGTGATTCGTCAGGATCAAGGCTTCGGCGGTGCGCCAGTCGGGCTGGGCGGTTGGGCTCTGCCCCAATGCCCATTGCCCATTGCCCATTGCCAAGCCAACGCACACCAGCACACCAAAACGAATCCCGATCATCGTCCGTCCTTCCCCGGCATCACCGGGCTCAAATCTTACTGAGACTCTGTCGCAATGACAGGGAGTATATCGTCCCTGCCCATGCCCGACGGCCCGACCGACCATCTCGTGAAGATCGTGCTGGACACAGGCCGCTACGTGGTCGTTGACAAGCCCAGCGGCCTATTGAGCGTGCCGGGCAAGGGGCCCGAGAAGGCCGATTGCGTGCGGAACCGCGTGGCTGCCATGTACCCCGACGCCACGGGCCCGATGACCGTCCACCGGCTCGACCAGGACACCAGCGGGCTCATCGTCGTGGCCCTGGACGCCGACGCCCAGCGGGCCATGAGCCAGGTGTTCGAGCATCGAAGAGTCACCAAGCGCTACATCGCCGTGGTCGAGGGTGAACTCAAAGAGCACGCCGGCCTGATCGACCTGCCGCTGCGGATCGACTGGCCGAACCGGCCCAGGCACATCGTGGCCGAAGACGGGCGAGCAAGCCAGACGCGGTACAAGGTGCTCGGCGTCGAGGATGGAAACACGCGCGTCGAATTCACACCCATCACCGGCCGGGGGCATCAGCTCAGGGTGCACGCCGCCGACGAGCGCGGCTTGGGCGCGCCCATCCTGGGTGATCCGCTGTACGGCGACACGAGCAAGGCTCCCCGCCTGCTGCTGCACGCGTGGAGCCTGGAGTACAAGGATCCGTTCACTGGTGAGCTTTTGCACATCACCAGTGATCCACAGTTCTAGCGGCGGCGACGCAACGCTAAAGCGCCCAGGCCGAACACAGCCAGCGACGCCGGTGCCGGCACGATCACGTCCTCGACGTAATGGATCGCCGCGTCGTGGACGCGCTCGTCCTCGCCGTTGTTGAACACCAGGTATGTGGTCAGCGCGCTGCCGATGCTCGAGTCGCTGCTCGAGAAGTCGAGCGCCAGCAGGTACACGCCCGTCTCGGGATCGTTCAGATAGAAGTCGTAATGCTCGTCGAAGCCGGCCGGGCCCACGCCGATGCCGAAGCCCGGGGCCGAGCCGGCCAGCGGGCTGGTGGCGCTCAGGGGCCCGAACTCGAGCGTGTAGGTCTGGGGAGCGATCACGAATGTCGAGCCGTCCCAGCGCTGCACGGGGCTGGCAAAGTCGAAGTTCAGGTCGCTATCGGGGAACTCGCCCGCCGCGGCAAAGAGGCCGGGGCCGTCGGCATAGATGCGTCCGCCGAAGTCGAACATCTCGCCGGCGAAGACACGCTCGCCTGGAATCACGAACTCGCCGCCGGGCCCGTCCTCGACGATGCCGGTCACGATGCGGCCGTCGATGATCTTCAGGCCCACGTCGCCCTCGTGGGCAAGTGCGGTGCCGGCGACGGCCAGAGCGATGGCTGCGGTCAGTGTATTGCGCATTGGGATCCTCTCTTCTTCTCTCTGAACTCTCTCCGGGCGATATCAGCAGCCCGCGTCGAACTCGTTCTGGAAACTCAGGAAATCGAAAATGGTCAGCGATCCGTCGCCATCAAAATCCGCCGCGAGATCGCCCGCGTCGAACAGGTTCTGGAATGCCAGGAAGTCGAAGATGGTCAGCGATCCATCACCGTCCATGTCGGCCCGGCAGGGCGTGCCCACCAGCGTGTCCTCGACCCAGGCCACCGCGTCGGCCAGGTCGTCGGCGCTGGCGTTCTGGCCAAAGACAAGGAAGAAGGGGGCGCTTTCCTCCACTGCCCCGCCTTCTTGCCAGAGCGTCATCTCGAGCAGGTACACGCCGTCGCTGGCCGGGCTCAGCAGCTCGTATGCGAGGTGGTGGTGGAACTTGCCGGTGGTGCTGGCCTGGCCGAACACGAAGCCAGGCAGCGATCCCGTCAGGGGTGTCTCGATCGACACCGGGCCCTTACTGATCAGGATCCGCGAGTCGGCCACGCTGGTGAACGCGGCGCCGTCCCATTCGAGCACGGGCGAGAGCACATCGAATCCCAACGCCGCACGCGGCACGAAGGCATCGGTCGGCGAATCGAAGCCCGGGTCGTTCGTCCAGTTGGGCAGCTTGCCGAACTCGGTGTCGAACACGCGCCGGCCGAAGACGGCTGAGCCGCCCTCGGCAAAGCCGGTCTCGATCATGCCGCGCTCGCCGGTGATGACGATGTCACCCTCGTGCGTCTGGGCCGCCGCGGCGGTCGCCAGCAACGCGGTCGTAAACACAATCAACTGTTTCATCGCATGCCTCCTTGGTTGGCGCTACTGCGCGACGCGCGGGTCGAAGCGGTTCTTCTCGTAGCTCTCATACACGTCCTCGAACTTCTCGATGGACGCGTGGCCGTCGAGGTAGCCGTAGGTGGCGCGGGCCGACCAGTCACCGCCGTTGCCGCCGTGGGCGTTGATCTGCGATTCGAGCGAGGCTCGCAGCGGGATGCGCCCGCCGGGCGCGGCGCCCCAGTCCTCGGCGTGCACGTGGTCGGTGCGCGCAAAGTCGGCGCTCGCGTCCGTCTGACCAAAGGTCATCATCAGCCACTGCACCGTCGCGTAGGGCCGCTCGATCAGCCGGTCGGCGTCGAACGTCGCGTCGGGCGAGGGCGCCACGCTGCGCGTCGTGTAGTTGTTCAGCCCATAGCTGGTCCAGCGGGCCAGCTCGCCCAGGCCCGTCTCGCCCGCGCGCACGCGACGCAGCGCCTCGGCGAAGCTCAGGCCCTCGAACTGCCCGCCTTCTTCGACCGACCAGAACGGGCTGCGGTCGACCGGCGAGCGGATCGCCAGGCCGCCCTCGGTGTAATCGGCCAGCAGCACGGGCCACGCGTTGGGAATGTCGGCGATGCCGCCGTGCGCCAGGCCGGCGTCGACGTAGTGGCCCTTGTTGTCGTCGGCGTACAGCCGCTGGGCGAGCCCGAGCGATCGGGCCTGGCTCAGGCATACCGCCCCGCGGGCCGTCGCCCTCGCCTGGCCGAGCGCCGGCAGCAGGATGCCGACGAGCACCGCGATGATGGCGATGACCACGAGCAACTCGATGAGCGTGAAGGCGTGCCGCATGCAAGGGCTCCGGAGCGGTTACTGAGACTGCACTGTCAATACTACGATTACTGAGAACGCGTTACAAAAACTTTCACCCAATTCGCCGTTAGGATTGTCCAGTGTCCGCCCTCCTTACGAGCCCCAGCACCACCCAGAACCCTGCCATCGGCCGGCCGTTAACCATTGGTGGTGTTGGGCTTACGACCAACCTGATGCTGGCCCCCATCGCCAATTACTGCGACCTGGCCTTCCGCCTCACCTGCCGAGACCAGGGCGGAGTGGGCCTGGCCTGCACCGACCTCCTGAGCCCCCAGGGCCTGCTCCGCGGCTCGGCGGCCAGCCTCGACCTCGCCCGGACCAGCGACGAGGACAAGCCGGTGGGCATGCAGCTCTACGGGGCCGACCCCGCCGTGATGGCCGAGGGGGCCCGGTGGGCCGCCGATCACGGGGCGACGATCGTCGACATCAACATGGGCTGCCCGGTCGACAAGGTCTGCAAGAAGGACGGCGGCAGCAAGCTGATGTGCAACGTGCCGGGCGCCATCCGCCTGGCCGAGGCCGTGCGCGCGGCGCTGCCCAGCCATGTCCCGCTGACCGCCAAGATGCGCCTGGGTTGGAGCGAGGAGGACTGCCAGAAAGGCGTCGCGGGCGCGCTCGCGTTGGGATTGGTTGATGTTGGCGTGAGCGCCATCACCGTGCATGGCCGCACCACTGAGATGAGGTTCAAGGGCGACTGCCGCCGCGAGGACATCGCCCGCGTCGTGCGCAGGGTGAAGGACCGCCACCCCACCATCCCGGTCATCGGCAACGGCGACGTCAAGACCGCCCAGGACTGCATCGACATGATGGCGGACACCGGCTGCGACGGCGTCATGATCGGCCGCGGCGCGCTCAGCACGCCCTGGCTCTTCCGCGACGCGTGGGCCTTGCAGACCACGGGCGAGGTCCCCGCCGAGCCGAGCGAGCGGGAGAAGCTCGACATCGTCCGCGCCTTCTTCGACCGCATGCTCACCTTCCGCGACGAGCACTACGCGATGAACCACATCCGCCGGCGGATCTCCTGGTTCGCCAAGCGGATCAACGGGGGGCATTGCAAGGAACTGAAGGAGGCCATCCGCACGGCCGAGGACCCCGCGGCGGTGGAGGCGGCGTTACGTTCCTGGCAGGCGTCCGGCCCCGCGCCCGCCCACGCGTGAAAGATTTCCGAGGCCCCCGCGCATTCGCGCAACCGGTGCGCGTTTCGCGTCCGAGAACGCCCCCAGGGTCCGCGTAACCGAAGTTCAGAATGATTCGGTGATGGCACAGAATGATTCTGCCACTGCACGGAGAGGTTCCGAAGCTGCACAGAATGTTCCCGCACCTGTCCAGAACGATTCCGAAGCTGCACAGAACCATTTTGCACCTGCACCGAAGGCTCCGGTCGCGGCCCCGAGACGTTCCGTTGTTGCACGGAGAGGTTCTGGTGCTGCCCCGGAGGGTTCCGGTGTTGCCCCGCGGCCCCCGGTGACGGTTCCGAACGATCCCCGGACGCCCGGTGAATCGGGCCGCAAGATTCTGGCCCGCCAGGGGCCGTTTTGTGGTATGCTGTTCATAGGAAGGAGCGCCCCGATGCCCGAGATCCGAGTTTCTACCCATCCGATTGCCCTCCTCGCCGCCAGCGGCCTGGCCCTGGCGGCCGCGAGCACCGCGCACGGCCAGGCGACCATCACCGCCATCGAGCCGCCCGCGGGCTACGCCGAGGTGTGGACGACCGACGCCAGCGGCGATGGCTCCACGATCGTGGGCTATGCCAGGGGCTCGGGCCGCCCGCCCACCCCGATCCTGTGGGATGCCATGCTGACCCCCACAGTGCTGGCCCCGCTGCCGGGTGACACCCACGCCTACCCCAGCCACCTGACCGCCGATGGGTCGCTGGCGACCGGGGCGAGTGTGTTCGAGTTCTTCAGCCTGCCGGGGACGTCCCGCGCCGCCATCTGGAGCGCCGACGGCACCCCAGAGGTCTTGGGCACGCTGCCCGGCGACGACAACGCGGGTGCCAGCGGCATCAGCGCCGACGGGGCCATCGTCGCGGGCACCAGCCGCGGGCCGGACGGCGAACGCGCCTTCGTATGGACACGCGCGGGGGGCATGGTCGCCCTGGATGCGCCGGTGGGCAGCACGCGCTCGCGAGCCGGCCTGGTCAGCGCCAATGGCCGCGTGATCGCCGGGTCGATCCAAACCGACGAGGGCAACCGCATCGTGCGTTGGATCGATGCGGCCGAGGCCCAGGAGATCGGCGCGCTGCCGGGCGATCCCTTCGCCACGCCCTACGCCATCAGCGCCGATGGCTCGGCCATCGTGGGCTTCAGCGGGCGGCAGACGGGCCCGAGCCGGATGGTCCGCTGGACCGACGCGGGCGGCCTGGAGGACCTGGGCGTGCTGCCAGGCCGCTCGCGCAACCGCGCCACCGACGTGAGCGGCGACGGCTCGATCGTCGTGGGCTACGGCGAGGCCATCGACGTCTTCCGAGCTGCGATGTGGACGCGGTCGACCGGCCTGGTCGACCTCAACACCTACCTACCCACGCTGGGCGTCGACCTGGGCGGCTGGACGCTCCGCCACGTGCAGGCCATCTCCGACGACGCGACGGTGATGACCGGCTCGGGCGTATTGGATGGCCAGATCCGCGCGTTCGTGATCCGCGACCTGGCGCCGCTGGTCCCCTGCCCCGCCGACCTCGACGCCGACGGCGACCTCACCATCTTCGACTTCCTCGCGTTCGGCAACCTCTTCGACCTCATGGACCCTCGCGCCGACTTCGACGGAGACGGCGACTTCACCATCTTCGACTTCCTGGCCTTCCAGAACGCCTTCGACGCCGGCTGCCCGTAGTGCCGAGCGCTCTTGGTGGGCGGGTATTGGTCCGCGTGCTCACGCCCGCGGCTCGGTGAAGAGTCCGGAGCGCCTCAGGCCGTCGCCAGCCCCCGCATCGAAGCCTCGCGCCGCTTGGGGCCGCCCTCGGCCTCGCCCTCGATGGCGGCGAAGCTCTCGCCGAAGCGGAACAGGCGGAAGCTGTTGAACATCACGAACAGCACCGGCAGGATCTGGTAGAGCCCCGCGACGGTCAGGTTGATGAAGCCCGTCGAGGCGATCACCAGGCCCACGATCACGAACAGGATCGACGCGATGATGTTCTGCAGGATGATCGCCTTGGTCTTGCGGGCCAGCTCGATGAAGAAGGGGATGCGGCTGAGGTCGTCGTTCATGAGCGCGACGCCCGCCGAGTTGGCCGCGATGTCCGACCCGCTCAGACCCATCGCCACGCCCACGTCGGCCTCGGCCAGCGAGGGGCCGTCGTTGATGCCGTCGCCGACCATCATCACGCGGTAGCCGCGGTCGACCAGGTCTCGCACGAGCTGGTACTTCTCCTCGGGCAGGCACTCGGCCTCGATGGCGTCGACGCCCACCGCCACGCCCACACGCTTGGCCACGCTCAGGCGGTCACCGGTGAAGATCGCGATGTGCCGCGCGCCCAGCTCGCGCAGGCGTTGCAGCACGTTCTTGGTGTTCTTGCGGACGCGGTCTTCCAGACCAACCACGCCCATGTACCTGCCGTCGCGCATCACGTGCACGCCGCTGACGCCCTCGATCTTGGCCTCGATCGTCTCGATCGCCGACGCCTGGCCGGGCTTGAGCTCCTTGAGCCAGCTCGACCGGCCGACGTGCAACTCGCCCTTCTCGGTCACCGCGCGCACGCCCTTGCCGTGGAACTCCTGGAAGTCGCTGGGCGTCTCGACGGGCACTCGCGCCTTGTCGGCGGTTCGCGCGATGGACTGGGCCAGCGGGTGGTTGCTGTTGCGTTCGGCCGTCGCGGCAGCCTTCAGCAGGTCGGCACCCTCGATGCCCTCGGCGGGGATCAGTTTGGTCACTTCGAAGGTGCCGGTGGTGATCGTGCCGGTCTTGTCCATGATGATCGTGTTCACGCTCGCGGCGGCTTCCAGGAAGCTCGTGCTCTTCACGAGGATGCCCAAGCGGGCCGCGGCACCGAAGGCCGCGACCATCGCCGTCGGGCTCGCGAGCAGCAAGGCCGCGGGCACCGCGACGACCAGCACGGCCAGGGCCGACGCGAACGCGTCCTGCTGCGTCTGCGCGTTGTTGGCGCTCAGCATGAAGACAATGAACGCGACACCAATAGCGATCGGAACAAAGAATCTTGCCACCTGCTCGATGATCTGCTGCCGCTGCGTCTTGGTGCTCTCGGCTTCGCGGATGAGCTGGGTCACCTTGCCGATGGTCGTGTCCTCGCCCACCTGCGTGACCTCGAGCTCGATGATGCCCGAGAGGTTCGTCGTGCCCGCGTACACCTCGCTGCCCGCCTGCACCGAGACGGGGATCGCCTCACCGGTCAGCGACGCCTGGTTGATTTCGCTCTGGCCCTTCACGATGCGGCCGTCCACCGGTAGGTTCTCGCCGGGCCGGACGCGGACGATCTGGCCCAGCGTGACGTCGGTAATCTGGACTTCCGATTCGGTGCCCTGCTCATCGACCACGCGGGCGGTGTCGGGGGTCAGGCCCACGAGCGCCTCGATGGCGCGCCGGGCACCGCTGGCCGTCCGCTCGACGATCTCGTTGGAGATGTTCAGGATGAAGGCCAGCAGCCCGGCCTCGAAGTACCGCTCGAGCGCGAGCGCGCCCCCCACGGCGATGACCACCAAGCAGCGCGAGCCGAACTCGCCCAGCCGCAGCTCGCGCCAAGCCGGCGGCAGCAAATAGGCCCCCAGCAGCAGGGCCGCGAGCCCCGCGGGCACGGCCGCCACCGATTCGCTGGCCATGCCCGTCCACTTGGCGATCACCGAGCACGCCAGCACGATGGCCGCCCCCAGGAAGACGAAGATCTTCTTCTCGATCGTGGCTTCCTGTTCGCTCTCGGTGCCGAGCTCGGGGCTGTCCAATGGCGCGGTGGGCTCCATCTCGTCGCGTCGGGCGGAGGCGATGGTCGACATGGGCGCAAGTCTCCTGCGAAGGGTCGCTCAGGGGCAAATTCGAGAGCCAGAATCGGGCTGGGAGCCACTTTAGGCCCCCGAACACGCCCCCCAAACGCGCACGGTACAACTCCTGCGCGGGCGGGGTAGCCGCCTGCTACGGCCGTCCCCCGCCCCCGGTTCGCGGCGTATCGTGCCCCATGCGACACGCGGCGGTCCTCGGGAGCGGCCAGATGGGCCTGGTCTGCACGGCCATCCTGGCCTCGGCCTCCCCCCAACTCGATGCTCCCGATCCCGGCGGCGATGACGCCGAGATCGGTCGCATCGCCCTGTGGGGCCACGACCTCGACACCCAGCACAGGCTGGCCCAGGTCCGCCACAGCCCCTTACTCGAGGGCTTTACCCTGCCCGAGCGCGTGGGCGTGGCCCTCAGCGACGAATCGGCCCTCCAGGGCGCCGGCCTCATCGTCTGCGCCATCCCCGTCCAGCACATCCGAGAGGCCTTCACCCGCCTCAAGGCCCACGTCCCCCACGGCGCGGGCGTGGTCAGCACGGCCAAGGGCCTCGAGACCGACACCCACCTTCGGCCCACCGAGATCATCGGGGAAGTGATCGGCAGCGATCGTCCCCTCGCCGCCCTCAGCGGGCCCACCATCGCCGCCGAGCTGGCCCGGGGGCTGCCCGCCACCATGATCGCCGCCAGCGACGACCACGTGTTCGCGGAAAACGTCCAGCGCTGGTTCGCCGCCAGCTACCTGCGGATCTACACGTCGAACGATCTGGTGGGCACCGAACTGGCCGGCGCCATCAAGAACGTCATCGCCATTGCTGCGGGCATCCTCGATGGCCTCCAGGCCGGCTACAACGCCAAGAGCGCCCTGCTCGCGCGAGGCCTGGCCGAGATCGTCCGTTTAGGCGTCGCCATGGGCGCCCAGCCCGAGACCTTCTTCGGCGTCGCCGGCGTGGGCGACTTGGCCACCACCTGCTTCAGCCCCCAGGGCCGCAACCGCGCCTGCGGCGAAGCGCTCGGCAAGGGCCGCACCCTCGAACAACACATGAAGGCGACGATGCACGTCGTCGAGGGCGTGGCGACGACCAAGGCCGTGATGGAACTTGCCAAGAAGCACAACGTCGAGATGCCCATCTGCGAGGCCGTCCACTCGGTGCTCTTCGACGGCCTCGACCCCGTCGACGCCATCGGCGTGCTCATGAGCCGGCCGCAGAAGCGAGAGCGGTTGGCGGAGTAATTCAGTCTCGCTGCGACCGCATCGATTTGGGCGCATCAAGAAACGACACACCCCATGAGGTTCCGAGTTCAGCCAAGGCATCCTGGGTGAGCTTGCCCGCCTTGGCCAGCGACTCCATAGCCTCAAAGAAGCCCATGAACCGGCCCGGCGTGACGACAATGGCCGTGCGTCCCACACCCCGACTGCCCGCCTTAGTGCAGCGAAAGCCGTGGGCGATCTCGCCGGGCACGAAGAGCACGTCGCCCGCGCCGGCATCGATCGTGTCGTCGTGCGTATAAAAGGTGAAGTTGCCTTCGAGCACGAAGAATGTCTCATCAAACGTGTGGTGCGCATGGAAGGGAGGGCCGCCACCCTCGGGCGTGTCGCCCACGATCACGCCGTGCGAGCCGCCGGTCATTTCCGTGGTGACCGGTACGGCGGCCCTGGTACCGCCAGCATGACCCTCCCCGAGGCCCTCACTTGCCCGAACAATCTTGACAGCTCTTGGCTGGTCCAATTGGTCTGCCCCTTTCTGTGGGATCACTCAAGCGCGTGCGTCGGATGGCAGGTCGCATTCGAGCGCGTCGCGGTCCCACTCGGCGAGATCCGCCGCCGCGTCGTATGTGCTGCGCAAGAAGGCCGATAGCGATGCATCGGGATCGTTGCTACTACGCACCGCCGCGTAGGGCAGCACGAATTCGCCGAGTTCCTCCGACCATGCCGCCGTTTCGGGCTGAACGCTTGCCTTCTCAAAGCCATTTGGCTTGGGGTAGGCGTACGAGTAGAAGACCGCATCGCTGCCGTTGCCACCTGGCCAGAAGCCCGCGCTGCTGACCTCGTGCGAGTACGCCTCGCGGGCAACCCAATCAGGAAAGTTCGGCACCCCCCCGGGGTGGGGCGGGGCACTCCGACCCGAGAATCGCGTGACCGCAAGGTCGAAGCTGCCCCAGAAGAAGTGCACCGGGCTGCACTTACCCAGGAAATCAGACCGAAACGCCTTGAACACCCGATCCATCTGCACCAGGGCCCGCCAGAAGTGTTCAACTGCCGCCGCGTCGTAGGGTCGATCCTTCGTATCACGCTCGAACGGCGTCGCGTCCGCGATCTCGCTTGGGGTGGTGTAGATAGAAATGCCGTACCCGAGAGAATCGAGCTCGCTCATGACCGAGTTGTAAAAGCCTGCCACCGTCCCGGGGCCGAGCTTGATGCGGCGTGTGGGCCCCGCGACCGCTTCAAGAACAAGTTCGTGATCGATGAAATCAAATCGCATCTCGAACGCACGGCCCTGCAGAGCCATGAGCGAGGTCGTCAGGCCGCGAGCGTTGACATAGAGCGGTACGTGCCAGGAGTGGTTCGTCCAGGGGGTGAGTTCGAGCCGGACCTTGCCGACAACCTGCGTGTACAGGTGGAGCGCGGCGGCGGTATCTGCCCAGGTATCGTGAGATATTTCGGGCCAGAATTCCAGATTCGATGTGCGGTCGCCACTTCTGGTCGTGTCGCTCATGTTGACCTCTCGCATTCGCTCGATTGTGATGAGTACCGCTGAACCGTATCACGATCAGCACTGAGCAAATCCGAGAGTCGGTCAATCCCTAGGCGGCATCGAAGGCCCCGCCAGCGGCGTCTCCCCGCGTAGCCGCCGCCCAAGATCGGCCAAGATCCGATCCTCAAGCGTGATCAACTGGTGGCTCAGTAGGATCCGGCCCGGCACCCAGATGGGCTCCTGGCCCTCGGGTGCCGAGTTGGTCGCGCCAACCCACGAGTCGCGCAGGGTCGCGTAGGGCACGATGGTGTACGAACCGGCGTCACCCGTGCCGGGGCTTGCCTCGGTCATGGCCGCCAGGAAGGCCGAGCCGGGGATCATCTGCCGCGCGGCGTCGTCGATGTGGATCCACCGGGCGATCTTCGCGCCCTTGTGCGGCGTGCCCAGGGTGTACAGCGTCCTGATGTTCAGCCGCACGCCCAGGTTGCGGCCCACTTCCGTTGGCTCGGCCCACGCTGTCCGCGCCACCAGCCCGCCCATCGAGACGGCCACCACGTCGACCTCCACCGTCCACCGCTCGCCCGTCAGCGGGTCGGTGGTGCTGCCGAACTCGTCGGCCACCATCAGCGCCACCTTGTCGGCCAGCGTGGGGATGTCGTTGCCAAACACGTAGCTGATTGGCAGCACGCGGTCCTTCTCGGCCCCGGTCACCCGCCGCACGCGGGCGGCCAGGTTGTTGGCCGAGGGGCTCGGGGCCCGGTACCCGCTCAGCACGATCACAGGCCGCTGGACTCCCACCGGGGTTGCCTCCATCTCGTCGATGGCAGCACGCACCTCGGTCTTGGTCGCCGGGTAGGCGGGGTTGGGGTGATCGAGGTGGATGCACGAGGCCAGCGCCAGCATCCCAACGCCGCCAACCAAGGCGATGCCCGCCCGGCGGAAACGGCGACGCCACTTCCTCGGGCGATTGGTCTTGCCGCCCTTCTTGGCCCCCTCGGGCGTGGCTTCGTTGGTGTCCGATTCGCTCATGAGGCCTCCCGGGGCTCGCTCCCCAGGGGGTTTATCGGGAAAGCTAGCGTTTGCTTACATAAATAGTGAGCTTTTTACGCCAACCCACTCAAACCAGCAGCGTCGCGGGGGCTTCCAGCATGCCCTTGACCGTGTTCAGGTACTGAGCGGCCATAGCCCCATCGACGATGCGGTGGTCGCTGGACATGGTCATGCTCATCACGCTGCCGATCATCAGCTGGCCGTCGCGGACCACGGGGATCTCGCGGGCCGCCCCGACCGCCAGGATGCAGGCGTTGGGCGGGTTGATGATGGCGGTGAAGTGGGCTACCCCGAACATGCCCAGGTTGCTGATGGTGAAGGTCGAGCCCTCCATGTCCTCAACGCTCAGCCCCTTCTCGCGGGCCTTCTTGGCCAGGCGGCGGGTCTCGCTGGAGATGATTCGCAGGCCCATGCGATCGGTGCCTTGGAGCACCGGCACCACTAAGCCGCCCCCACGTTCCTCGGGCAGCGCCACGGCCACGCCGATGTTCACGCTGCCGTGCTGCTTGATGGCGGCCTGCTTGCCAGAGCCATCCCAAGACGCGTTCACGAACGGGTGCTGGTGCATCGCAAGCGCACACGCGCGGACGAGGAAGTCGTTGACCGTGAGCTTGACGCCCTGGGCGCTGAGCTGCTCGTTCAGTTGCTCACGCAGGTCGAGCAGATCGTCCATGTCGACCTCGACGGTGACCTGGTAGTGGGGGATGGACTGCTTGCTCTCGACCAGCCGCTTGGCGATCGTGCCGCGCATGTTGCTGAGCGTGACGGTGTTGTCTTCGAGGGAAGCCCCCATCGCCGGCAGTTCGACCGCGGGACGGGCCGACTCGCGGGCCTTGCCGCCAGATCCCGACGCTCCGCCGCTCTCGATCGCCTGCTCCACGTCCTTCTTCACGATGCGGCCGCTGGGCCCGGTGCCATCCACGCCCGACAGATCGAAGTTGTGCTCGCCGGCGATCTTCTTGGCCAGCGGGCTGGCGAAGATGCGGCCGCCGTCGCCATTGGAGGCCGATCCGTTCGAGCTGCCGTTGCTGGCCGGCGCGGGTGCCGTAGCTGTGCTGGTCGAGGTGGAACCCTCGCTCTCGCCCTCGGCCTGCTTGCTCTCGGCCTTCGGCTCTGGCTTCGATTCGGCCCTCACCTCACCGCCACTCTTGGCGGCTTCGGCCGCGTCCTCGCCCTCCTCGGCGATGATCACGATCGGGTCGCCCACGTTCACCGCGTCGCCCTGCTTGGCGGCCAGCTTGGCCACGGTGCCCTCGTCGAAAGCCTCCAGTTCCATCGTGGCCTTATCGGTCTCGATGTCGGCCAGCACGTCGCCCGGGCTGACGGTGTCGCCCTCCTTGACGTGCCATTGGATAACGGTGCCGACCTCCATCGTGTCGGAAAGGCGGGGCATGGTGACGGTAATGGGCATGATTCGAGGCTCCTGATGCCGGGCCACCCGGCCACGCTGACAAGGGTAGGAGCCCTAATGGCCCACCCCTATTTATCGGTTCGAGCCGCCCGGTATTCATCGAGCGTGCTGGCGTAATAGTCCAGGAATCCCGCGGCGGTTGGATCGGTCCGACAGATCTCCACCGCCCGCTCCTGGAGTTCGACCGCCTGGGCCAGGTTTCCATCGTTGGCCGCGAGTTTTGCCAGGCTGTGCAGGGCGTAGGCGTTCTTCCCATCCAGGAGTTCATTGGCCCGAGACGCGTACTCGAAGGCCACACTTGGATCAACGTTCTGAATCCGCCCGCCGAAGTTGAAGGCGATACCAAAGGCGATCTTGCCGAGCAGGTCGGCGTCGTCCCAGAATTGTTCCTTGGCAGCCGCCCAATCCTCCTCGGCCATGATCCGATCCTTCTCCGCCTGGATCGCCAATTCGCGCTCGAACCGCTCCGCGTACGCGTCGGCGTCCCATGTGCCCGCGAGCACGGCGTCGAGGATCTCCGGCAGTTCTTCGGCCTTGGGCAGCCCGACCCACACCAGCGTGCCCTTGCCGTCGATGATCGCCGCTTGAGGCCGGATGCTCCGGACCTCGTCGGGCAGGAGCTGTCGCGCCGTCGACCCGTCGGGGTCGACGCCCAGCGTGAATCGCGCGCGATCGAACTGCGTCCGTTGTGCCTGGCCGTCCTCACCCTTCACCGGCGAGCGAAGGAACCGCACGACCAAGGGCAGGCTCTCGTCGGTCAGCCCGACGAACCGCACACCCTTGTCCTCATACCGATCTTGGAGCGCGCTCACCTTGTCCATCGCCGCGATGCATGGCACGCACCACGTCGCCCAGAAGTCGACCACGTACACCGTGCCCGGCTTGGGCTCCTTGATGGGCTCGTACCGCCCGCGCGAGTCCAGGTCGCTGACCTGGATCCAGTGTTCGATTGCCATCGCTGGCACGCGGTCGCCAATGGGCACGGTTTCGACAGCGGCCGAGTTCTGGGCCGGTGCGGCGGGAGCCGCGAGCGCGATCGTGAATACGGACAGGGCGGTTGCGAGCATGGCGGGCTACCTCATGGCCTGGGGAGTTGACCAACGGGATGGCCGGAGAGCGACTCCCTGTCGAACGGCACGCGTAACAGGCGATTGCGCTACCGCTTGGGCAAGCGTTTCGGCTTGGAAGGTGCGGAAAGCGAGGACTCGATCAGGGTTTGTATCGATGCATCCCTTGGCAAGGTAGGCCCGATCTCGACAAACCGCTTGCCCTTCCGGCCCACTTCGCCCGAAAGCACACCCTCTGGATCTTCCATAAACTCGCCCAGCGGGAAGTCGAGACGCAGAACGCCCTTGCGATGCACAAGCTGGCAGATCGAGCCCTTGATCGGCCCGCCACGCTCGGCGTCAAAGAACGAGATGGCGTCCCACGTCACCCGCTCGGCCGAGTGTGGTGCCAGGTCGAGCACCAGCCGACGCACCTTGGCGGCACGCTTCCGCACCGCAGCGGGCAATTCCATGATGAAGTCGTCAGGCGAGGGCATGGCCCAAGGCCCCGATCAGCCAATCACGCCCCGCACCGCCTCGACAATGCGATTCGCATTCGGCAGATATTCTGCCTCAAGATTCTTCGCATACGGCGTCGGCACGTCGGCCGTGTTTACGCGCACCGGCTGGTGGTCGAGCCAGTCGAACGCGTTCTCGACAATCTGCGTGACCACCTCGCTGGCGACGCTGGCAAACGGCCAGCTCTGGTCGACGATCAGCACGCGGTTGGTCTTCTTCACGCTCTCGACGATCGCGTCGATGTCCAGCGGCCGGATCGTCCGCATGTCCAGCACCTCGACCTCGATGCCGTCCTCGGCCAGTTCCTCGGCGGCCTCCAGGCAGAAGTTCACGGGCCGGCCGAAGCTCACGATGGTGCAGGCGTCGCCCTCGCGCGCCACGCGGGCCTTGCCGAAGGGGATGAAGTAGTCCTCCTCGGGCACATGACCGACATCGCCCAGCATGCGCTCGCTCTCGAGGAAGAACACCGGGTCGGGGTCGGCGATGGAGGTGCGCAGCAGGCCCTTGGCGTCGATGGCGTTGCTGGGGATCACCATCTTCATGCCGGGCACGTTGCTGAACAGCCCCTCGACGCACCAGCTGTGCGTGCTGCCGAGCTGGCCGCCCGCGCCGTCGTTGCCGCGGAAGACGATCGGGCAGCCCCATTGCCCGCCGCTCATGTACAGCATCTTGGGTGCGTTGTTGAGGATCTGGTCGGCCGCCACCAGGCTGAACGACCAGCTCATGAACTCGACGATGGGCCGAAGCCCGCTCATGGCCGCGGCGATGGCCATGCCCGCGAAGCCGTTCTCGCTGATGGGCGTGTCGATGATGCGCTTGGGCCCGAACTCTTCGAGCATGCCCTGGCTGATCTTGTACGCGCCGTTGTACTCGGCCACCTCCTCGCCCAGCAGGAACACCCGCTCGTCCTCACGCATGGCGAAGGACATGGCCTCGCGGAGCGCCTCGCGGAAGGCGATCTCGCGGGTGCCCTCGCGCTGCGGCTCCTGCCAGTCCGAAAAATCGGGAAACGGCTGGGGGCGTGACAGGGCGGGGTGTTCGATCTCGATCATCGCGGGCATGGGCGGGTCCTCGGGAACTGAAGGGCGAAAGGGATGGTATCCGCCGCACCCGGCCGTGGATCTGGCCCGCTCGCGTACCATTGCCCCAAGACCTCACTCGGAGATGCCCATGCGAACGCTTCTGACCGTCATTCTCTCTGCCGCCATCCTCACCCCCGCGGCCCATGCCGTCCAGACCGGTGAGGACCGCCCCTACGAGGCCTTCGCGCCCCTCGACCTGCCCACGCCCAACGCCGTCCGTCTGGGCTCGGGCGCGCCCGGCCCGCAGTACTGGCAGCAGCGTGTGGATTACAAGATCGATGCCACGCTCGATGCCGAAACCAAGCGTCTCAGCGCCACCCTCGAGGCGATGTACCACAACCACTCGCCCGAGCCGCTGACCTACCTCTGGGTCCAGCTCGAGCAGAACCTCTTCAGGCAAGACAGCATCGGCACACGCAGCCGCACCGGCGGCGGGCCCATGCGCCAGATGGACGAGCAGTTCAACGGCGGCTACGACATCCCCTACGTCCGCTCGGGCCGCAAGGACCTGGAGTTCACCATCTACGACACGCTCATGCGCGTCGAGTTGCCCAGGCCCATCGAGCCGGGCGGCACGTTCCGCTTCGAGCTGGCCTTCGCCTTCGACATGCCGCCCTACCTCCGCCGCATGGGCGCCGAGGACGTCGATCAGGGCCGCATCTTCGAGTACGCCCAGTGGTTCCCCCACCTGTGCAACTACGACGACGTGAACGGCTGGAACACCCTGCCCTACGCCGGCAGCGGCGAGTTCTACACCAACTTCGGCGACTACGAGGTCAACATCACCGTGCCGCGCACGTACCTCGTCGCCGGCTCGGGTGAGCTCCAGAACGCGCAGCAGGTGCTCACCCGCACGCAGCGCGACCGCCTACGCGCCGCCCGCAAGAGCCGCGAGACGGTCATGATCCACAGCGCCGAAGAAGTCGGCACGCCCGAGTCCCGCCCCAGCGGCGACGGCCCGCTCACCTGGCGCTTCAAGGGCGACAACATCCGCACCTTCGCATGGGCCGCGTCCGACGCGTTCATCTGGGACGCCTGCGGCGTGACCATCACCGACCTCAAGGGCAAGGACCGGATCGTCCTGTGCCAATCGCTCTACCCCGTCGAAGCCGAGGCTTGGAAGCCCGAAGCCGAGCAGGGCGGCAGCACCCAGTACGTCGCCCACTCCATCGAGTACTACAGCGAGAACCTCTACCCCTACCCCTACCCGCTCATGACCAACGTGAATGGTCCCGAGGGCGGCATGGAATACCCCATGATCATCTTCTGCGGCGGGCGCACCGGCCGCGGGCCGCTGGGCGTGACCGACCACGAGGTGGGGCACACCTGGTTCCCCATGATCGTGAACACCGACGAGCGACGCCACGCCTGGATGGACGAGGGCTTCAACACCTTCATCAACATGCACTCGCTGGCCGCGTTCCGGGGCCAAGAGATCGACCCCGGCCGCGCCCGCCGCCAGACCATGAGCCTGGCCCGAGGCCGCAGCCAGCCCATCGACATCTTCCCCGATCGCAACCTGCCCGGCTTGCTGGGCCGCCTGCAATACCGCAAGACCGCCATGGGCCTGCACTTGCTGCGTGAGGTCGTCCTAGGCCCCGAGCGCTTCGATTACGCCTTCAAGGAGTATGTCCGCCGCTGGGCTTTCAAGAGCCCGCGTCCTGCCGACTTCTTCCGCACGATGGAAGACGCCGCCGGCGCCGACCTGGCCTGGTTCTTCCGCCAATGGTTCATCGAAGACGGCACACTCGATCAGGCGGTCGAGGTGGCGTTCAACGAGCCCGAGCCCGAATCCGAGGGCGACCAAGAGAGCGACGGTGAAGACGCCGAGGAAGAAGAGCCCTTCGTCCCGATGGCCACCATCACCGTCCGCTCGCTCGGAGAGATGGTCATGCCCGCCGAGGTCGTCGTGCAGTTCGACGACGGCTCGATCGACCGCCGCTCGTTCCCCGTCGAGGCCTGGGCCACGACGCGCGAGCGTTCGTTCAAGATCGTGCTCGACGGCCGGGTGATCCGCCGCGTGGTGCTCGACCCCGACGACCTGCTGCCCGACGTCGACCCCGACAACAACCGCTGGCTGTCAGAGGAAGAAGAGGCCGAGCAAGCCGAGCAGGACAAGGAGGCCGACGAGCAATCGGCCGAGTCCCAGGCCTCCCCATGACCCGCGTCCGCTGCGTTCAGGGCGATATCACGACGCTCCGTGTCGACGCCATCGTGAACGCGGCCAACGAGATGCTTGCCCCCGGCGGCGGCGTGTGCGGGGCCATCCACCGGGCCGCCGGCCCCGGGCTCGAAGACGCCTGCCTCGACCTGCCCGAGGTCCGCCCGGGCGTCCGCTGCCCGCCGGGAAAGGCCGTTGTCACCCGATCGTTCGACCTGCCCGCCCGGGCGGTCATCCACACCGTGGGCCCGGTCTGGGTCAACGGCCGAGCCGGCGAGGACGACACCCTGGCAAGTTGCTACCGAGCTTGCCTCGAGCTCTGCCGCAAGGGAAAGATCGCCTCGATCGCCTTCCCGGCCATCTCGACCGGCGTCTACGGCTTCCCGCCCGAATACGCCGCCATCATCGCCGTCCGCACGCTCACCGGGGCCATCAAGCCCGACGAAGACGGCACCGCCCCCTACCCCGACCTCAAGACCATCACCCTGTGCGCGTTCGACAAGCAGACCCTGGCCCTCTACCAGCAGCAACTGGAGGCCGCCGGCCACCCGGTCGATGGGTAAGGGCGGGTGGGGCCGCCCATGACTCGGCCCCCACGGCCTGATACCATGCGGGCCCGCCGGGAGCGATCCCGGCCACACGGAGTGGTGCCCGAGAGGCTGAAGGGGCCGGATTGCTAATCCGGTGTACTGGTTTTACCGGTACCGAGGGTTCGAATCCCTCCCGCTCCGCTTAGCAGAACGAGGCCCGGGCGCAAGCCCGGGCTTTCTCATGCGCCAGCGGGCTCTGCCACGCCCCACCCACACTCCGAGCACGAGCCCGCTCGGGCCGCCTCCCCATACCCGCACACCGGGCAGCACCCCCGCGCCAGCCGCCGCCGCCGAACCAGCATCCGCCAGCCCGTCGCCGCGATCACGATCGGCAGTGCCACGAGCAGCGCGTTGGCCAGCAGGCCCCAGAGCGGCACCGTCGGCAGCGAGCGCGGGTTGTTGCCCTGGCCACGGCCGATCATGATGCCGCGCCGCCAGCCGAGCCTGTCGTGCAGTTCGAGCGCGTGCTCTATGCCTAATGCGTTGCCCGACACATAGCGCACGCCCACGGCATCGCGGGCAAGCGCCGGCCATGGAAACCCATACGTTCGCCGCCAGTAGTCCACGCGATGGTCCTCGCCCTGGTACATCGTTGTTGCCGATCGCGTATGCACGGCAACGATCGGCGAGACCCGATCGAACGCCGCTGGCAGTGGTTCCTGTTCGGCCGGATCAACAAGCCACGCCGGCAATGGTTGGGCTGGCCGCGGCCATTCAAGCATCCCGCGCGACACGTCCTCGGTCAGCGCCACGACCACCGGCACACCCACCGCCCACACCAACGCTGCGAGCACCGCCACCACGATCGACCACAGCGGAATTGTCGCTCTCAGTCGTGGCATACCTTGACACCGATCACGGGATCGCCCCTGTAATCCACAAGATCAACACCACGTCGATCCCCGCAAAGAAGAACTCCAGCGCCGCCCGCCCGGGCTTCCTGGGCTCGTGCCGCAGCGCCTCGAAGCCCGCCCACAGGCTGCGCAGGCCGAAGACCGCGAGCGCCACGACGATGAGCCACCAGATCCAGTGCATGCCGACCTCCTTGCTCTACGTGCCTTATTGCTTGGGCAATACCTGGGCGATCATCGCGAGCCACGTTGCCGACATCAGCAACGCGCCGAACGCGCTCAGGCCGATGCAGATCACCAGCGTGACCACCGGCCAGGCCGCCTTGAGGTAGACCGATCGCTCGGCGGTCCCCGCAACCAAGCCGGTCGAGTTGTTCGCGAGCGTGGTACTCAACGATCGCATCTCGCCCGCTTTGCTGCCGATGGCGACCAGCATTGCCACGCTCACGCCCGCCGTCACGATCCCGATGAGCGCCATCACGATGGGCAGCACCGGCTGGATCCAGACCTCGCTGTCGCTGTACATCGCCATGTCCCGCATCTGAACAGCCGAAAACATGAACGATGTCAACGCCGACACGTTGATCCACCAATACAGCCCCACCCAGCCCACCAGTAACGCGAGCATCAGTCGCACGTTGCCGTTGAGATCACGGATGCGCGCCCCGATCAGTTCTTTCTGGTCCATCGCAACCCCCTTTGCGTGTTATCCGACCTTCCGCGCCACCATCACACCCTCACGCAGCGGCACGCAGAACGCCTCGAAGTCCCCATCCGCCGCCACCAGCCGATTGACCTTATCCGCCGCGTCGCGGTGCTCGTTCTCGCCCTCGGGCGTGTCGATCCACCAGTCGCCCGAGCCCAGCATGTTGTCGGCCACCAGCAGGCCGCCGGGCCGCAGCAGTTTTTTCGCGTGCGGCAGGTAGTCGGGGTACTCGCTCTTGATGGCGTCCAGAAAAACCAGGTCCACCGTCCCCGCCCGCTCGCCGGCCATCGCCTCCAGCACCGGCGTGCCATACCCGCGCACGACCTCCACGCGATCGCCCACGCCCGCCTCGCCAAACATCCGCTCGGCGAAGTCCGCGTGCATCTCATTGGGCTCCACAGTCAGCAGCTTTCCGCCGTCAGAGAGCCCCCGGGCCAGCCAGATGCCCGAGTACCCCGCCAGCGTGCCGACCTCCACGATCAGCCTCGCGTCCACGAGCCCGGCGAGCGTCATCAGCATCCGCCCCACCGACGCCGACACCGCGATATCCGGGATGCCCGCCTCGATCGCCCGGGGCATGAGATTGGCCAGGTGCTCGTCCTGATCGCCAAAGACCGTGTCCAGGTAATCGCACGTGTGACGCCATCGCTCGGGGGTCATCTCAATAGCCATATTGGACCGTAGGTCCGAAACGCTGGCGCGCCCCTCCCAATACCCTCGGTAGGGCCCCGCCCCGTGGGGCCCCAGGAACACGGGAGAGACACCATGCGTCGCCTATCCATCTGCTTTGCCCTATTCGCCATCGCGATCCCCGCGCTCGCCCAGGACCTGCCCAGCCGCGGCCGCGTCGTGCCCCAGCTCAGCGCCCTCGACCAGCTCATGCAGGACACGATGACGGGCAACGGCATCACCGCCGGCGTCCTGGCCGTCGGCTTCGACGACCACGTGGTCTACCAGCGCTCCTTCGGCTGGCTCGACCGCGCCCGCACGACGCCGCTACCGATGGATGCTGAGATGCGTCTGGCCAGCGTCTCCAAGCCCATCACCGCGTCGATCATCCGCAACCTCGTCGCCGAGGGCCGCCTGTCGCTGAGCGACAAGGCCTTCGATGTCGGCCAGCCGGGCGGGGGCATCCTCGACATCGACCCGTTCCCCTCGCTCGGCGACGCTCGCATCGGCGACATCACCATCAGCCACCTCCTGCTGCACCGCGGCGGCTGGAACCGCGACCTCGTGGGCAACCACGCCTTCCGCGACGTCCAGATCGCCGCCGAGATGGGGGTGCCCAGCCCGCCCGGCCGCGTGAACAAGATGCGCTGGATCATGGGCCGGCCCCTCGAGTTCGCCCCCGGCACCCAGTACGCCTACGCCAACATCGGCTACCACGCGCTGGGCCTGGTCGTCGAGGCGGTCACCGGCAATACCTACGAGCAAGAGGTCGAGCGGTTGTTCGACGGCCTGGGCCACCCCGGCGCCGTCCGCGTCGGCCGCACGTTTGCTGCCGACCAGGGCCCCCTCGAACCCTGGTACGACCAGGAAGACATCGGCTTCGGTCAGAACGTCTTCGATCCCACCGGCCCGTTCGTCCGCTGGCCCTACGGCGGCTGGGACCACGAGGGCTCGTCGGCCTTCGGCGGCCTGATCGCCTCGGGCCCGCCGCTGCTGGCCCTGGCCGACAACCACATCGTGTCCGGGGCATCGATTGGCTCGATCCTGCCCGACGGCATCAGCCCCAGCTTCTTCAGCGCCCACAGCGGCTCGCTGCCGGGCACCGACACCGTCGTCTGGCAGCGCGGCCAGAGCCTGCGCGTGGCCGTCATGTTCAACCACCGCGACCAGACGTTCGGCCAGGCCTGGGGTGTCGACGTGGCCGCCGAGATCGACCGCATGTTCGTCGCCGGCGAGATCGCCGAGCCCCCCTGCGCCGCCGATCTGGACGCCGATGGCAGCCTGACCATCTTCGACTTCCTGGCCTTCCAGAACCGCTTCGACGCCGGCTCGCTCGAGACCGACTTCGACGGCGACGGGGCCCTGACCATCTTCGATTTCCTTGGGTTCCAGAACGTGTTCGATCTGGGGTGTCCCTAGACAGCAAACGAGGCCCTGGCGCAAGCCTGGGCTCTTCCGAATTCGGGCGGGAGCCCAGGCTTGCGCCAGGGCCTCGTTCTATCCTCGCGGGTGACAACGCACCCCCCCCCCGGCTTCAGCACCATCCCCGAGATCCTGGAAGAACTCCGCGCCGGCCGCATGGTCGTGCTCACCGACGACGAGGACCGCGAGAACGAGGGCGACCTGGTCATGGCCGCCCAGTTCGTGACCCCCGAGGCCGTGTCCTTCATGGTCCGCCGGGGCGGGGGCTACCTCTTCGTGAGCCTGACCGAGGCCATCTGCGACCGGCTCGACCTGCACCCGCAGACCGCCCGCAATACCTCCGTCCGCGGCACGCCGCTGATGGTCTCGATCGATGGCCACCCCCGCCACGGTTTCACGACCGGTGTGAGTGCCTTCGAGCGGGCGCGCACGATCCAGATGACCATCGACCCCAACACCCGCCCCGACGATTTCGTCCGCCCGGGCCACATCAATCCGCTTCGGGCTCGCGACGGCGGCGTGCTCGTGCGCATCGGCCAGACCGAGGGCTCGGTCGACCTGTGCCGCCTGGCCGGCCTCACCCCAGCGGCCATGGGCATCGAGATCATGCGCGAGGACGGGCAGATGTCCCGCATCCCCGACCTGGTCGAGTTCAACACGCAGCACGACCTCAAGATGTGCTCGATCAAGCAGATCATCGAGTACCGTCTGAGCCGCGAGAGTTTTGTCGAGCGTCTCGAGCCTAAGGCCGGCACGCCAATCGAGACCAAACACGGCCAGTTCACCTTACACGCCTTCCGAAGCATCACCGATCCGCTGCCGCACCTCGCACTGACACTCGGCGGCGTGGGCGACCTTGACAACTCGGGCCACGTCGTCGAACAAGCCGAACCAACCATGGTGCGTGTCCACCGCCGCGACCTCTTGGGCGACATCTTCGCGGCCACACAGGGCGATCGCAACAGCCGCGCCATCCTCGACAGCGCGATGGCCCAGATCCAGCAGGCGGGCAAGGGCGCGATCGTCTATCTCCGCCCGAGCGGCGGGCTGGACACCCCCGATGATCGCAACGCCCTGAACAACCGCCTCACCCAGCCCTTCGACCTCAACAACGAGGACAGCCCCACCAAGAGCCAGGCCGCCGGCGCCCTCGAATACGGCACCGGCAGCCAGATCGTCCGAGCCCTGGGCATCAAGCAGATGCGTCTGCTCACCAATAGCGACGCGGCATATCCCCAACTCGAAGCGTTCGGGCTCAGCATCACCGAGAGGGTGCGCCTCTAACCCCCTCCCCCGCTCCCAGCGGGGGAGGTGCCGAGGTCCTCCGAGGCGGAGGGGGTCTTCAATCGCGTCGCCTCGCGGGCAATGGTCCGAAGCACCGCACCAATGTCCGAACTCACATCCGCCGCACGCACACGCAGCACAAACAACCCACGCTCTCGCATCCACTCGTCTCGTAGCGCATCATGGTCCTTTTGTTCGCCCTGATGCTGCGGGCCATCCACTTCCACGACGAGTGCACACTCGTGGCAATAGAAGTCGGCAACAAACGGCCCGAGGGCGTATTGCCTGCGGAACTTGAGCCCATCCAGTTGGCTACGGCGCAACCGTGACCACAACACACGCTCCGGGACGGACGCACCCGTTCGCAGTTCTCGGCTGCGGGCTTGCGTGTTGCGTGACGCTTTCAGTTCGTTCCTCAGCGGTCTCGCCATCGGCATCCTCGGGCAGACCCCCTCCGACCTCGGAAGACCTCGGCCCCCTCCCCCGCTGGGAGCGGGGGAGGGGGAGGGGAAAGAGATCTAGAACCGAAACTCCAGCCCTACCTCCACCGACGCCGCGTCCAGGCTCAGCAGTCGCATCCGCGTGTCGGTGTCGTCGTAGAAGTGGATGTTGCTGTACGTGCGGTACCGCACCATGCCGTACAGCGCCACGGGCTCGGCGAGCTCCACGCTCACGCCGGCCATCGCCTGCAAGCTCAGCGCCCCGCGCGAGTCGTCGTAGTCGCTGGGGCTCTGGTCGCTGATGGTGAACACCGACGCCCCCAACCCGCCGCCGGCGAACAGGCTCACGCGCCCGAGCTTGATGTCGGGCATCAGGTTCACCGAGAAGCCGTACTCGAACAGGTCGCCGTCGGCCACGATCGGGCCGCCCCCGCGTCCGACCCGGTCGTACTGGCTGTAGCCGAACAGCCCCTCGACCTCGAAGCGCATCCCCACGCGCGACCACGGCCCGTCGGCCCACAGCCGGTACCGCCCGCCGATGGCCAGGCTCACCAGCAGGCCCGGGGTGTCGAAGTCGGCGTCAAAGTCCATGCCGTTGAAGTTCTCGAATCGGGCGCTGCCACGGTCGGTCGCACCCACACCGATGCGGTAGTAGAACCACATCTCCTGCTGGGCGATCTCGCGTCGCCGCCGCGTCCAATCGACGTCGTCCTGGAGCATGCCGCCCGCCGCCGCGCTCGCCGCCCCGACCGAACTGGCCCCCACCGAGCCCGGCAGCCCGATCGACGCCGGCACCACGTACGGCTCGTGCACGAAGCTGGGCCGCCCCGAGGCCAACGCCCCGCTCGCCATCACCAAGAGGCCCGCCATCGCCGCCGTGATCGCTGTCCGCATCGCTCGCTCCCTCGCCTGCATCCGGGCTGCCGACATCGGCCAACTTCCCTGGGCCGATGGGGCCAATCCTAACCAGCCGCCCGGCCCCGGTCGGCCCGCCCACCCCATCCGCTAGAATGGCCGCTCAGTTCCTGATCCGCTTGATATCGAAGCCCCCGGAGTCGCCATGGCCTGGTCCCCCAAGATCGAAGAGCACGTCCTGTGCAAGCGCATCCCCACCTGGCCCTACGGCGATCCCAAGGACCGCCGCGTCGTCGGCTACGACGACTACGTCAAGACCGGCGGCTACGAGGGCCTCCGCAAGGCCCTGACCACGAAGCCCGGCGACGTCACAGACGCCGTCAAGACCTCCATGCTCCGAGGCCGCGGCGGCGCGGGCTTCCCCACCGGCCTCAAGTGGACCTTCCTGCCCAAGATCGAAGACGGCAAGGACAGCCTCGAAGACCGCGGCCCACGCTACCTGGCCATCAACGCCGACGAGTCCGAGCCGGGCACCTTCAAGGACCGCCTGCTCATGGACTTCGACCCCCACCTGGTCCTCGAAGGCATCGCCATCACCTGCTACGCCTGTCGATTGGACAAGGCCTACATCTACATCCGCGGCGAGTACCACCACCAAGCTAAGGTCCTCGAGAAGGCCATCGCCGAGGCGTACGAGCAGGGCATCTTCGGCCCCAAGGGCCTGACCAACACCGACGCCAACACCGGCGGCACGAAGTTCCAGGTCGACTGCTACGTCCACCGCGGCGCGGGCGCCTACATCTGCGGCGAAGAGACCGCGCTGCTCGAGGGTCTCGAGGGCAAGCGCGGCTGGCCGCGCATCAAGCCGCCATTTCCCGCGGTGGAAGGCCTCTTCGGCCGGCCCACCATCATCAACAACGTCGAGACCCTCGCCCACGTGCCCAGCATCGTCGAGAACGGCGCCGAGTGGTTCACCAAGCAGGGCGTCGACAGCACTATCGGGGCCCCGCCCAGCTTCGGCACCAAGCTCATGGGCGTCAGCGGCCACGTCAACCGTCCGGGCTGCTACGAGCTCGAACTCGGCATCCCCCTGAACGTCCTGGTCGAGGAATACTGCGGCGGCATGCGCAATGGCAAGAAGTTCAAGGGCGCCATCCCCGGCGGCGTGAGCATGGGCATCCTGGGCACCGACCAGTACGAGGCCGAGATGGACTTCGACATCGGCAAGAAGTACAACGTGCTGGGTTTGGGCACCGCCGGGCCGACCGTCTTCGATGAAGACACCGACATGGTCGCCGTCGCCCGCAACATCGCCCGCTTCTACAAGCATGAGAGCTGCGGCCAATGCACGCCCTGCCGCGAGGGCAGCGGCTGGCTCTACCAACTCGTCAGCCGCATCGAGGACGGCCACGCGAAAACCAAGGACCTCGACATGGCCCTCGAGATCGCCACCAGCATGGGCTCCATGCCCGGCACGACGATCTGCGGCCTGGCCGATGGCAACAATTGGGCCTTGCGTACCATCATGAACAAGTTCCGCGACGAGTTCGAGACCCGCGTGAAGCCCAGCCACGTCGCGGTAAAAATGACCATCGGCGCGGCAGCGCACGGGTAGGAACACCCACCCGGCAGTGAGATTATTGAGGTAGAGAGCTCAAGATCAGTTAGCCGTCTTATCCGCCGGTCCATCCGAGTCCGTCTGCTGCTTCGAGTCTTCCTCGGCTCCAATATCGTCATTGACCTCAGATTGTGGCAGTTTGGGTTCCATGGAAGCCGCCCACGCGGTGCGAATCTCCACGGATGAGTAGTACTCACTCAGTGGCTTCGCTGAGCCCTGCACCAGCGTCCAGTACTTGGTATATTGGTCCTGAACATCCTCGTCCGCATCGACCAGCGGCTTCGAAAGCATGAACTTGGCGATGTGCCAGATGAGATCCTCCGACACGGAGTAGATACGCTCGCGGCCCTTGCCCTGGCGGCGAAACTTGATGTACTCGCTCCATCGGAGCCAGACTGCGGCCAAGTACCTGCCCTCGCACATCGCAATCGAGCTCAGGCACGCGTCTTCGGCATGAGCTGCAAGACCCAGACGGTTCATGCCACCAAAGATCTCCCGAACCGACCGCCGGGCTTCGCCGAGCCTCGCTCTGAGATGTGCCTTGTCGTCTTCGGATGGTTTCTGGGCCCACTTGGCGACCTCGATGAGATAGAAACCGGGCTGACGCAGTCCTTGGGCATCCTCATGCTCCTCAGCGGTGCCGGAGGAAGGCAGTGCCAGAATCTTATCAATCATGGGGCGTTGCTCGGCAATCAGCGAACTGGCATTCAGCAATCGGTCTTCCATATCGCGAACGACTCGACATTCCTGTCGCAGCAACTCGAGGGTATAGGTGACCGGGGCTGGTGCCGGAACATAGGCCCTGCTTTCAATCTGCTCAGTCATTGGCGAATTCTCCTTCGACCATCGTCGATCTCACAACAAACAAAGCACACGCATAATGAGCGAAGTATGTTCTGCTTACGCGCAGTGTTACCCAATACCAATGCCACTTTGCCGCACCGGGGAACAAGTTCCCTATCGTTCAGATGCCTGTGCGCTAGGAGCCTCTGCTCATGAAAGATCCCGCCCCACCGACATTACCCAGCAACAAGCCCACCCCCCCCAAAGAAGAGCCCAACGTCTACAACATCGTCACCGACGTCGCCGCGGGCCCCAATGTCCGCCTGAAGGACAACCTCTTCCAGGCCGTCTTCATCCTCGCCAGCATCGCCATCGCCGCCGGCATCGGCGCGTTCGTCGCGCCCGAGGAAGTCGGCCCGGGCTGGGGCGCCGCCATGGGCGGCATCGTCGGCCTCGTCGCCGGGGCACTGCTCAGCGGCGGCATCCTGATGGTCTACCGCCTGTTCAAGCACTGAGGGGCTTGCGCCCGCCTTGCGCTACGGCTCCCGCCGGACCGGACACCACACCGGCTCGCCGTCGTAGCCGGGCGTGCTCGTCAGGTTCCTGCGGCCCGTGCCGTCGGCGAGCATCGCGAAGACGTCCGCGTCGCCTTCCTCGGTCCTGCCCTGGAAGAGGATCCACGCCCCGTCGGGCGAGTACGAGCACTCGCCCTCGGCCCCGGGCGTGTCGGTCAGCCGCGTGACGGTGCCGGTGCGCACGTCGATCGTGTAGAGGTCCGGCGCGCCGTCTTCGGCGTCGTCCGGCCCGGCGCTGTACAGCACCGTGGTTCCATCGGGCGAGAACGACGCATACCGCTCGCGCAGCGAGGGCGTCTCGGTCAGCCGCCGCGTCCGCGTCGCTACCCCGTTGCCATCGAGTTCGAGCAGGTACAGCTCGGTATTGCCGTCGCGGTTCGAGCTGAAGAGCACCAGCGAGCCATCGGGCGAAGCCGTCGGCCCCCAGTTCTCGCCCGCGTCGCGGGTCAGCCGCGTCCGCTCGCCCGAACGCGTGTCCTCGATGTATACATCAAGCCCGGTCTCGTCGTCGATGCTCCGCACCGCGCGCACGCCGTCGGGCAAGAACGAGATGCCGTAGACCTTCGAGCCATCCGTCGGCTCGATGCTCGTGCCGTCGGCCAGCATCCGATGCGGCGCATACCCATCGCCCGATCGCTGGGACCGGAACACGATCGACCGCCCGTCGTCGGTCCACCGCGGCGCGTGGTCGCCCTCGGGATGCTGCGAGCGATTCGCCTGCTCGCCACCATCCCCGCGCATCGTGTAGATCTCCCAGTTGCCATCGCGGCGAGAGATGAATGCAACGTCGTAGGGCGGCGACTCAATGGCAACCGAACCCATGACAATACCAATCGTGAGGCCGAGCATCATGCATAGAGCGTAGCACGCAGCCCGTGATTGACAGAACCCAGCAAGATCTCGACAGGCGCGTACTCGAACGATACTCGGTCATAAGTAACTCCCCGCCTTCAGCGCCCCCGGTCGATCCAGATTCGTCACCAGGTACCGCAACGCATCCACCGCGTGGTCGGGCCCATCCTTGGCGGGCTCCTCGCTCATCGGCCGCTGCATGTCGTAGTGGTACCGCTCCAGGCTCTCGATCAGGTGCGGGCAGTCGGGCGAGATGTACAGGGTTGGCTCGCCGGTGGCCGGCCGCAGGCGGGCGCGCAGCAGGTCGAGGCCGGCCCGGATGGTCGTCCGCCGCGCGCGCACGGTCAGCCCCGCGCGTTGGATCTGCTGGGCATCGCTGAGCCCTGTTTGCGCGTTGCCCTGCCAGCCGGCGGGGTCGATGCCGATCCACGCCGGCTTGCGACTTTCATTGTCGAGCATCGCGTCGATGTGCTCGCCCAGCAGACACCGCGACGCCACTCGCTCGCGCAGGATGTGCAGGACGCCATCGGGCGACAGCGCGCCCCACACGATCACCGTCGGCGAGCGGTAGCCGAAGTCCATGCCCAGCACCCAGGACCAATCCTCATCGAACGTCGGAGCCGCGCGCACGTGGACGGCCTGGTCGAACTCGGGCAGCACCGCGTCGTCGCTCTTGGGCCGCTCGCACCGCATCTCGGCGTCCCACGTGCTGAGCGACACCCGGCCCTTGAGCGAGATCGCGTCGGCGATCGACAGGTGCCCCGGCGTGCGGTCCTTCGGCTTCGCCGAGCCCCGGCACTCGTTCCACAGCGGGCAGCCCTCGCACTCGTATTCCGGGCCGCAATGGGAGAGCACATCGACCACGCCCCACTTGAACAATCGCCGTGAGCCCTCGGCCGCCTGCTCCACGACATCACGCATCAGCCCGTGCGCGCGGTGCATGGTGCTCAGGGCCTCGATCGAGCCGCGGATGGTGTAGGTCTTGCCGTCGTACTGGACTTGTTTGCTCCGCGTGGTGAGCTGGGCCGCCTCCCACACCGCCGGGTCGAACAGCTCGACCTCGTCGCAGCGAAGTTTCTGGATGCGCGTGCCCCGGACCGACGCCTGGCTCTGGGCGAGCAGCTCCAGCCGCGAGCCGTTGATGAGTTCCAGCTTGCGATCGGTCACGCGGCCCTCGACCAGGTCGCTGACAGCCGGAGAGCGAATGAGGTGCCGCAGGTGCGCGTGCATGCGCTGGGCCTGCTCGAGCGAGCCGCCCAGGATGCGGACCTCGATGCCCGGCTTGTACACAAGATCCAGCAGCGTCGCGACGGCGCCAAGAAAGGTCTTGCCACCACCCCGGTTCGCCCAGACCACGGCATCGATCGCATCATCGCTCGCGTTGCCCAGCGCCTCGGGCATGTGGTCCGCAAAGAACGCGTGGGCGAGGTATTCCAAGGGCTTGGCGCTCAGTTGCACGTCCAAGGCGGTGCGCACGCACTCGGCGAGTCCATCGATGGTCGCCGGCCGTGTTGGCAGGGGGGTCATGATGCCCCCCGATCGTGCACGAGCGCGACGGGCGGGTGCGTGAGTGCGGCGAACGCGCGGCCCGGGAGGTCGCCGCCGCGCAGCTTGCGCGCGCTCGCCCAGGCACGCAGGCTGGGCGCGATGCTGTCGGGCGGGTGGTGCAGCAGGTCCGCCGGCTCGAGCCCATGTCGGTCCAAGGCTCGCAGCAACCGGGCGTCGGCCTTACTGGGTGGCAACTCGATCCGCCGCATGCCCGCACGCTCGAAGAAGGGGCACGCGTGGGCCATGGTGGCCAAGGCCTCCGTGCGCGCGGTTTGGGGATTGTCGAGGTACGCGCGCACGAGGCGGACGGCCAGCCCCCGCCCGCGGTATCGCGGATCGACGATCACACGCGAGATGACGCGCACGTCGTGATTCAGGCGCAGCGCGTTGGCGCGCTTGTCGGGGGTGTCGTACTCGCCCGGCCACGCGATGGGCCGCCATCGCCCGTTGAGCGTCGGCATCGAGGCGACCAAGACGCCCACGACTTCGTTGTCATCGACGGCGCGCAGGACGCGGGCGATCGGGCCGGGGCGGCCCGCGGCGTAGTGGAAGCGGGCCAGCGGCGCGAGGTCGGCCGGCACGCCGGCCTCGATGGTGATGGTGTCGGGATCGGGACTACTGAACCGGCGGGCGAGCGAGGCGTGTGCCAATGGTGTGCTCCGCGGGGGCGCGGGCGATGATGGTGGGCGGCGACGGGCGTTCGCCGGGCGGGGGCAGGGCAATGAGCAGGTCGGGCGCGAGCGCTTCGAGGGTGTCCTCTTGCGCGCTGCAGGCGATGAGCGTGATGGAGTTGCGACGGCACCAGCGGGCGAGCGCATGGGCGAGCGACTGCGCGGTGGCGCGGTCGAGGGCGGCGGCGAACTCGTCGACGATCAGGACGCAGCCGGGCGTGCAGCGGTCCATGGCCGCGGCGATGGTGAGGCGCGCGAGCTGGCCGGTACTCAACGCACCGGCGGGGCGCGGCAGCAGCGCCGCTTCGGCCAGGCCGGCGGCGCTGAGCAGGCCGAGGGCCTGGTCCAAGTCGGCGCCGACCTGTTCGACCGTCGGGCGGCGGCGTGAGAGGTGGGCGGGCGGTCGGACGACCGGGCGATTGGCGCGCGACAGGTGGCGGCGGAGCCACGTGAGTGCCGTGGTCTTGCCGCTGCCGCTGGGGCCGGTGAGCAGCGCGACCTGGCCCGGGTCGAGTTGCACCAGAGACCTGGCGGCGGCTCGGGCGGCACGCAGGGCGCTGCGGCGGGTGGGGTCGGCCGTCGTGGTCGGTAGGGCGAACAGGGCTCGGGCGTGTGCGAGGCGGTCGGTCACGCCAGGGTCTCCGCCGCGGGGCGCAGGCCGGGGGTCTGCGTGAGGGCTCGGAACGCGTCGCACTGCTTGCGCACGCTGTGGTAGCTGATGCCCAGGCGCAGGGCGACCTGGCGCATGGGTAATCCCTCGATCGAGGTGAGACGGGCGACCTGGCGGAGCTGGCGGGGCAGGTCGGGGCTCAGGCCGACGGCGGCATCGAACGACGGGTCGCACACGCGTCGGACCAGGGCCCTGACGCGTCGGCGGAGCTGGCGTTCGGGGGTGCCCAGCATGGTGGCGGCCTCGCTGACGGCCATTCCGTGGCGATAGATCGCCACGAGGAGCTGGCGTTCGTCGGCGGGGAGGTGGTCGGCGGCGTCCAGGACGCGGGTGACCAGGGCCCGGCGGCGCTTGCGGCGCATGTCGAGGGTGGCATCGTCGAGTCGGGTCTGCATAGCTGGGCCTCCGTTTACTGATTACTGGTCGATTCTCTCCTATTGTCGACTGGATTGCAAACAATTGCAAGGGTATTGTTTGGTATGTCCACCAGATAGCGCACCGGCGTGGCGATGCGCGGCGATTTTGACCGCTGGAACCCTGTGAGAGCCTCCGAAGTGGGGAAATCGAGGATGATGACCATGGCAGGCGAGACCCAGGATGGCCCGCTCGGGCCGATGGTGTTCGGGGCTCGGGTCCGCGATCGGCGGATGCGACTGGGCCTGAGTTTGCGCGAGGCCGCCGAGCGGGCGGGGTGTACGAAGGGGTACCTGTCGCTGCTCGAGCGCAGCAAGCGTGGAGCCCCGACGCCCGGGTTGCTGGCTTCGCTGGAGGGGGCCCTTGAGATGGAGCCCGGTTCACTGGCCGCAGCGGCGGCGATGGAGACGACGCCCAAGCGGGTGCGGAAGGAGCTTGAAGAGCGGCGCGAGCAGGCCGAGGCGGGGCGGCAGCTCGCGGCGCTGTTACGAGGCGCGGGGCCCGGCGGGTTGGATCGCGCGTTCGAGTCTGGCGCTTTGGCGAGGCTGGTGGATCGGATCTCTCCGGCGGACGAAAGATCGGGCGAGGGGGAGAAGGTCGGGGCGTTGCTGCCTCGGGCGGTGCCGCTGATCAATCTCGTGCCGGCGGGGCAGGCGGCTGAGTTCACGGATCTGGGGTACCCGGCCAGGGTTGCCGACAGCTACGTGGCGGCGCCCGAGCTCGGCGATCCGGACGCGTTCGCGGCCCGGGTGACGGGCGACAGCATGGAGCCGACGTATGTGGAGGGCGACGTGGTGATCTTCAGCCCCGGGCGTGAGGTGAAGAGCGGCATGGACTGCTTCGCGCGGCTGATCGAGCCCGACAGCGAGACGACCTTCAAGCGGGTGTACTTCGAGCGGACGGGTGAGGGCGAGGAGTTCATCCGGTTGCAGCCGTTGAACCCGAGGTATCGGGCCCGGGTGGAGCCCCGGGAGAAGGTGGCGGGGTTGTATCCGGCGGTGAGTGTGACCCGGAAGGTGGGGGAATAAGGAGGCATCGGGCACTGGGTATCAGGCATCGGCCAGAGCGCGTGGCGGCGGGCTTGGGTCACGGTGTGGGTGACGCCGCAGTCGTCTTCAACCTTGCGTGGTATGCGATGGGCCACGGGGGAGGTTAGGTGTTTGCGGACAGAGCCCGGGCCTGGTTATCGAAGCGGGTTTGCTCAGGCGGCTTGGATGTCTCGCACGGCCTTGCCGCGGCCGAGCTGGCGGAGGGCGCGGGGCCGTTCCTGTTGGGTGAGGTGGTCGGTGACGGCTTGCCAGTCCTGGATGGCCCTGGTCTCGCCGCCGCGGCGGCGGATGGCTTCGGGCGAGGTTCGGCAGGTGAGGAATACGGTGGGGCCGCCGAAGATGGGGCGCACGGGCTCGGTGGAGTCGAAGTCTTCGGGATACCGGGCGAGCGTGTCGGGGTTGGTCACCTTGCTGGTCATGGCGTGGAGCACGAACTCGTAGGCGGTGACGCCCAGGCAGACGATGGCCTTGAGGTTGGGCATGTTCTTGATGACGAAGCGCAGCGTGGGGGCGACGATCTTGCGGACCTGGTCGCGATGGGCGGCGAGCTCATCGCGTTCGTTGGAATTGATCAGCAGCGGGCCAAAGGCGGTGCCGGCCAGGACGCCCCGGCTCGCCAGGGGGAAGGCCAGGCGGGCCAGCCCATAGGTGGCGGAGGTTTCGTTCTGGCAGTACGGGCGTAGGGTGTTGCGTTGCAAGCGTGCCTTGACCACCTGCACGTGGGTGGGGGCCGAGTCGAGGACGAGGACCTTCCCATCCCACCGGCCGTACACGGACTCGAGGGCGAACAGCCGTGGTTCTTCGGGGAGGATCTCGTAGACGCTGGTGAAGCCGGGGGCGCGCACGTCGCGGATGTGCTGTGGGATGGGGGGCGTGCGCATGAGGCGTGCCTGGGCGCTCTGGCCGGCGGGGGCGTTTGCACCGAGCAGGAAGGCCCGAGCTTCCTCGGCGGTCATGCGCTTGGGGTTGGGCTTTGGCTTGGACTCCGCGGCGACCCTGGCCTTGCGACGCTGGGCGGGACGCGGGGGCTCGGCCTTTGGCTGGGGCGCGGGCTTGGGCTGGGGCAGCATGCCGACGCTCGGCCCGAGCCCGCTGGTGAGGCTGCCCTCGAACAGGCCGGCCATCTCGCTCAGGAGGTTGGGCGCGGTGCCAGCGGCCGACGCCTTCCCGGCCCGGGGGTGAAGGGCCGACATCTTGAAGACGGCCGGGCGGGGCTCGGTGGTCTCGACGCTCTGGGGACTGGTCTGGGTGTTGGTTTGGCTGGCCATACCCGGGTTATCGAACGTGCGCGGGGGCGGCTTGAGTCCGAAATGTAAGAAATCGAACCGCAGTGGCAGGAACTGCGCGTTGGTTATCGGAAGAATTACCGTTCGTGGCTGCGGTGCAACCTGGGAGCGGGTCGGGCGTAGTACGGTGTGGGGTGGTCGGCAAGATCGGTTCTGGTGCGAGGAGGCCCCGATGGGCAACGGCAGGGCGCGTGGATTTACGCTGATCGAGCTGCTGGTGGTGATCTCGATCATCGGGGTTCTCATGGGCATCCTGATCCCGGCGCTGGCTGGGGCGCGGCTGACGGCGCGATCGACGGTCGGGGTGGCCAACCTGCGGAGCTTGTCGCAGCTCATGATGCTGTACGAGCACGAGCAGCGGTTCTTCCCCACGCCGTTCAACTCCGAGGATGGCCGGGGGCGGCGCGTGCCGGGCACGGTGTGGAGCGACGCGCTGCACCCGACCCAGGACGAGCCGGTGTGGAACTTCGAGGTGCCCAGCGCCCCGCAGTGGAGTACGGAGTTCTTCGGGGTGTACTGGTATTCGTGGCTGAGCGATTGGAACGCGCAGGGCGGGCGCGACACCGAGGTGCAGTACTCGCCGGCCGATCGGCTGGGGCTTGATCAATTGAACCAGTATCGGTCGTTGCAAGAGAGCCGCAACGGGCAATACCTGTGGCCTTCGAGTTATTACATGAGCCCGACGCTGTGGAGTGCGCCCAGCCGGTTCGGGGCGGGCACGCGTGGAGCAATGAACGCCGGGACGCTCGCGCCCACGTCGACGGCGAGCATCGGCCAGCCGGCCGACAAGGTGCTGCTGTGGGAGCGTGCGGATTTTGCCAAGAACAACAGGATCGCGATCAGCGGCGGGAGCGCGACGCGGCAGAAGATGGCGCCCAACTGGTGCAACCCCGAGGCGCGGCCGCACGTGGCGACGGGTGACGGCGGCGTGCGGCAGGCCGACATGCGCAAGATTGGCGAGGCGGCGGCGGAGAACGACGAGTTCTTGCCGGGCGGGCGCATCCAGCCGAGCGACCTGATGCCGCTGTTCCCGAGTTGGCGGCCCGAGCGGCTCCAGCCGCTGGGCGGCGTGGCGGGGAGCGATGGGGAGTATCCGCTGTACTTCTGGGCTACGAACGGTGGGGTTCGTGGGGTTGATCTGCCGCGGTAGGGGTGAAGCCCATGCCCTTGCGGAAGTAGGCGATGGCGAAGAGGGCGACGGCGATGCTGAGGCCCATCGTGATCGGCCACCCGTAGGGCGGATCGATGGGCAGCAGATTCGGCGTGGGGAATTGGCTTGTCGCCGGAAGGCCGAATAGCCTGAAGACCCCGTCACTACTAAACGACAAGGTTGCCGGCAGCGTGACCAAGGGCGCCATGGTTCCCACGGCCAGGCCCATGAGTAGCCTGGAGCTCAGCGTTCGGCTGCGCTGGGCTAGCGACTGCAGATAGAACACCGTGTACACGGGCAGGAAGATGAAGGCCAACCACAGGATGAAGATGTGGTCGAGCGGGCTGCGGCTGCTCCAGGTGAACTGGTCCGTGCCGACGAGCGCGAAGATGATGGCGGACATGGCGGCCGTGGCCACGGCGATGCAGGCCATGATGCGGATGACGGTGCGGAGCATCTTGGCCCTGGCGTCTTCGCCGGGGAGGCGTTGGGAAGAAAGCGCCCACATGTGCTGGGCGGCGACGCCCGTGGCGATGAGCAGCAGGGCGCTGCCGAAGATCGTGCAGAACAGCGGGGCACGGCCGGCGAGGGTTGTGCTGATCAGCGTGTACCCAATGGACAAGAGGGCGAGGCCCGCCAGTGCGAGGGCACCGGCCTTGGTCAGTCCTCGTGTGCCCTTATCCACGGCGGCGAGGAACGACGGCGGCGCGTGTTCGATGCTGATGAAGTTGACCGAGGGTGCGATTCGGTCGCCGCACTCGGGGCACTTGGCGCGGATGTCCATGCCGGAGATGTCGTAGCGGCAGCCCAGGCACATCGCGCCCTGGGGCGCCTTGTCGAGCAGGTCGGGGTCGATCTGTGAGCCTTGGCTGGTGTCGCCTGCCATGGATGAGCTTAGGTCTCTGTGGACGGGTTATGGATTTCGGCCTGCACGCGGCGGACGCATCGCTCGGCCATGCGGGTGCGCAGGGCGTGGGTGAGGAAGAGCAGGCCGATGGCGCCGATGATGAGGAGGGCGAGAGCGAGGCGGTTTCCGATGAATGCCAACGGGGTGAGCAGCACGCAGGCGAGCGAGCCGTAGGCCGTGGTGTATTGGAGGCGTGACCAACTCGGGTTCTGGCCGCAGCGTGCGATGATGGAGTTGGCGTGATCGAAGAGGCAATAGAACAAGCCGCCCGCGCACGCGAGCGAGATCGGGCCGGTGATGATGAGCAGGCAGCCGGCGGCGCCGCCGGTGACGATTGTCAGGACGAGGCTCCCGACGAACGGGGCGACGCACCACCAGAAGCATTTCGAGATACCAGAGCGGCCGGGCTGGTCGAGCGTGCCCCGGGCGTTGCGATGGCGTGTGCTGATGAGCACGCAGACAACGAGGCCATAGATCAAGCCGGCGGCGACGGCGGGAAAGCCGAGGACGCCGATCGATGCGATCAAGCGGGCGGTTCGTGGGAGTTGCGGTACCGACGCGAGGGTGATGGATGCCAACGCGAGGAGGGCGAGGCCGGCCAGGACGATGGCGTCGGCGGCGATGAGGTTGCGCAGTTGGGTTCGGGCGGCGCTGATGAACCTCGGGTGGGCTTCTCGCAGGGCGTTGGTGGGCGTGGTGGTGGGTGCTCCGTAGCCGCACTCGGGGCAGGGGGTGCCCCAGGGCAGGCCGGCGAGGCTGTACGTGCAACTCGCGCAGGCGAGGCCTTCGGGGATGGTGTCGGCCTCGGGCATCGTCCAGTGTAAGGGTGCGGTGTTTTCGGGCGTGTCTTGCCCTTCCAATGCGCCGCCGTTTCCGATACAATGGACTGTCATCAAGGCGGAAACCTGGTATGAGCGATAAGTCCGCATTTGAAGAGGTCCTGGCCGAGATCGGCCGGCGCATCGACGCCGTACTTAACGGCGTGCGCGAGTGGCGTGAGCGGATGCACAATCGCATGGCGACGGGCGGGTTGTTCGAGCGGTTCCAGCGCCCGATGTCGGGCGGCCCGAGCGCCAAGGAGAAGCTGGACGAGCGCGTGGCGACGCTGCGCGAGGGATTCGAGGGCGGGTCGATGAGCCCGAAGGTGGTACTCGGGGCGTTCGGAGCGGGGGCGGCGCTGGTGCTGGTTGTGGTGCTCGTGCTCGTGTTTGGCTTTGGGATGTTCCGGGGCACGGGGCTGACGGCCTCGGACCTGGAGAACGATGCGCAGCTGCGGGCGGCGGCCGAGAGGGCGCGGGCCGAGCAGGAGGGGACGCTGAACCCGGCGGCCATGATGCAGCAGCAGGAGCGGGACCGGGCGGTGGCCGATGAGGTGCGAGAGGCACGGCATGGTGGTGGGGACTCCGGCAAGGGCGGGGCCCAACCGGGCGGGTAGGTTTCGCGGGCTCGTACAATGTGAGCGTGGCCGACGAACCAGTGAACGCCGAGCAATCTGGAGAGCAGGACGAGGGACGTGCCGAGCGGTTAGCGCGGTTGCTCAAGCGTGCGCGGTCGCTGCCGGCGGTGCCGGGCGTGTACCTGATGAAGGATGCGCGGGATGTCGTGGTATATGTTGGCAAGGCTCGGAAGCTGCCGGATCGTGTGGCGAGCTACTTCGTGCCCAGCGCGGACCTTGGGCCGGCCAAGGGGCCGATGCTGGACGTGGTGGCGGATGTTGACTTCATCGAGTGCGAGACCGAGTTCGAGGCGCTGCTGACCGAGAACCGGCTGATCAAGGACATCCGGCCGCGGTTCAATGTTCGCTTGACGGACGACAAGACGTTCCCGTATCTGGTGATCACGCAGCGGGAGGACTTCCCGCGGGTGTTCGTGACGCGGAACCCCGCAGGCGTGCGGGCGGACGGTTCGACGCCCGAATACATGAAGGGCGCGAAGGTGTTCGGGCCGTTCGTGAACGCCGGGGCGCTGCGCGAGGCGGTGCAGGTGGCCCAGAGGGTGTTCAAGTTCCGCGATTGCAAGCTAGATATTGTCGAGGGCGATCCGAAGAACAAGTACTTCCGGCCTTGCTTGCTGTACAGCATCGGGCAGTGCACGGCCCCGTGCGCCGACAAGGTGACACTGACGGCGTATGGCGAGCAGGTGGATCGGTTCGTGCGGTTCATGGGCAGCAAGCGGAGCAAGATGCTCGTCGAGCTGCGGCGGGAGATGGCTGAGGCGAGCAAGGGGTTGGAGTTCGAGCGGGCGGCGGAATTGAGGGATCAGATCGCGGCGATCGAGAAGCTGGAGGAGCGGTCGACCAAGCGCGACGGGTGGCAGCCGGAAACCGAGATCGGGTATGTCGATCCGGAGAAGGGGTTGCGGAGCTTGCAGAAGACGCTGGGGCTTGACGAGCCGCCGCGCGTGGTCGAGGGGTTCGACATCGCGCACCTGGGTGGCAACGAGACGGTCGCGAGCAAGGTGTGCTTCGTGGATGGGCGGCCATTCAAGAGCGAGTACCGGCGGTTCAAGATCAAGGGCACGGGGAACGACGATTATGCGTCGATCCGGGAGGTTGTGAGCCGCCGGTATCGCGAGGCGGGCGCTGGGCACGAGTTGTATCCCGACGTGATTTTGATCGATGGCGGACTCGGGCAACTGCACTCGGCGATGGAGGCGCTGCGCGAGATGGACGTGCCGGCGCCGATGGTGATCTCGCTGGCGAAGAAGGAAGAGCTGATTTATGTGCAGGAACGGGAGGCTCCGATCCGGCTCGGGCGCGAGAACTTCGGGCTGCGGCTGTGCCAGCAGGTGCGCGACGAGGCGCACCGGTTTGCGCGGCATTACCACCACGTGTTGAGACGGAAGAGGGTCGTCGGCGAGTAGTCGTCAGGCCGACTTGGCGACGGCATCGGCTTTGGGTACCGGGCGCTCGTGGGTGCTGACGGCGTCATCGGGCATGGTGTCGAGGACGAGTTGCGAGATCGTTGGTGCGTGCTCGAGGGGCTTGCCCTTGGCGTCGGTCAGGGGGGTGCCATCGAGGCGCTCGATGATGGGCGTGGGGTTCTCACGCTCGTGGGCTTCGAGCTTGTTTTCCAGCTCTTTCTGCTTCTTCTCGTCCAGTTCGCTCCACTTTCCGCGGCCGCGGCACTTGGGGAAGCGCGAGCAGCTCAGCCACGGGCCGCGGGCGCCATTTCGTAGATTGAGCGGGGCCTCGCAGGTTGGGCAGGGCAGCTCGGTCTCGATGGGCGGCACCGAGGGCGCGACGACGTGGCCCTTCTTGTCGATGTTCAGGATCAGGCCGTCCTCGGGGCTCTCGCCCTCGGCCAGATCGGTGGCGATGAAGGGTCCGAAGCGGCCCGTGCGGTGGACCATTGGGCGGCCGGTGCGCGGGCAGCGGACGTCGACGTACTCGATGGGGCGGGGCTTGCCCGTGCTGTCGACGGGGCACGCGTAGTTGCAGTCGGGGTAGTTGCTGCAACTGAGGAATCGGCCGTTCTTGCCGAAGCGGTAGACGAGCTCGGCGCTGTCGCGTGGGCAGAGGTAGTCGCTGGGCTGGATCTCGGCCTTGGCGTGCTGGAGGTTTTCGAGTGCGTGCTCGAGGTTCTCTTTGAACGGTCCGTAGAAGCGCTCGAGCATGTCGATCCAGTCGAGGTGCTCTTCTTCGATCTTGTCGAGCTCGGCTTCCATCTCGCGCGTGTAGCCCAGGTCCATGATGCGCGGGAAGGCCTCGATGAGCTTGTCAGTGACGACTTCGCCCAGGTCGGAGGCGTAGAAGCGGCGCTCGCGTTGCTCGGCGTACTTGCGATCCTGGATGGTCTGCACGATGCTGGCGTAGGTGCTGGGCCGGCCGATGCCCTCGCTCTCGAGCGTCTTAATAAGGCTGGCCTCGGTGTATCGCGCGGGTGGGTTGGTGAAGCGCTGGCGCGGGTCGATGGCGAAGGCGTGGAGGGTCGATTGCTCCTGCACGGTGGGCAGGGTGGCCTCGTCGCTGGCGGTTGGCACGCCGGCGACCTTGTAGAAGCCGTCGAAGACGAGGACGCGACCGGTGGCCTTGAACGTAAGCGTGTCGGGCTTGCCACCATCAATAAAGACGGCGGTGGCGTCCCACTGGGCGGGTGTCATCTGGCAGGCGACGAAGCGTTGCCAGATGATCTCGTAGAGGCGGGCCTGGTCGGGCTTGAGGCTCTTGCGCACCATGTCGGGCGTGAAGGCGACGTTGGTGGGGCGGATGGCCTCGTGGGCCTCCTGGGCGCTCTTGTTGGTGCTGCCGAAGAAGTTGGGCTTCTCGGGCAGGTACTTGTCGCCCCAGATCTTGGTGATGTGCTCGCGCGCCATGTTCAGCGCTTCGCCGGCGATGTGCGTCGAATCGGTACGCATGTAGGTGATGAGGCCAACGGGCCCCTCGCCGGGGATGTTGACACCCTCGTACAGGCCCTGGGCGGCGCTCATGGTCCGGCGGGCGCCGAAGCCCAGGCGCGTGCTGGCGGCTTGCTGGAGCGTGCTCGTGATGAACGGCGCGGGCGGGCGTGAACTCGTGCGCTTGGTCTCGATGGAGCGGACGGTCCAGGGCATCGCCGGGTCGGGCGTGCCGGTGATGGCGTGCTTGAAGCGGGCGGGGCCCTTGGCTTCCGGATCCTCTTCGCTCTCGACATTGATGTTTGTCAGGCCGGCGGACTCGAGAAGCTTAACCACGCGCGGGGTCAGGTCGGTGGGCTCTGCGTCACCGGGCTGGCCGATGTCGAATTTTTGGCCGGCGACTTCGACCAGTTCGGCTCGGAAGGCGCCGTGGTCGGCCAGCCAGGCATTCTGCATCTTGAGGGGCGGTGGGTTGCCCTTGTCGTCGCGCTTGGCGAGCAGTTCGGTCCATTGTGGGGCGAGCTTGCTCGCGGTGGCCTGGTCGCCGGTGAAGCTGGCCGAGACCGACCAGTGCTCATCGGGGATGAAGTTGCGGATCTCGCGCTCGCGCTCGACGACGAGGCGGACGGCCACGCTCTGCACGCGGCCGGCGCTCAATCCTCGCGTGACCTTCTTCCAGAGCAGCGGCGAGACCTGGTAGCCCACGATGCGGTCGAGGATGCGCCTCGCCTGTTGGGCGTTGACCTTGTCGACGTCGATGGGGTGGGGGTTGTTGAAGGCCTTGCCGATCTCGGCCTTGGTGATGGCGGCGAAGACGACGCGCTTGGCGTCGGCGGCGTCGATGCCGATCTCTTGCGCCAGGTGCCAGGCGATGGCCTCGCCCTCGCGGTCGAGATCGGTCGCGAACCAGACCTTGCCGCCGCTGCCCGTCGCGTCGGTCGCGGCCCGCTTGAGCTCCTTCATCACCGCTTCCTTGCCGCTCAACACGCGGTAGGTCGGGGTGAAGCGCTTCTCGAGGTCGACGCCGGGCACGGGGCTCTTGTCGCCCTTGTCGGCCTTCTCGGGGAGGTCGCGGACGTGGCCGACGCTGGCCAGCACAACGTACTCGTCGCCCAGGTACTTATTGATGGTCTTGGCCTTGCTGGGGCTCTCAACGATGACCAGGTCCTTGCCCTTGGCGGCGCCGGCTTTGTAGCCCGTGCCGCGGCTGGATCGGCCACCACGACCCCCGCCCGCCTTGGCGGCGGTCTTCTTGGCCACCTTTTTCGAGGTCGTCTTGCCGACCTTCTTGGTGGTCTTTTTCGAGGTTCGTTTGGTAGTCTTCTTGGCCATGGGTCCTGTCGCTTGTTCTGCCTGCTTCCGGCGGCGCGGTCGCTGGACAGGGAAGGTTGCCGGCGGGGCGATGTCAAGCGCCAGCCGGCCGATGGGGCCGCTCCGACACTCGGACACGGCTTTCCATCGGCTCTGAATCGGCCCGGGGGCCCGAGATATTCATACTGCTTTGGTGGATCGGGCGTGGACAGCCTGCCGAAAACCCGTGGCTAATCCGTTGTAAAACATTGTTGCACAAGAGTTTGTGTGAAGGTGCCCGCGTCCTCGGATTCGGGATGGAATGCCAGCCGTTTGGGGCTGCTGGCGGCCTGCGAGGCCAGGCGGCGGAGCCAGGTGCGCTGGTTCTTGGCAAAGCGGCGGGTCTCGATTTTTGTCCGCTCGATGGTGGAATCGAGGGGAAATCCGGATTGCAAATGTGCGAGGATTTGTTTTGTGCCCAGGGCCTGGGCGGCTTGCGGGCCCAGGCGGTTGGCTTCCCAGAGGTGGCGGGTTTCCTCCACCAGGCCGGCCTGGACCATGGCCTTCACGCGGGCGTTGATGCGGGTGTTGATGGCCTCGGTCGGCCACTGGAGGGTGACCAGGAGCAGGCGGTCGGCCAGGGGGCCGGTCCCACTGTCCCACTGGTTCTGGTGGTCTGAGATGGGCGTGCCGGTGATGCGGTGGACCTCGATGGCGCGGATGGTGCGGCGTTGGTCGGCGGGGTGGATGCGCTGGGCGGCTTGGGGATCGACGAGTTCGAGTTCGGCCCGGAGTTCCGCCGGTGGCATCGCGCGGAGTTGTTCGCGCAGGGCGTCGTCGGCGGGGGGGCCATCGAACAGACCGTCGATGAGGGCCTTGATGTAGAGGTGGGTGCCGCCGGCGATGATGGGCCAGCCGCCCGCGGCCTCGATCTCGTCGATCCTCTGTGTCGCCAGTTCCAGCCACTGGGCCACGGTGAAGGGTTCGGTCGGTTCGACGATGTCGATCAGGTGGTGGGGCACGCCGTCGCGTTCTTCCCTCGTCGGCTTGGCGCTGGCGATGTCCAGGCCGCGGTAGACCTGGAAGGCATCGGCCGAGATGACCGCCGCGTGCGGTGTGAGGCCACTCGCCTCGGCCAGCTTCGCGCAAGCGATGGCCAGGCCGGTCTTGCCGCCGGCGGTGGGGCCGGCGATGACGGGGATGAGCGGGCGGAGGGGCATGAATAAAGATAACCATTGAGTGGCGTCAGTGACTAGGCATACGGAGGGCCGACTGGCTACCTTCGTGTGTGGAAGACCGATTCACGGCACATCAAAGGCATGTCCTGCTGGCGATCGCTCGCGTGGCTTCGAAGGCGTACCAGGACAAGTGGTGCATCCGCGAGGCCACCGCCAGCGAGTACGCGCTGCTGGATGAGATCATTTCGGACACGCTCGAACTGGTCCAGTGGAACGTGGAGCGGCGGGAGCGAGCCGTGCAAAGAGCCCGCCCCGATCTGGCAGCCGGTCCGTGGACTCCAGTGGAGCTAAAAGCGCTCCAGCGGTTTCTTGACCTCGCGGGCGGCCCGTTCACGGACATCCCGTGCCATGAGGCCAGCCCCACGATCGAGCAGTTGGTCCACGAAGATCCCCGCGTGGCCCGGATCAGTGACGCGGCTCAGGCGTGCCTAGACGCGTACGGCGTGAGCGTGGCGCTGGAAGAGATCGAGGCTGCCGACGAGGCACGATCATGAAGTTTGGGTGTTGGTCCGCGTGCTCACGCACGCGGCTCGGAAAGAGCCCTCTTCTACTCCAAGCCCTCCGCGACCTCCGCGTTCAACTTCTTACCTCGGAAACCGCAACTCCCGCCCGAAGAAATCCAGCCCCATCGCCGCCTTCGCTCTTGCCAGTGTGTCTTCGGCCACGGCGTTAGCCTTGTTGGAGTGGTCGCGAAGGATCTCCAACACCACCTTGTCGCCCGCCTCGCCCGCGAGCTCGGCGCGTTTCTCGCGGATGGGGGCGATGAGCTCGTCGATGGCCTGGGCGACCTCGACCTTGATGTGGCCGTCGCCGATGTTGTCGCCGGCGGCGTACTTGGTCTCGAGTTCCTTCACGCGGGTCTCGTCGCGGATGAAGGCGCGGACGTAGTCGAAGAGGGCGTTGGTGGTGTCGCCGGGCTCGTCCATGGTCTGGCGCCCGGTATAGAGCTGGCCCATCTTCTTCTTGATCTGCTTGAAAGTGTCTCCCAGCATGATGGCGTTGTTCAGGCTCTTGGACATCTTTTGTTTGCCGTCGGTGCCGACCAATCGCCCGATGCGGCCGACCTTGGCCTGGGGGATCGGGAACACGCCGCCCAGGGCCTCGTGCTCGTGGTCCTCGGCGTGCGGGTCGACGCCGCAATAGACCTGGTTAAAACGCCTCGCGGCCTCGCGGCACATCTCGATGTGGGCGACCTGGTCCTCGCCCACTGGTACGAGCTCGGGGCGGAAGGCGAGGATGTCGGCGCACTGGCCGACGGCGTACATGGGGAAGCCGAAGGAGTAGGTGTCGCCCAGGTCCTTGTCCTTGATCTCGGTCTTGAGCGTCGGGTTCTTCATGACGCGGTTGAAGGGCAGCAGCATGGCGAAGAACCACGTGAGTTCGGCGATGGCGGGGACCTCGGTCTGCAACACGAACACGGCGCGGCTGGGGTCCATGCCGACGGCCAGCCAGTCTTTCACGATCTCGAAGGTGCTCTCGCGGATGCCCGCCGGCTTGTCGGCCCGGGTGGTGTAGGCGTGCATGTTGGCGATGAGGAAGAAGCAGTCGTACTCGTCCTGGAGCGCGACGCGGCTCTCGAGGCTGCCCACCAGGTGGCCCAGGTGGAGCTGGCCGGTGGGGGTGTCGCCGGTGAGGATTCGGGGTTTGGTGGTCATAGGCGGAGAGGGTAGGGAGGGCGTTCGCGGGTCTTCTCGAAGTCTTCATCGCGATCGCGGCGGTTTTCGTTACAATGCTAAAAGGAGGTGGAGCATGCGGTGGTGGAAGATCATCCTTGGATCGTCGGCGGCGCTCGCGGGGCAGGTGGCGGCCCAGGATCGCGAAATCAGCCGGATCGTCGAGGCCGAGGCGCTGGCGCTGGTGTTCGATGATCCGGTGCGCGACCGCGACCTGGCATCGTCGATGGAGGCTGGTGACTTTGTTGAGTCGGTGTCGGCCCTCGCGGCCATCCCGCCGTTCGCGTCGAATCGATCGCGTGCCGAGCAGGTGAGCTTCTTTGTTCCCGATTCACCAATGGCGGGCGGCGACCTCATCGACGCCTCGGGCTCGGCCGTGGCGCAGCTGTTCATCCAGGGATTTGGCGAGGCATACGCCACGAGCCTGTACCGCCTGGAGTTCGTGGCGGCCGGCTCGGCGACGCTGCTCATCGAGGACTTCGAGCTGCTGGTCGATCGGGCCTTCGATGGAATCGTGTCTCGTGATCGTCCCGGCGATGCGGGGGCGTCGATCCGGTTGGTGAACACGGGCACGTTCGAGGTCGAGTTCGAGGTGGAGGCCGTGCTGGACGACATCGGCACGCGGCTGCTGCTGCGGCCCGTGGCGCCTATCGAGATCGCGCTCGATCCGGGGGCCTACGAGCTGCGCATTGCGGCGACGGCCGCCGATCGGACCGACGGCTTCGAGGAGGTCAGCGACAGCCTTGCGGCCGCGAGTTATTTCTTTGAGGCGACGCTCTTCGAGGCCGACGCGTGCGGGGCCGATCTCGATGGTGATGGCGTGCTCACCGTATTCGATTTTCTTGAGTTCCAGAATCTGTTCGATGCGGGCGATCTCGCAGCCGACTTCGATGGTGATGGCGAGCTCACGCTGTTCGACTTCCTGGCGTTCCAGAACGCCTTCGACCTCGGTTGCCCGTAACTGTCACTCGCCCTCCACCCCCAACAACGGCAGCACCACCGGCTTTTCCAGCGTGCTGATCTCGTCGACGACCAGGCCGCCAAGCATCGTGGTGTGCTGGGTGAAGCCGTGGGTGTAGTTAGTGTCGAAGCGCAGGGTACCCGGCGGGCGGAAGACGACGATGACACGCTCGCCGCCGGGAGCGCGGGCGAGCAGGACGCGCAGGGGCTTCTCGCCGGCTTCGACATCGCGGCCGTAGCGGCCCTCGTAGGCGGTCCAGCCGATGAGTGCGACGTTGCTGGCGGCGGCTTGCTGGAAGTCGGCAAGCAGGGGCACGCCGAAGGTGTCCAGGCCATACTGGCGGAACTTCTCGCGGGTGTCGCAGACCTCGGCGGGCTCGAAGGGGCCCTCGAAGACGCCGCGGGCGTGGCCGAGCTGGACGGTGCGCACGGGCTCGTGCATAAAGAACACACTCAGCGTGATCGTGATAGCCAGGGCGGCGGCGAGGGCGGCGACGGCTCCGTAGATCCGGAACTGGCGGCGCGAGCATCGCGCGGGTGTGGATGGCGGCGCGGCAAAGTGGTCGCGCAGGGCGGTGTCGTTCGCGTGGAGCTGTTGCAGCGCGCGGGCGAGTTCGGGGCGTTGCTCCAGTTCGGCTTCGAAGGCCGCGCGTTCGTCGGGCGTGCCCTCGCCATCGGCGTGGGCGATGAGTCGTTCGAGATCCCGGGGTGTGGGTGGCTGGGCAGTCATGGGGTGTCGCCTCTCGATTCGAGGCGTTCGAGCAGGTGGGCGCGTGCCCGATAGGTGTGGCTGCGTGCGGTGGCGGCGGGGATGTCGAGGATGGTGGCTATCTCTTCATAGGTGTGCTCGCCCACCACGCGCAGCAGCAAGCACTCGCGTTGGGCGGGGGACAGTTCGGCTAACGCGTCGAAGAGCGGCGCGTGCTGCTCGAACGTGGGGTTATCGGCGGGCTTGGGCTGGCGGCGTGGGAGGAGCCGGGGCGTTCGTTCGCGGCGGCCGCGGGCCTGCTCGCTGCGGCGGTGGTTGCGAGCGGCACCGCGTGTGATGGCGGCCATCCAGGCGCGAAAGTCGGTGCCGGCCTCGAAGCGATCGAGCCGCTGGAGCGCGATGATCGCGGCCTGTTGCACCACGTCGTCGGCGTGGGCCCGGCCCACCTCGGCCGCCGCGACCAGGCGCAGCGTGGGCGTGGCTCGATCGAAGAGCTCGGCGAACTCGGGCTGGTCCAGACGCGTGGCGGGCATCGTGATGGCGGCGGGCCCGGCATCGGCTCGCGCTCGGCGTGGTCTCCTGCTTGGTGTCGGTCTCGGGCATCGGCCGGTCCCGTCTGGTTGCTCCAGTCATGTGGTGCATCCCCGCTTGGAGGTATCCCGAAGTGGGATCTGTTGCGATGGGGCACAAAAACGCTCGCATAGCAGTTGACCGGTGCAACGTCGCGGAGTGCCGCGAACATTTCATGGGTGTGGCGGAGTCGATGTCGGCCATGGTTAATCGAGACGCCAACAGAAACCAAACTGGATCGGAGAATATTGTGTCCAACTCTTTACTGCTTGCCGCGTGTGGTGCTTTGGTCGTGTCCTCATCGATGGCGACGGCGCAAGTCGACCCGATTGAGCGCGGCGTCCAGATTGTGCGCGTGAGCTTTGCCGACGGCACCATCGAGATCGCCAACACGACCGACGAGACGATCGCGCTCGACGGCTGGCGGTTGTGCTCCCATGACTTCAACGAGGCGCGCCGGTATACGGGCTCGACCGGGCTGAACGGGTTCAGCCTCGACGCCGGCCAGAGCCTGACGGTCTTCACCAACGACGACATGCCCGGTGGCTTCCCGTCCGGCGTGAACGCCAGCGATCTCGGCGGCGCGATTGCCGGGCCGCTCGACCAGGATGCCTTCGGTATGCAGGTGTTCTTCCCCGGTGACGACGGCACCGTGCGTTTCGGCGACAGCTCCGACATCGCCGACCACATCCAGTGGAACGTTGATGGCCGCGATATGGGAACATCCGAGCAGCGCACGGGCCAGGCCGTGGGTGAGGGTCTGTGGACCGCCGCGGGCGAGTTCATCGTGACGCGGACTGACTCTGTCGAGATCGAGCTGGTCTCGGCGGTTGGTGAGCTGCTCCACGGGCCGGCAAACTACATGGTGACGGACCCGGTTTGCCGGGCGGACCTGGACATGGATGGCTTGTTGACCATCTTCGACTTCCTGGCGTTTCAGAACCGGTTTGATGGAGGCGAGGTGTCGGCCGATATCGATATGGACGGGTCGCTGACCATCTTTGATTTCCTCGCGTTCCAGAACCTCTTCGACGCGGGTTGCCCGTAGGGGCTCTCTCCTAAGCCCCGCGCGAAGACAAGGAGAGCCGGCTCGCCGGGGTTCTCTTACGCGACCCCGGTGTGGCCGGCCTCCGTTCTCGTGCGTGGAACTCAACGCCGTTGGTGCAGCCAAGAGACGATGGCGTCGATGTGATCGACGGGTGTCGTCCGCGAGCTGCCGGTCTTGCGCGCGATGGCGATGAGGAACTGGGGCTTGCCGCCGCCGCCCCCACCCAGACCGGTCCATCGCTCGTCCATGGCGGCCGCCCGGTCGATGGCCCACATGCCGGGGGGCAGGCCTGGGCTATACACCTCATCGGTGGCGTTCTGGCCGATCCAACGCTCGACGGTGAGGCAGCTCTCGACCATCGCCGAGAACTCGGGAAGGCCGAAGTCGTGGACGTGGTAGGGCGTGGGGCCGATACGGTTGGGCGTGCTGATGACCAGCGTGCCGCCGGGCTTGAGGATGCGGTGCAATTCCGCGATGAGCCCCGTTGCGTTCTGGACGTGCTCGATGGTCTCGAAGCTGGCGGCCAGGTCGTAGGTGTTGGAGTTCAGGGGTGTGTCGCAGGCGTCGGCGGCGTGGAACGCGCAGCGACCCTCGCACGCGTGGTGGCGGCGGGCGTACTCGATGGCGTCGGGGTCGAGGTCGACGCCGTCGGTGGTGGCGTCGGCGATCGTCGCGAGCAACCGTGAGCCGTAGCCGGTCCCGCTGGCAACGTCGGCGATGCGCCGGGCGTTGTTCTCGAGTGCGATGTCTGCGGCGAGCTCGTACCGACGCGCGTGCAGCTCGGTCCGCGCGGGAGGGATGATGGGCAGCAGGGCATCGTGACGCTCGCCGCGGTTGTCGACGAGCCAGCGGGCATCGTCGAGAGGGATGCCGCGGGCGACGAGGCGTTCGACGGTCGTGTTGGCGTCCCAGAGGGAATCGTCGGGCAGGTAGAGCGAGACGACCTTGACCGCTGTGCCGGCGAAGGCGGCGTGGGCGCGATCGCGGAGCGTGTCTTCGTGCTCGGTGGCGCTGAGGACGACGGCCTGGAAGGTCGGGCTCTGGGCGGCTTGGGTTGGCGAGAGGACACAAACGCCGGCGAGGTGGTCGCGCTCGGGCTGGTCGTCGAGGACGGCGGCGACCTCGATGCCGTGGAACAGCCAGGGCTGGCGGATGATGGCACGGGTGTGGCGGCCGCCGGGGTAGAGGGCGATGCGTTTCACGCCATGAGCGGCCAGCCAGGCGGCGGTGCGGTCGAGCAGTCGCTCGCGGAGCTGGGGCACGAGCGGCAGGCGCGGGGCCTTGGGCTGCCATGTGGCGGGTGGCGTGGACTCGGTCGGCAGGTTCTGCGTATGCAAGGCGCTCACGGGGCGGTCATCGGCCATCTTCTGGTGCGGGCACGAGCCCGGGGCCGATGGACTGGGGATGTCCGCGATCCCCGCTGTCCGTGCGCCCGCTGGGTCTGGCCCGCTGCTCGAGCTCGCGCGGTCGTTGTGGCCGTTGGCGAGTGAGCGGTGGGGGATCTCGGGCGGCGTGCTCGAAGGTGTTGGCTCGGCACTGGCCGAAGCGCCGGTGGCTGGGGGTGGCAAGGTGATCTGGCCGGCGGGCGAGCGGTTCGCGCCGCCGGTCGCGGTGGCGGGGCTGGGCTCGGCCGACGTGCTGGTGCGAGCGATTGCCGACAGGTCTGGCGTGTTGCAGTATCGGCCACGGATCTTCGTTGTCGAGCCTCGGGCCGAGGTCGCGCTGGCGGCGATCGCGCGGTACGCCGCCTCGGATGGCCAGGCCGCGGCGCGGGATCTGCTCGGTGCTCCCGGAGTCGAGTGGTTCATCGGGCCGCTGGGCATGTCGGCGTTCCAGGCGTGGCTCACCGAGCGTGTGGACGACCCACTGCCCAAGGACGTCATCCCCAACGGGGCACCGCCCGAACTGGCGACGGGCGTGGCCAAGGTGCTGGGCGAGGCGCACGCGCGGCAGCAGGCGTTGATGCGCGATCGCGTCGCCATGATGCGCGAGGGGGCCAACAGCCGGCAGCGGCGCGAAGCGGTCCGGGCGCGTTGGCGGGAAGGAAAGACGCTGCGGATCCTCGTCAGTACGACACGTTTCTCGACGTACATGCGGCACGCGGCGGCGGACCTGGTCGATGCGCTCGACGCGATCGGCCACGAGGCCAGGCTGCTGCTCGAGCCCGACGACCACACGCGTCAGACGCAGCTGCATTACACGCGTGCGGTGGCCGAGTTCGATCCCGATGGTGTCGTGCTGCTGAATTTTTTCAGGCCGCAGATCGGCCCGGTGCTGCCGCCGCACGTGCCCGTGGTGACCTGGTCTCAGGATGCGATGCCGCACTACTTCACCGGAGCCTCGCCGCCGCGGGTGGGCACGCTCGACTATGTAGTCGGTATGCTGTATCCGGAGCTGCGGACGCGCGTCGGACTGCCCGAGGAGCGGATGCTGGCGTGGCCCAACGCGGTGTCGCCGGCGAAGTTCCATCGCGAGCCGGTGGGTGAAGAGTTCGAGCACCTGCGGTGTGACGTGGCGATGATGACGCGGCACAGCGAGCTTCCTGCGGCGTACGTGCGGCGGAAGATCGAGGAAGCCGGGGGCGCGACACCCACGGGCCGCGCGATCGCGGAGATGGAACGGCTGGTTCCCATTGGGCTGGAGCGCGCGCAGCGCGAGCACCGGTGGACAGCGCGGGAGCTGCGAGCCCGATGCGAGGAGGCGATCCGCAGCGGGTGCGGGCGGACACCGCCGGCGGCGATGGTCGAGGGTTTCCTGCACGAGATCGTCATGCCGTTGGCCGATCTGCACTATCGCCAGCAATCGGCCGTGTGGGCCGCCGCGGTGTGCGAGCGCAACGGCTGGCGGCTGCACCTGTATGGCAATGGCTGGGAGGAACACCCCGAGTTGGCCGAGTACGCCAGGGGCGAGCTGGGGCACGGCGAGGAGCTGCGGGCCGCGTACCAGCTCGCGGGCGTGACAATCCACGCGTCGGTGCGCGGGCTGATGCACCAGCGCGTGGCCGAGGCGGCGATGAGCGGTGGGCTGCCGGTCGTGCGGCGGAGCTTCGAGGACGTCGATCGGGCGCGGTGGTTCCAGCTCAACGCCATGGTGGGGCAGGTCGAGCCCGATGGCCGGACCGAGGACGGGCGGCCCAGCTATGTCATCGCGAATCACGATGGGCTGATACGCGTGGCGGCGTTGTGGGGGCGGTGCGGGCTGACGCTCGGCGATGATGGTGTCGTGTCGCCCTCGGCCTACGAGATGGGCATCCTAAAAGACTGCCCGCTGGGCAAGCCCAGGATGCCCGAGGACGATCCGGCTGTGATGCTGGTGGACGTGGGTGAGATCGGCTTCGCGAGCGAGGACGAGTTGGAGCGGATAGCGCGCAAAGCCCGGGATACCGGCTGGCGTGAGCATTGGTCAGCGTCGATCAACCCCCGGGTGCGCGAGCGGTTCGCGATGGATCGGTTCGCCGACGCGATGATCGGGCTGGTGCGCAAGAGCTTCGTGTAGGTCGATTAATTCGGTAGGCAGGCCGGTGGCGCGGCAGCGGTCGAGCATGGGCTCGCGCAGCACGAACAGGCCGTTGGGCTTGAGTCTGGCCAAGCCACTCTCGAACGGGTGCGCGGGCAGGCCCATGTGGGTCGTGGGGTCGAGCGCGTCGTCGTCGAGCCAGCCGAAGATGGGTGCGCCGTGGCGGATGGGGGCGGCGAGGATGGGTGAGCGCTCGGCCGTGCCAGCGACGCAGAGGCGTGTGCAGCCTTGGTGTTGTAAGCGCGCGAGGGCACTCTCGGCGGCGTAGACGCCTGTTTCAACATGCATGTTGGGTGAGACGGCGACGCCCAGGCCACGGGTACGCCACTGCTCCAAGACTGCCGGGTGTGGTCGAGGTGACGCGGCCCGCACGAGCACGGCATCGCAATCCTCTTCCGGTTGGTCGTAAGCGATGTATGCGTAGCCGGCTTGGCAGAGCTCGCGTTCGAGCCAGGCGTCGGCCTCGATTTCGCTTGCGGGCGAGCGAGGGGCCAAGGGCCATTGCTCGGTCGTGTGTACGGCATGGTCACTTCTCGAAGCCAATCGAGGATCGTCGCATCGAACGCCGCGTGAGACGAGTTGGGCGGCCAGAGCGAGGGCGCGGTTGTCGTCAAAGGAAACGCGCGTGGGCTTGAGTACGAGCGCGGTATCGAGGAGTGATTGGGCGCGTTCGTGCTCGGCGGCGATAGGGTCGAGGATGACCTCGTGGGCGCGTGGGTGGTCGAGCGAGGGCGTGTTGGTATTCTGGAAGTTGAGCGGGCTCAAGCCAACGCACAGCAGGTGGTCGTGTGTATTGGTCGTCATTGCGCGCAGGGCGTGATCGACGATCCGTGGTCGCGGTTGCGTGTGATCGCAGATGGCGATGTGCAGCGTGTCGCAGGGGGAGGGCGCAACGCGAACGCGGGCCATGGATGGGATGGGGTTGGCGTTGCTAGCCGGCGTTGCACCGAGCAGCGTGCGCGCGACGTTGGTTGCGGCCTTGGGTGTGTGGAGCTGGTCGAGTATGGCCCGCTGGTTCCTGAGGTCTGGCGATGCCAGGGGCGCATCGAGGACAGCCGAGCATGTCGTGAGGTACTCGATGGGCAAGTTGCCGAGCGGTGCGTTGTCGGGGGACGCCTGCCACACCCACGCGGCGGGCACCCACAGCGGCCAGGGATGCGGATGGGCAACGGCCGTGGGCACGCCGGCGAGCATTGATTCGACGGCGAGCGTGCTGGCAGTGGTGAGCGTGGCCTTGGCACCGGCGAGGGACTCGATAAGTGCGGCCGTGTCGACCGGCACGCCGAGCGCGTCGGCCAGATGGGGAGCGATGCGCCAACGTACACTGAGATTGCGACGCTTGGACTCGTCACGAATGGTGCGAAGCATGCCTCGCACGCGGCTCAGCGCATCGTCGTCCATGGCGGGTGTGAGAGCGGTGACGGCGAGCAGCCACTGGTTCGGCTCGAGGTGCTTTCGCGCTTCGGTAATGCGGTTCTCGAAGCCGTCCAGGCGTGGCAGGCCCGTGGTGACGACGCGGTTGCCGAGGTGTTCGAGGAGCTTCGCTTGCAGTGGGCCCGTGGCGAGTACGAGGTCGTGGGGTGTGCGTTGGAGGTGCGTGGGGCCGAGCCAGGGATTCATGAAGGTGTTGGCGTATTCGACGACGCCGTCGACGAGCAGAACGGTGGGGATGCCCCGCTCGCGGGCGAGGCGTGTCGGCGCGAGGTGCGCGTTGTAGCTCAGGTCGGCGAAGGCGAGCGCGTGCGCACCGTCGATGGCATTGGGGTTCGCGTGATGGCCGAAGCGCATCTGGCGATCCCAGAGGCGTTCGTAGACGACCTCCGTGCCCAGTTGTTCCAACGTCTGCGGCACGCCGGCGAACTGGTCGAGCGGGCGGCGGCTGCCGAACAGGACGACGCGTTTCACACGCCCGTTCCAACGGGGAAGATGCTGGCAGCCGTGGGTGACGGCTTGCCATTGACGGCAGCCAGATAGCCGGCGGCACGGGCGGCCATGCGCCAGGTGCGGGCGCGGGCGAAGAGGTCGTGGATGTTAGCGCTCAGCGCGGGTCGCGTGGCTACAGCCTCGAAGTGCGCGTATTCCTGCGCGGCGTCGGCGGTGATGAGGGCCTGGGCGTCGCTGGTCGAAGCCGGCGAGCCGTCGAAGCGATCACCGAAGACGGCGGTGGCGCAGGCGGGGTTGGTGCGGTGCAGGGCCAGGGCCTGGTGGCCCAACAAGGCCTCGCGCGCCAGGATCTGCGCGGGCTCGTAGCGGTGGTGGTGGGTTACGCTGGCCTCGGGGCGGTAGAGCACGGGCGCGCCGTTGTCGGTGGTGACGCGGTAGGCCCATTCGAGGTCGTCGAACATCGGATGGCTGAGCCGGCCGTCGAAGGGCTCACAGATCGCACGCGGCACCGAGAGGTTGAGCGTCCACGCGTGGCGGAAGCTCCAGTCTCGATCCCGCTCCATCGAGTTCATGTCGCTGTAGAAGAACAGGAGGGCCGTCTCGCGCGTGAGACGGTCGATGACGCGATCTTCGCCCGGCACGGCGAAGGGGGCATCGCCCAGGACGAGCTTCGGCAAGCCGTCGCGATGCGCGGCGCGGTGGTGGTCGACGAGCCGCGGCGCGGGGACCACGTCGTCGTTCAAGAACAGTACAAGATCACCCTCGGCGTACTCGAGCGCCCGGTTGCGCGCGGCTCCTGGCCCGCCCTGCTCGCCGGCGACAACCTTCACCGAGCCGTCGCGCGTCAGGGGTTCGAGCTCGTCGGGGGCGTCTGGGGCATCGATGCTCGCGATGATGCGGAGCCTGGCGTCGCGCCCGGCGAGCAACGCCGCGACGCAACGGGCGAGGGGGCCGCCGGGTGTTCCCCGGCTTGGGATGATGGTGGTCACGCGCATGCGTGTGTATCAACGGATGATTGCCGCGCTGACCTGAAGAAAAGGGTCTCTACCCCCCCGCGGGAGGCGGTCAGCTCGCCGACGCGAACAGGCCGCCCACGGCCGTGCGCTCGTGGTCGATGAGCCAGCGTTTGCGATCCAAGCCCCCGCCGTAGCCGTGCAGGCTGCCGTCGGCGGCCACCACCCTGTGGCACGGCACGACGATGGCCAGCCGGTTGGCCCCGTTGGCCGCCCCGACCGCCCGCGAGGCCCCGGGCTCCTTGCCGATGGCCCTCGCCAGGTCGCCGTAGCTGATGGTCTGGGCGTAGGGGATGTCGAGCAGGGCGTTCCACACCGAGCTCTGGAAGGCGGTGCCGGCCAGCTCGAGGGGCACGGTGAACTCGCGCAGGTCGCCGGTGAAGTAGGCGGCCAGCTCCCGCATGAGCAGGGCCAGGGCCGGGCACTCGGGCGGGTCGACGCTGGGTTTGACCTCCGCATCGAAGAGGGTGGCCAGGGCGTCCATGGCCGCCGGGGCCCGGTGGCCGAACTCGACCAGGGCGACGCGGGGGCCGTCGGCATTGGTGATGGAGGCCAGGGTGAGGACGCCCACGGGGCTGGTGAGGGTGGTGGTGGTGAGGGTGGGGGGCATGCCGAACAATAGCCTTATATAATGACCCCGGCGAACGCCAATCTGTGAGGGTTCGTTGGATTGCGGTCCGCAAACCTCGATATTCTGCTCTTGCGCATTGTGTGTCGGCCGTTGCGCATCGACTGTGTGCTCTTGCGCACTGGCTATCAGCTCCTGCGCATCGTCTGTGGGCGGCCGAGGGACGATGCACAGGAGCCGCGAAGCGCTTGCCGGGAGCCGATGATCGGTCATCGAGGGCCGCCAATCGGTCGCGGGGAGCCGCCAATCGACAATCGGGGCCGAAGCGGGGCCTTCGAGGGCGGTGGCCCACTGACCGCTGATCACAGATCGTGGGCCGTGTCCGATGTGTACGTTCCACGACGATGAGTGACGCCGCCATGCACGAGCTTCCAGCTTCTGTTCTCGACGAGATGCTTGCGTCCCACGCGCATGGTTCGTTCCCGGCGTTCAACTTCGGTTTCTTTGGTGCGTCCACGGAGCGCGTGCTCGAGCGTGTGACCGAGATGCTCGGCCAGCCTGGGTTTGCGTTCGTGGTCAAGCAGGTCTATGGCGACGGCTGGATCGAGCAAACAAGCAGCCTCAGCGAGGCTTTGGACGAGCTAGCACGCCGGGGCATGCAGGGCACCATCAATGTCCAGGTCTCGCTGGAGGACGAAATCCTCTTCGACTACAGATCGACGCTCGATTTCCACCAGCAGACGATGGACGTCGAGTTCGTCTTCGACGAGGAGCGGCTGAACGTCGTCCATCGCTCCAAGCTGTGGTACCGCATGGTCGAGTACGCTTGTAACGCCACGCGCATGGCGGGGGTTCGATGTATCTTCGTTTACGACGGAACGATCGGGGCGCACGACGCCGAGCGCATCATGGCCGGGCGCGATCCATCGCGCCGTGATCAGGTCATCTGGGTGGATCAATAGCCCATGGAACTCACCCCCCTCCGATACCTCCGCGCCATCGCCGACGCGGGCACCATGACGGTCGCCGCCCAGCGGCTGGGGCTCAGCCAGCCGACGCTGTCGGCCGCGGTCCGAAAGCTTGAGGAGGAGTTGGGCGTCGACCTGTTCAGCCGCACGGGGCGGGGGTTGACGCCGACCGAGGCGTGCCTCACGCTGCTCGAGCATACCGACCAGGCGGTGCGCAACGTCGACGCAGGAGTGCGGGCGGTGCGGGCGCTGGCGGGGCTCGAGGCCGGGACGGTGCGCATCGGCGCGGGGGCGACGGTGGTGACGTATCTGCTGCCCGGCGTGGTCGAGCGGTTCCGCCGCAAGCACCGCGACCTGCGGGTCAGCGTGCGCGAGGCGGGCAGCAGCCAGGTGGCCGAGGCGCTGCTGAAGGGCGAGCTAGACCTGGGCGTGGTCACGCTGCCGGTGAACATTCCTGGGAGTGGCGAGCTGATGACCGTGGCACGGGCGCAGGATGAGCTGCGGCTGATCCTGCCGCCCGGGCATGCGCTCGCGGGGCACACCGACTTTGCGTGGGAGGAGCTCGCGGGCGAGGCGGTCGTCGGCTTCGAGGCCGGCAGCAGCGTGCGAGCGGTGATCGATCAGGCGGCCATCGCGCACGGCGTGCATCTCGAGGTCGTCGTGGAGCTACGCTCGATCGAGGGCATCGCACGCATGGTGCAAGCGGGCGTGGGGGTTGGGTTCGTCAGCCGGATGGCCCTGAGCGAGACAACCGGATTGGCGTGCCGGGACGGCCGATTGCTGCGCGGGCTCGCCCTCGTGCGGCGGCGCGACCGCGCGCCCTCGCCCGCGGCGGCGGCGTTCGAGCAGGATCTCCATGCGGCGATGGCAACAGCGTCGTAGTGTGTTGGCATGCGCATCCTCGCCTGCTCGGACATCCACACCAGCCGCCCGCACGCCGAGGCTATCGTCGCGCACGCCGGCGGCGTTGATGTCGTGGTCGTTGCCGGGGATCTGGCCAACCAGCACCACGGGCTCGAGCCGACGGTGGACGTGCTCCAGGCCATCGAGAAGCCCACCGTGCTGGTGCCAGGGAATAACGAGCGGCCCGACGCGCTCGCCGTCGCGTGCGCAGGGTGGGACAGTGCTTGCGTGCTCCACGGCGAGGCGGCCACGATCGGGTGCGTGCCGTTCTTCGGTCTTGGCGCGGGTGTTCCCGTGACGCCGTTTGGGGCGTGGAGCTTCGACCTGACCGAGGACGAGGCGGCGAAATTGCTGGAGTCCTGTCCCGAACAAGCTGTGATTGTCAGCCACTCGCCACCGCATGGCGTGCTCGACGTGACCAGCGCCGGCCGGCACGCCGGGTCGCTTTCGGTGCGCGCGGCGATGGAGCGTGTGGGCTCGCCATTGGTGGTTTGCGGGCACATCCACGACAGCGGCGGGCGGTTCGAGCGTCAGAGTGGGGCGATCGTGGTGAACGCGGGGCCGGTGGGCTTCGTCATAGACCTGGAGGCCGGCGAAGTATCGGCGCTCTAGGCACGGGAGGCACGGATGGCCAAGCACGACGAACGCCCGGAGGTCCGCTGCCGTGCGCTGCGCAGCGGCGAATTCGCGCAGAGCGCGGCCGACGTGGTGTGCCCGGCGGGGCCGGTCAAGCCTTTGACCGTGCTGGCGATCTCGGGCGGCGGCAAGTTCGGGGCGTTCAGCGCGGGATATCTCACAGGCTGGGCCGAGCGCGGCGATCGGCCCAAGTTCGATGTGGTCACCGGCATCAGCACGGGCTCGCTCATGGCACCACTGGCGTTCTTGGGCAATGACAAGGCTGACGCGGCGCTGCGCGAGATCTACACCACCGTGACGACCGAGAAGGTCTACAAGAAGCGGCTGTGGGTGAGCATCCCGTTCAGCAAGTCGCTGCTGAGCTCGAAGCCGCTGGCCGAGCTGATCGAGAAGCACATCACCAAGAGCGTCATCAAGGAGGTCGCCGAGCAGGGTGCCGACCGCGGGCTGTATGTCGCGACGGTCGATCTTGCGGATGGCCGGCTGGTGATCTGGGACATGGTGTGCATCGCGTTGGCGAACGAGTACAAGCTGTTCCGCAAGGTGTTGCTCGCAGCGAGCGCGGTGCCCATGGCGTTCCCGCCGATCAAGATCAAGTCTGGCTTGCGCGACGATCGGCAGAGGCACCGCTGGCACGTCGATGGCGGGCTGCGCGAGAACGTTTTCTGGCGGCGCGAGCTGGCGCAACTATCGCACGTGCTCGAATCGCGGCGCGACGATCCGAGCGTGCCGCCGGCCCGGCTGTACGCGCTCATCAACGGGCAGATGCGAAGCCAATACCGCGAGGTCGACTTCGGCTGGGTGCCCATGCTGGGCATCGCCCGACGGTCGGTGGGCACGATGATCAGCGAGGTCGCCATCGGCAGCCTGCAGAAGCTCTACGCCGAGGCGTTCGAGGCCGGCGTCGAGTTCCGGTTCAACTACATCCGCCAGTTCGATGGCAACCCCGAGTGGGACGACTTCGATCCCGAGGACATGACCGCCCTGTTCGAGCACGGGCAGGAACTGGGGCGATTGGAGCACTGGGAGACCCAGCCGCCGGACGAGCCAATAGACGGGTAGCTGGCTCGTTATAGTCATTGTCTATATAAACTCTGCACACAAGCAGTTGGACCAATAGGTCCGACCCGGCGATACTACTGGTAGACCTGCTCGCAACGCCCCTTCAGGAGGACTCACCATGGCCAGCAACCCGTTCAACAGCCGCCGCTCGCTCAGCACCAGCAAAAGCGGGGACTACACGTACTACGCCCTTGAGGCTCTGGCCGACCAGAAGGTGGGCAACGTCAGGAAGCTGCCGTACTCGATCCGCGTGCTGCTCGAGGCGATGCTGCGGAACGTCGACGGGTTCACCGTGACCCAGGACGACGTGGCGGGGTTGGCCAACTGGAACGCCAAGGACGTGAACCGCGTCGAGATGCCCTTCTCGCCCGGCCGCGTGGTGCTGCAGGACTTCACCGGCGTGCCGTGCGTGGTCGACCTGGCGGCCATGCGCGACGCCATGAAGCGGCTGGGCGGCGACCCGACGATGATCAACCCGGAGGTGGCGTGCGACCTGGTGATCGACCACTCGGTGCAGGTGGACGATTTCGCCACGCGTGTGGCGCTGACCATCAACGCCCAGCACGAGTTCGAGCGCAACAACGAGCGGTATAAGTTCTTGAAGTGGGGGCAGCAGAGCCTGAGCAACTTCCGCTGCGTGCCGCCGGCGACCGGCATCGTGCACCAGGTGAACCTGGAGTATCTCGCGCGCGGCTGCCTGACACGGACCGTTAACACCGCCAGCGGCGAAGAGCGCCAGGTGTACCCCGACAGCCTGGTGGGCACCGACAGCCACACGACCATGATCAACGCCCTGGGCGTCTTGGGCTGGGGCGTGGGCGGCATCGAGGCCGAAGCGGTCATGCTGGGGCAGCCGGTGTACATGCTGACGCCCGAGGTGGTGGGCTTCAAGATGACCGGCAAGCTGGCCGAGGGCGTGACGGCGACCGATCTGGTGCTGACCGTCACACAGATGCTCCGCGAGTTCGGTGTGGTCGAGAAGTTCGTCGAGTTCTTCGGGCCGGGTATGGCGGCGCTCAGCCTGCCCGACCGCGCGACCATCGCGAACATGGCACCCGAGTATGGCGCCACTTGCGGCTTCTTCCCCATCGACGACAAGACCATCGAGTACCTCCACCTGACCAACCGCAGCGAGGAGGAGATCGAGCTGGCCGAGAAGTACGCCAGGGCCAACATGCTGTGGTGGGACGAGAGCCAGCCCGACCCCGAGTTCACCGACGTGATGGAGCTGGACCTGAGCACCGTGCAGCCCTCGCTGGCCGGCCCCAAGCGCCCGCAGGACCGCGTGGACCTGCACGACATGAAGGCTCGCTGGACCGAGGAGTTGGCCGGCCCCTTCGGCAAGAACCCGCCCAGCGGCAGCGTGAACCTGAACCGCTGGGCCGGCGAGGGCGGACAGGCCGAGTTCTCGGCGGTTAACCCCGAGCATGCCGTTCCGAGCTCCGATGACTCGACCCACTTCGACGAGCACGGCGTTGTCGTCGAGCTGACCGAGGCCAGCCACCCGCCGCGGGTGGGCCAGAAGATCCGCCTGCACCACGGCTCGGTGGTCATCGCCGCCATCACGAGCTGCACGAACACGAGCAACCCCAGCGTGATGGTGGCTGCCGGTCTGGTGGCGCGCAAGGCGCGGGCGCTCGGCCTGACGCGCAAGCCCTGGGTCAAGACGTCGCTCGCGCCCGGCAGCAAGGTCGTGACGGAGTATTACGACAAGGCCAACCTGACCGAGGATCTCAACGCCCTGGGCTTCCAGACCGTTGGCTACGGCTGCACGACGTGCATCGGCAACAGCGGCCCGCTGCCGCCCGAGATCGAGCAGGGCATCGTGCGTGGTGACCTGATCGCCGCGAGCGTCTTGAGCGGCAACCGCAACTTCGAGGGACGCGTGCATCCGAAGGTAAAGGCGAACTTCCTGGCGAGCCCGCCGTTGGTGGTGGCGTACGCGATCGCCGGCCGCATCGATATCGACGTGATCAACGAGCCGCTGGCGACCACACCCGATGGCAAGGAGGTGTACCTCAAGGACATCTGGCCCAGCATCGAAGAGGTGCAGAAGGTCGTGGCCTCGTGCATCGACCGCGAGCAGTTCGAGCGGCGGTACGGCGACATCTTCACGGGCAACGAGACGTGGAACAAGGTGCCGGTGTCCGAGAGCGACCTGTACCCGTGGGAGGACGAGAGCACCTACATCCAGAACCCGCCGTTCTTCGATGGGATGGCCGAGGAGGCCCCGGGCTTCGTGCCGGTGAGCGGCGCGCGGTGCCTGGCGCTGGTGGGCGATAGCGTGACGACCGACCACATCTCGCCGGCCGGCCGCATCGAGCCCGAGACGCCCGCGGGGCAGTACCTCATCGAGAGCGGCGTGAAGCAGAGCGACTTCAATAGCTTCGGCAGCCGCCGCGGCAACGACCGCGTGATGACGCGAGGCACGTTTGCGAACGTTCGCGTGAAGAACAAGATCGCCGCCGAGGGCGGGAAGCAGCCCGAGGGCGGCTGGACCCGCAACTTCACCAAGGGCAAGGACCTGGCCAGTGCGCCCGTCGAGTACATCTACGACGCCGCCATGGACTACAAGAAGGCTGGCACGCCCTTGGTGGTTCTGGCGGGCAAGGACTACGGCATGGGCTCCAGCCGAGACTGGGCCGCCAAGGGCGCGATGCTGCTGGGTGTGCGTGCGGTGATCGCCGAGAGCTTCGAGCGCATCCACCGCAGCAACCTGGTGTTCATGGGCGTGCTGCCGCTGGTGTTCAAGGACGGGCAGAGCGCCGCGAGCCTGGGCCTGAAGGGCGACGAGACCTTCGACATCATGCTGCCCAGCCCCATCGAGCCCGGCTGCGACGTGCCCGTCAAGGCGAGCACGCCCGATGGCAAGGCGATCGAGTTCACTTGCAAGTGCCGCATCGATACGCCGATCGAGATCGAGTACTACCGCAACGGTGGGATCCTGCACACGGTGATTCGCAAGAAGTTGAACGAGGCGAAGCAGCCGGCATAAAAGGAGTATTCCATGTCCGACCTCAACACCAAGCACAACCGCGTCGTCTGGTTCGACCTTCCCGTGGTCGACCTCGATCGCTCGATCGAGTTCTACTCGGGGGTGCTGGCCATCAAGGTCGGCCGCGAGTCGTTCGATGGGTTCGAGTTTGCCGTGTTTGAGCACGACGAGGGCAATGGCGGCTGCCTGGTGCCCGACGCCGGCACCGTGTGCGAGAAGGGCGCGCTGATCTACCTCAACGTCGACGGCCGGATTCGCGACGCGGTGGTCAAGGTGCCGACATTGGGTGGGACGGTCAAGCAGGACGTCCACGCGATCGGGCCGCACGGCTACCGGGCGATCGTCCACGACAGCGAGGGTAACCGTGTGGCGTTGCATTCGCAGAGCGACGCGTAAGGCCGGGAGGGCTCAACATGCGGCAGAAGCGATGGCTGGCGATTGGTGGCGTGGCGATGGTGCTGGCGACGGGGGCGGCCCTGGGGCTCGGAAACTCGTCGGCGGCCGACGACCCGGTGCGGGTGTACCTGGTCCACGAGGCCGAGCACCCCGAGCGAGGCCAGAGCGTGACGAGCACGGGCGGGGGCATCACCGTGTTCCAGACCGCACGGGGCGCAACATGGCCGACGCAGGTGCTGGGCTATCTCCACGACATAGAGGACGACTGGGTCATCCTCCGCAAGGCGGCCGAGGGAAACGAACGGATGGAGATCCACATCCCCCGCGAGCGTGTGCAGCTCATCGAGCACATCTCCGAGGAGAACCTGCGGATTTTGCTCACGGCCCGTTGAGACCCAGTCGCATCGCAAGCGTCGGCATTTACGCACGAACACAAAAAATTATCTGGAAGTTGCGTGACTCAGTTGGTTCTGTTCCGCTTTCTGACTCAGCCCCAGCCCGCGTTGTCCAGCGTGAGGTCCGACGCGCTGGGGCACGGAGGAACAGAACCGATGAAACCGATCCATGTATGTGCTCTTTCTGCCGCGTCGCTCCTGGCGACCGCTGGCCTCGCTTGCGCGCAGTCCGCTCTCGTTTGGGAGAACGAGAGCGCCGCGTCGGCTACCGATATCGCCGAAGACGCCTGTAATGCACTCGGGCTTTCCGTGACGCTGATCGACGGGAACCTGCAAGCCGACTTCCGTACCCAGCTCGCCGCCGGTGGGTGGGATGTCGTGGTCGTCAACAATCCCCTGAATCTGTTCGATGCCGACACCATCACCGCGATGCGTGACTGGGTGAACGGCGGCGGTCGCCTGCATTGCTCCTACTGGAACGGCGACGACCTGCTGAGCGGCGACATCTTCGGCTTCAGCGGCGCAATCGACTACTTCGCGCCCAAGGGCAAGGTCGATATCGGTGATTCGTCCTGGGGTGGCACCGGCAACCTCTTCCCCGATGCGGCCGATCCGTACTACGCCGACAACGGCGACGACCTGACGCTGAACACCGGCTACCGGTCGGGCCTCAGCAGCACGGGTGGCGCGATCGCCACGTCGGTCGGCGGGCGGACCATCTACAACGCCTGGGACTACCGCTCGATGACCAACCAGGCCCGTACGCAGGCGGGCATCCGCGCCCAGATCCGCTACCTGCTCGGCATCGGCAGTGGCGTGCTGGTGTACACCGAGGCCCGCGACGACGCGCAGTGGGATGTCGATGCCGCCGATGCCGCCTTTGGTACCGCCCGGTACCGCTTGATCGATAGCGACACTGCCGCGCTCAACGCGGCGGTCGCCAGCGGTCGGTACGACTGCATCGTGATCCACCAACCGGCGAACAGCTTCGCCGCCGGTTTCGAGGGCATTGTCGATGCGGCGGTGGATGACGGCGCGAAGGTCCACTTCTCGTATTGGAACCTGGACGCCTCGCCATCCCTGCAGACGACCTTCGACGTCGCCAGCACGGTCGACTTCTTCGCGCCCAAGCCCGTCCACAACAACACCGGGCACCCCTCGTGGAGCGTGGCGACCAGCCCGGTCACCGTCGCGGGCGACGAATGGAACGACAACGGCGACGATATGACCGCCTCGCCCGGTGCCCAGGTTGTCTCGCGATTCACCACCGTGTTCGGCCCCGGTGCGACGATCATCGGTGGCCGCGGCCAGCGCACGCTCATCAACGGCTTCGAGTACGAATCGATGACCGCTACGGAGGTGGCCGACCTGCTCGAAGCCCAGATGGTGTGGCTGTGCAACCCCGGCTGCATCCAGTTCGAGGATCGTGCCGCGGCCGAGGCCATTACCAACCAGTACGCCGGCGTGCGATTCAGCACCACGGGCGGCGGGCCGGCTTCGATCTCCGATTTTGTCTCGTTCTTCGGCACCCTGTCGGTCGTGAACGCGACGGCTGGGGGAACCTCGGGCGACCGCGAACTGACGCTCAGCATGCGGTTCAATCCCTCGATCGACTCGATCGAGTTCGACTTCAACAGCGCGGGCACGCCCGCGCCAGGGTTCGAGTTCCCAATCCGCTTCTACCGCGGTGCGGCCCTGGTTCGCACCGAAGGGTTGGCATCGACCGGCAACGACTGGGCCCGGAACCTTCGCTTCGATGGCCTGTCCGGCGTGACGCGTATCGAGATCGATTCGTTCGCCGACACATGGATCTACAGCATCGACAACATCTGCTTCGATACCGCCTGCCGGGCCGACATCGATGGCGATGGCGTGCTGACGATCTTCGACTTCCTCGCGTTCCAGAACGCCTTCGACTCGGGCGACCTGCTCGCCGACTTCGATGGTGACGGCGTGCTGACGCTGTTCGACTTCCTGGCGTTCCAGAACGAGTTCGACGCCGGCTGCCCGTAAGGAAGATTGGTGAACCCTAATAACCGTCGCGTTGCGACGGAATGCCTGCCCCCGCGAGGTGAACTCGCGGGGGCTTTCGTAATTCCATCAGGACTTCTGGAACATCGCCGACAGCCGCTCGCGGGCCTCGGGCGTGGCGAGCACCGAGGCGCTCAGGTCCGCGCCCCGGGCCGCGAGCGTGCCGTCGCCCGAGCCATCGATCTCGGTCAGGAGTTGCTTCGTCGCGGCGATCGCGTTCGCGCCGCCGGAGGCAAGGCGCTGGGTAATGGTGTCGCACAGCGCATCCAGGTCTTCTCGCGAGTCGGCCAGATCGTCGACGATACCGACCGCGTGGGCGCGTGTGCCGCTCATCAGCCCGCCTCGCAGCAGGATGTTCCGTGCCGGGCCCGCGCCGATTTTCCTGACAAGCAGTGGGGCGACGACCGCGGGGCACACGCCCAGGTCGACCTCGGGGAAGCCGAGCTTTGCGTCGGCGTGGCTGAGCACGATGTCGCACGCGCACGCCAGCCCGCAGCCGCCACCGATGGCCGCCCCGTTGACCTTGGCGACGACGACCATCGGCAGGTTGCGCAGCCGCGTGGTGAGCTTGGCAATGCTGTGGAGCAGCTTGGGCGGGGCGTGCTCGTCGCCCAGCACGCTCTTGAGGTCCATGCCCGCGCAGAAGCTCTTGCCGGCGCCAGTCAGTACCAGCACGTGCGGCCCCTCGGGGAGCCCATCGAGCGCCGCGTGCATCGCGTCGAGCAGCGGCAGCGACATGGCGTTGCGCGCGTCGGGGCGGTACATCGTGAGCGTCGCCATCGAATCGGTTGTTTCGAGTGTTGCGTAGTCGGTCATGGGCCTACTTCTTCTGGAGGGCTGCGGCGAGGAGAGTGTGGGATTCGTCGTTGCCCACGAGCGAGAGCGAGGTGTCCAGCCCGCGCTGCGCATCGGCGGGCGAGAGCTCGTTGAGCCATTGCTTGGTGGCGGTCAGCGCGTGTGGCGGCTTGGCGGCGAGCTGCTCGGCCAGCTCCATGGCGCGAGCGGCCGGCTCGTCGGAGAGTTCGTGGACCAACCCCATCGTGTGCGCGCGGCGGCCGTCGATGAGCCCCGGATCGAGCATGAGCCGCCGGCCCTGGCCATCGGGGATCGCTCGCAAGAATGGGGCGCTCACCGCGGGCGAGATGCCAAGACGCGTAACCGGGTATCCCAGCTTGGCATCGGGGTGGGCGAAGACAATATCACCGCCACCCAAGAGCGCGCAGCCGCCGGCGATGGCCGCACCCTGCACACCGAGGACCACCGGGCAGGGAAGTGCCCGCATTCCAACGATGCACTGAGACAGGCCCGAAAGCAGCGACCGCAGGTTCTCGTCGCCGCGCTCGCCCACGCACAGGTCCAGATCGAAGCCGGCGCAGAAGGCCTTGCCCTCGCCCAGCAGCAGCAGCGCGTGCGCATCGCTCGCGTTCTCGATGTGCGTGGCGAGGTCATCCAGCATCGCTGGCGTGAGGGCATTGCGCCGCTCGGGGCGAGAGAGAATCAGCCGCTCGACATCGCCGATGCGTTCCCGTGCGATCATGCCGGGGCTCCCGCGCGGGCTCGTGCGACGAGATCGCCGGCCAGGACGCGTGCGATGTTGAGGGCCGCATGATCGACGCCGGTCTCGTAGCCCGCGTCCTCGACGGTCTGGACCAGCGTGCTCGTGGCGATGTTGCCCGGTGCTCGTTTGCCGGGTGTCGAGGCATAGGGGCATCCGCCCAGGCCGCCGACGGCACCATCGAAGGAACGCACCCCCGCTTCGAGCCCCGCGCGCACGCAGTCGGCGGCGCGGTTGAACGTGTCGTGCAGGTGGAGGTTCACGTTGGTCGAAGGATCGATCCACCATGTCGGTGTCGCATCCTTAATGGCCTCGAGGACGAGCCCGATCTTGCCCGGCGTCGCAACGCCGATGGTGTCGCTCGGCGATACCTCGAGGTGCTCGCGCAACCATCGATCGTCCTCGACACCAAAGATCAACGATGCGAGCCGGAGCGTCGAGACCACGTTTGCCGGCCTGATGTCTCCCTCGAACGGGCAGCCGAACGCGCACGAAACATACAAGCGCAGCGTAAGCTCGTGTTCCTTCGCGGCTGCCACGACCGGCCCCATCCGCGTGATGCTCTCCTCGATGCTCGCGTTCGTGTTCTTCTGGCTGAACGTCTCGCTGGCGGCGGTGAACAGGCACACCTTGTCGATCGCGCGGCGGCCGGTCGCCCTGACCGCCTTCTCGTTGGCGTCGAGCAGGCGGTCCATGCCCCGCTGGTTGGGCACCAGTGCGCTGAACGTGGTGGTCTCGGGCAGGTCGCCCGTGAGCGAATCGAGCAGTTCCGCGGCATCACCGAGTTGGGGAATCCACTTCGGGCTCACGAAGCTGGTCAGCTCGATCTCGGGGGTACCCGTTGCGATCAAAGAGCGAACAAGTTCGGCCTTGTCGGCCGTGGGTACCCTGCCAGGCTCGTTCTGCAGGCCATCACGGGGGCCAACCTCGACGATGCGGACATGCTTTGTGGGGGTCGGCGGGGCCATGGGGGCATCATAAACACCGGGCGACCTTCTGCAAGCCCCGGGAACAAGCCGGGCGCTAGCGTTGTTTCACACAGCGTGGTGACCCGACACCCGGGCCGCTATCGATCCAGCAGACATCCGCCTGCCACGAACTCGGTGGGCCCAGCGTGGAGGAATCGAACCATGGCATGCTCGTTTTACAAGTGTGGAGTCACCGGTGCCCTGGCCCTCGGCATGGCAGCGGCCCTTGCCGTGTCGGCCGGCATGGCCAACGGCCAGAACGGCGGCGATCAGCAAGTCCAGGAGCAGCAGGAACGCTTCACGCTCGACACCGTGCTGACGCGTGACCTTACCTATGCCTCGGGTTCGAGCGAGCGCGACGACAAGGCGTGGGAGAAGATCCAGAGCCAGCTCGGCAAGCCCGCTCCCAAGTTCAGCGTTGGCGAGTGGAAGAGCCTCAACAGCGAGATGAAGGGCGGCTCGATCGAGTCGATGCGCGGCGAGATCGTCGTGATCGACTTCTGGGGCACCTGGTGCCCGCCCTGCCGGGCCGCGATGCCCCACAACACCGAGATGGCCGAGAAGTACGCCGACAAGCAGGTCCGCGTCGTGGGCATCTGCAACACCAACAAGTCCGAGTCCATGATGGAGACGGCCGAGAAGCACAACGGCCACTTTGCCATGGCCGCCGACCAAGACGACAAAACCAAGGAAGCCTACGGCGTGCAATGGTGGCCCTATTACGTCGTCGTTGATCGCGACGGCATCGTGCGTGCCGCCGGCGTGAAGAGCGACAACATCTCGAAGATCGTCGACCGCCTGCTCGTGCTCCAGCCCCCGAAGGATAAGGACGAGACCGAGATGGCGCCGCGTCGCCGCAGCCGCTGATCGACCGATTCCTCGGATTCTGAACCATCCGCCCGCGCGGTGCCCAATGGCGCTGTGCGGGCGGTGTCGTTTGGAATCAGATCGTCGTCGGGGCGGCGTCCATCGCCGCGAGGAGGGCGCGCGACATCTCGATGGCCACGGGCGCGTGCACGCCGTGCACACCGGGTGTGGCGATGCCGGCTTCCAAGTCCGGGTGGCCCTCGGTCAATCGTGCGGGATCGGCCACGACGGGCACGCCCATCGCCAGCGCATAGGCCACCAGGCCCGGGCTGGCGTGCTGGTGCGGTTGCGGCCCGTAGACGGCGAGCGCCGCGTGCGATCGCGCGAGCCGCTGGGGCAGGCCGCCGGCATCGAAGGCCACGGTCATGTTCGCAGCCGCGGGCAGCCGGGCGACACGCCGGGCGCCCGCGCAGCCGGCGGGCAGGATGAGGGTGGTGGGCCCCGAGGCCGCGGCCGCCAGCACCGCCCCGCGCCAGGCGAGGGTGGCCAGTCCCGAGGCCGCGGGGTCGGCCAGAAGCGCGATGCGCACGGTGCGGGGATCATCGGAGTCGGAAGCCCCGCCGAGCGGCAGCCGCGCCGGTGCGAGGGCGGCGTGGAACACCCGATCGGCCAGGCTTCCCAGCGCGCCGGCGTCGGCACGCTCACCGCGCAAGAGTTCGAGCTTCGATGACTCGGGGTCGGGCCGGTGTGGGTCGGCTTCGAGCAACGGCGCCAGGTCACCCCGCCCGGGGCCGAACCCCGTGAGCCGGGCGACGCGAGCCGCAAAGGCGCTCCACGCGATGCACGCGTCGAACCGCACGCCGCAGTTCCGCACGACCTTGCGCAGCCCGTTCGCCGTGGCGTGGGGTGTGCCGAACGGGACGGGCACACGGGCGACCGGGTCGGCACCCAACGCGGCGGCCCGGCGCTGCACGGTCGAAGGCCCCAGCGCGACCACCGCGTGCGCACTCTCATTGGTCTCTTCGGCGTCGAGCATCGCGGCGCAAGCGAGCGCGCTCAGGTCGCCGCCGCGTTCGATCATGTCCACGGGCGCGTCGGCCTCCGGCGGGGGCATCGCCGGGTGGTCGGCCTCGACCAGGTGGAGCAATCGGTGGGGCGTTCGGGCCATGCGGTCGCTCAGCTTCCCGCCCGGGCGCTCAGGACCTTCTCCTGGGTGTAGAACAGCTCGGCCATCGCCCGGCCGGTGTACTTGGCCAGGTCTTCCATCGCCGTGCGCTCCTCGGGGCCGCTGCTGGGCACGTAGTCCGGGCGCACACGCATGTTGACATCGAGCAAGAAACCATCGGGCGGTTCGTTGGGCCAGGCCCTCTCGTTGGCCGTCACGTCGATGACCTTCACCCGGAGCTGCGCGTTGGGTCGGTACTCGCCCGTGCGGGCGGCCAGCGAGAAGCCCTCGACGCGTGCCCAGACCACCTGCTCGGCGCCGATGGCCTTGCCGATCTCCGCCAGGCTCATGCGCTCCTGGGCACTGTCACGCTGGAGCACGGCCATCGTGTCGCGGCTGTCGATGACCTCCTTCACTTTGGCACCGCTGGCGAGTTGCTCCTGCACCGTGGCCAGCATGACGCGGCGGTACCCCATCGACGGCACGATGCTGTCGGGGTCGTCGATGACCACCGCAACCGTGCGCTGGCGGTCCAGGTCGTGCTCGGCGTAGACCTTGGGCGGGCCCTGGAAGATCACGAACGCCGGGCCGAGGATGTTGCATCCCGTGGCCGAGATCGAGAGCGCGACAAGCACGAGTATGGAGGTGGTCCGCATCGGCTAGTACTCCTGGTACCCTGGGTACCGCTCCTGGTGCCGGTAGAAGAACCACGACGACCTATTCGCAAAGCGACGCAGCAATTCGAGCGCCACCACCTGGGCGGTGAGGTCGTCGATGGTCGTGTTGGCCCGATCGGGATAGGTTACGTTGACGTACTGCTCCAGGCGCACGTCGTCCTCGATGTAGCTGTCGGCCTCGATCACCAGCAGGTTGCCCGCGGCTTGCCCGCTCCACACGTATTGGTTGCCCGGCTCGGCCAATCGGAACTCGTCGAGTTGGATCACGATCAGCCGGTCGACGCCCAGGCGGGCAGCGACCTCGTCGTACGTGCGATCAAGCAAATCGGGCTCGTCGTAGAGCACGCGCATGATGTCCGCGGCCGGCACGACGCTCTCCGCTTCCGCGTTGGCCACGAGCCGTGCGATGACCTCGACCAGCACGGCCCCGACCACTTCCTCGCCGCCCGTCGCGTAGATGTCGTTCGAGGCGTCGACGACCACGGCGACCTTCTGGTCCTCGAGCCCGTTGTACACACCATCGACCCAGACCTTGCCGGTGCGGCGGCGCTGCTCTTCGAGGGCGCCGGCGAAGCCCAGGATGTTGCAGCCGCCCGCGAAGGTGGCACCCAGCAATAGCACGAGGATGGCGAGGGATCGGGTCATCGATGCTCCGGTGGACGGAATGGGGGCTGCTCTACATTAGAGGCTCAGCCCGAGAAGGTAACCATCTTGTACGCCCACGCGGCCAGCAGGATGCCCCCGATGGCCCACCAGAGGCGACCTTTGAACATTTTCCCCGCCAGCCGCACCGTGTCGGCCCCACTGATCAGGCTGTGCAGCCCGCACCAGAAGGCCATAGCCGCCACAATGGCGAACACCATGCCCGCCGGCTGCACCAGAAAGGACCCGATCAAATCGCCATGGGCCGCATGCGTCACCGCCGTGGTCATGCCGCAGGTCACGCAGGGTTTGTCGAAGGCCTGCACCCACCCGCAACTGGGCATGCCAAGCTGCGTGTGCGTGCCGTGCCCCTCGGCCGAGGGCGTGAGCCCGGCCCCGATGAGCAAGGGGGCCAGGGCCACCACGGCGATGATGCCCCCCAGGGCGCGTGGCCCCAGCGTCCGCTCCTTCGGCGGCTCGGCCGGGCTCGTCGGCGGCACGCCGGGGCGGGTCTGGACGGGGGATGCGGTCACGGGCACATCGTATGGGCCACGCCGGCCTCTTCGGGATTGGTCATCGCCTCTTCGGCGAAGCGACGGGCCTTGAAGTCTCGGCCCCACTCCTGCATCGAGACAAGCACCGGTTCGAGCGATCGCCCGTAGTCGGTCACCTCGTACTCGACGCGGGGGGGCACCTCGGCAAACACGTGCCGCGAGATCACGCCGTCGGCCTCGAGCTCGCGGAGCTGGAGCGTGATCATCCGCTCGGTCGCGTTGGGCACCAGCCGCTTCAGCTCGCCAAACCGTTTGCGGCCCGAGAGCAGGTGGCACACCAGCACGGGCTTCCACCGCCCGCCGATGACGCTGAGTGTCGCTTCCACGTCACATCCGGTCTTCCAGTTGTACTGCCGTGCCATCGGGCTCTCCTGAGTCATCGCAAACCAAAGAAACTTAATACTTACATTTTTGTAGGTACTTGTCGAGAGTGCAGTATAGCCGTACGTTCCCGCCAGTTGCACCAACACCACGCCAACCGGGAGACCGCGGCCATGCCCATCCACGCTCGATTCCAGATCACACGGGCCCGCACCGCCGCCGCCCAGGGTGTCGCTGGCCTGCTGGCGGCCGGCTGTGCGACATCGCAGCCCACCCCGACCGATGCCGCGCCGCAGGACAACGAGGTGCTCCTGGCCTCGGACGCCGATTGGGGCTCGCTCAACCCCGCCCGCGGCAACCAGGGCCCTGGCGCGGCCAACCTCTGGGGCGACCGCACCGGTACCGGGGCCACGGGCATGCTGGTCCGCTTCGCCGACGGCTTCTCGTCGCCGCCGCACATCCACAACGTCACCTACCGCGGCGTGGTCATCCGGGGCCAGGTCCACAACGACGACCCGACCGCCGAGCCCATGTGGATGCCCACCGGCTCGTACTGGACGCAGCCCGCCGGCGAGGTCCACATCACCGCCGCCAAGGGCACCAGCAACCTTGCCTACATCGAGATCCAGCAGGGCCCCTACATGGTGCTGCCCAGCGAGCAAGCCGAGGACACCGGCGAGCGCCCGGTAAACATCCACGAATCGAACCTCGTGTGGCTCGACGCCGCGACACTCACCCGGATCGAGAGCGATGAAGAGGCCGGCCCGAAGATCGCCTACCTCTGGGGCGATCCGCAGGACGCCGGGCCCAGCGGCGCGTTCGTCATGCTGCCCGCCGGCTTCAACGGCGCGCTCCAGAGCGAGGGCGCCTCCCTCCGCGCAGTCGTGGTCGAGGGCCAGCCCCGGTACACGCCCGAGGGCATCGACCTCCAGCCGGGCAGTTACGTCGGCTCGGCACGCGGCTCGACCCACTACATCGCTCTGTCCACTGCCCGGCCCAGTGTGCTCTACGTCCGCAGCGAGGGCCCGTTCTCCGTCACCCGATCGCGCTAACCAGAGCCTCAAAGGAGCCACAACATGCACGCCATGCTCATCAACAACTACGGCCCCGACGCTAAGTTCGAGGCCGGAACAGCCGAAACCCCACGGCCCAAGCCCGGCCAGGTGCTCATCAAGATCGCCGCGTCGAGCGTCAATACTGTCGACACCATGATCCGCAAGATGGGCGCTGACCTTCCCTTTGCGCCCAAGACGCCCGCCATACTTGGCATGGACTTCGCGGGCACTATCGAAGCGATGGGCGAGGGCGTCACCGGCTACGACGTAGGCGACGAGGTCTACGGCTGCGCGGGCGGGCTGGGCGACCTGCCCGGCACGCTGGCCGAGCGCATCGCCGCCGACGCCAGGCTGATCGCCCACAAGCCAAAGAACCTGTCGATGCGTGAGGCGGCCGCGATCCCGCTGGTTGGCATCACCGCGTACGAGGGGCTCCAACGCGCCGGGATCACGAAGGGCCAGAAGGTGCTGGTCCATGGCGGCTCGGGTGGCGTCGGCCACATCGCGTTGCAACTGGCCAGGCACTTCGGCGCCGACGTGTACTCCACCGGTGGCGGCGATGCCCAACTCGCGCTCATCGAAAAGCTCGGCGCCACGCCCATCAACTACAAGACCGAAACGGTCGAGCAATACGTCGTTAGGCACACCGGCGGCGCGGGCTTCGACGTCGTCTTCGATTCGGTGGGCGGGTCCAACCTGGCCAACTCGTTCGAGGCCGCCGCCCTCAACGGCCAGATCGCGACAACCGTCTCGATGTGCGAGCTTGATCTGACGCCGGCCCACTTCAAGGGCCTGTCGCTGCACGTGGTCTTCATGCTCATCCCGATGCTGCACGACTTCCGCCGAGAGGCCCATGGCGAGATCCTGCGCGAGTTGGCCAGCATCGCAGAGGCGGGCGGGATGACCCCGATGCTCGACGAGAAGAAGTTTTCGCTCCAGGAAGCGAGCGAGGCCCATGCCCGACTCGAAAGCGGCCAAGCGATGGGCAAGGTTGTGGTTGACCCCTGACAGGCCGCCCACATACTCGTGGGAAACAAACCGATCTCGCTACGAACGCGACACCCACAACATTTTCAGTTATTTTTGAAACAAATAGTGGACAAACCCCCGCCCACCAGCGATACTGAAGATATGGATCCCGTCCCCACACCCCCGGCCCCGCTCGAGCCAGAGGCCGCCATCCGCGAGGCCCAGGACGGCTTCATCGGCGCGTGGGGGCAGATGGCCGGGGCTTGGGGTATCAGCCGCACCATGGCCGAGGCCCACGCCCTGCTGTTCGTTACCGGGCAGGCCCTGAACACCGACGAGGTGATGGAACGCCTCCAGATCTCGCGCGGCAACGCGTCGATGTCGCTGCGGGCCCTGCTCGAGTGGGGGATCGTCAGCAAGGCCCACAAGCGTGGCGATCGCAAGGAGTACTTCCAGGCCGAGCAGGACGTGTGGGCCATGTTCCGCGCCATCGTGCGCGAGCGACTCAAGCGCGAAGTCGAGCCGCTCATTGCCCAGCTCCACGAGATCCGCGACCTCACCGGCGTCAAGCAGCAAGCAGCCAAGCAGAAGGGCAAGGCCAACATAGCCACCGACTTGGGCGACCACAACGCTCGACTTGACGAGCTCGTCGACTTCTTCGTTACCGTCGATCAACTCGGCCAGCGTTTCGCGAGCCCGCAGGGGCGCGGCCTGCGCGTGGCCGCCAAGATGCTGGCCAAGGTAACCTGATCTCGCAATGACCCAAGCATGACCACCGCGCACTCCAGCACGAGTTTCGAGCAACGCATCCGGCACGAGCCCGCGATACGCGCGGCGTGCCTGCGATTGTGCTGGTCGGTTGCTCCCGCCGCGCTGGGCCGCACGGGCCGGGTGCCTCTGGCCCTCGAACTCAATCTACGCAGCGGCGAGCCCCCGCGCGTCACACTCGATGGTGCCGGGTTCGCGCCTGCGTCCGAGTGGGCGCGAGATTGGAACGGCACGCTGGCGATCCGCCGCGTTGGGTCGGGCCAGGGCAAGGGGCTCCTGATCGTCGAAGCCGCACCGATCGCGGTCGCCGTGATTGATGCCGACAACGCCGATCGGCCGTTGCACGTAGCATGCGATCTGCCAAAGGCCCTGGGCCTGTCGGGCGGGCGCTACGAGATGGTGAGCGGTGGGCTTTCGGCCTAGCAGCCCAGGGCAAATTCCCTCTGGAAAGCCAGAAAATCGAAGAGTGTCAATTCACCATCGCCATCGAAGTCGGCGTGGTAGTCGCCAGCCAGAAAGAGGTTCTGGAAGGTCAAGAAATCAAAGACAGTGAGTTCGCCGTCCCCGTCGAGATCGACATCGCAGGACACCGCGCGCGACCAAAGCAGGGCCTCGGCACCGCTCGCCGTATAGCCGAAACCCGCAACGAAGATAGACCGCCCATCGCTCCACACCCCGCGTGCCTCGGAGTGTTCGAATCTTGATGGCAGGATTTCGTGCAAGTCTTCTACGCGGTCGATCCTCGAACGCCACAGCATCGCGCGAGATGTGACGCTGTCCCTGGCCATCCCAACCTGATACCGGCCCCACACGCCATAGGCGATCGAGTCCTCGGCCCAGGCCGGGTGGAGCGAGAGGAACGAGTCGGCTGTGCCACGCCACATTGCCGCCCGTAGTGTGCGAAAACCCGAGACCGCTACCACACCGACTTGCAGGTCGTCACCTACGGCGTTGATCCAGGATTGATCGAAGCCCACTGGGTGCAGGCTCGATAGCGACTCGGGTGTACCGCGCCAGAGTGCAGCGCGGGCGGCGTCTTCTTCGTATTGCACCCAGCCCGCTTGCACGGGCCCGTCGGCATCAGCGCCCGCGGCCCAGGCTTCTGACTCGACGGCCTCGGCAGGGTGTAACTCGGTCCACGACGCGGGTTCTCCCATCCAGAAGCCGGCGCGATCGCCCGAGGCGTACCTCGCAAAGCCGGCTTGCTGGCCCTCGTACACACTCATAGCTGCGGAGGCCAGAGCGCCGTCGGGATGCAGATTGACGTACATCGCGGGATCGCCATGCCACAACGCCGCGCGGAAGATATCAAAGCCCACGCCGCTCGCTGTTGTGCCGACACTCTGCCCGCCCTGCACATCCAAACATTGCGAGTCATCCCATCCGGCTGGATGGACCGATGCGAACATGTACGGAAAGCTGAACGCCCACGTCCCCGCAAGGACGTCGGCCGATTGCGCGTAGCCGGCGATGATTGGCCTGGGCCAGGGTCCGAATACGTCTTCGTCGATAGCGAACGCGCCCGACGAGGATTGGCCGGAAGGATGGAGCGGCTGGGCGGCCCACTGGCCCATGGCGTTCACGGCGATGAGAAACCACGCCGCGAGGGCGCACGCGTATGTTCGCATTTCCATGCCATTACCCCCATCTCAGGCCTTGCTTCTACTGAACTCTACGAGCGAGGAGCGATCGGGTTGCAAGCGCTTCAGCATCCCGCATCGAACAGATTCTGGAACTCCAGAAAATCGAAGATCGTCAGCGTGCCGTCGCCATCGAGGTCGGCCCTGAGATCCCCGCCGTCGAACAGGTTCTGGAAGGCCAGGAAGTCGAAGATGGTGAGCGCGCCGTCACCGTCGAGGTCGGCAACGCACGCGGGGCCGCCATGGGCGAGCACGAACGCGCGTGCCTCTCCGGAAGGATTCGTTCCGTTGCCCAGGATGATGCCGGCATCGTTGATATCCTGGGCGGTCGTCAGCATCCAGCCGTCGCCGGTGGCATCGACCATGCTCGAGAGCGCACGCGCGCCGTCGTCCTGAGTCCACAGGATCGCGCCAAGCCCCGAACTACCGACGGCCTGCCCACCGGCGTTGATACGGACCAACTGCGAGGTCATGCCCGGGCCGAGCGCCTCACCCGCGTCGATGGGATCGCCCGCGGCATCCCATACGGTCGCGCGAGTCACCGAGCCCGCGCGCGCGAAGCCGACGATGAGCCCCGAGGCGTTGCGGTCGTACGCGGCGTCGACACCGGTGAGCCCCGGTTCCAGGCGGTCCAGAAGCCGTGGTTCGCCGGCTGCCGGCCATTCGATGGCCCGCCACACGCCCTCGGCCTCGGGGTGGTGGCGTGACGTCCCAACCACGCGCCCTACGGCATCGATGCGCAGCACGGTCGCGGGCTGGCCCCAGGTCTCGAGCACACGCGGCGAGCCCGGTCCGAGCGGCCAGATGAGCGGCAGCAACGGCGACCCCACTTGCATGAGCACGTCGCCTGAGCCGTTGACGCTGACGGGCGTGACCGTGTTGCACGTGTCCGGGCCGATGGGCACGAGCCCGCCCGAGGTCGTCCACAAGAACGATCCGGGCGTGCCGCAATCACGGTCGCTCGTGCCCACGACCAGGCCGCTGGCGATGGAGACGGCTTCGCTCGTCAAGCCGCCATCGAGCGTGCCCAGCACCACCGGCTCGGCATCGAACGACGCCCACGAGACCGCCACAAGGCCGATGGCGAGCTGGCTCGACCCGACGATGCGGCCCTGCTCATCGATGCTCGTGGCGATGGTGGCCGTGCCGCCGGGTGGTGGCAGCAACTCGTGGACGGCGTACTGGGCGAGCGCGGCCGGGGAACCGACCGCGATGCCCACGGTGGCGATGAGGTGGCGTGCCATGCCGCAAAGATAGTCGGGAGGATCGGTTGGCACCCCCCGATTCGGGCGAAATGACGCAACCGATAACGCCAGAACTTACCTATCTTGGTGCCCATTTGCCATCCCCAACGAAAAGCCCGCCGTTCTGGCGGGCTTGAATCGAGTCCGGCGGTTTCGATCAGTGGCCGATGCCTATGCGCCCGCGGCCACCGGCTCGCCCGCCGGCTTGGTGCCGCTCTTCTGGGTCCGCACCCAGTCGCCGCTGAAGGCCTTGAGGGCGTCCTCGAGTTCGGCGTTGATCTCGTCGGTCAGCTTGCGCTGCTCGTTGATCTTGTCCCAGAGCGGCTTGTAGCTGGTCTGGAAGGCCTCCAGCAAATCCTTCTCGAACTGCCGCACGTCCTTGAGGGCCACCTCGTCGAGGTAGCCACGCGTGCCGGCGAACATCGAGATGACCTGGTCGACCACGTGGAAGGGTGTGAACTCGGGCTGCTTGAGCAGCTCGACCATGCGGGCACCGCGGTCGAGCTGGTTCTGCGTCGCCTTGTCGAGCTCGGTGCCGAGCTGGGCGAAGGCCTCGAGCTCGCGGTAGGCCGCAAGGTCGAGTCGCAGCGAGCCGGCGATCTTCTTCATCGCGCCGATCTGGGCGGCGCCACCCACGCGGCTCACCGAGATGCCCACGTTGATGGCCGGACGCACACCACTGAAGAACAGTTCCGGCTCGAGGTAGATCTGCCCATCGGTGATCGAGATCACGTTGGTGGGGATGTACGCCGACACGTCGCCTTCCTGCGTCTCGATGATCGGCAGGGCGGTCAGGCTGCCGCCGCCGTTCTCGTCGCTCAGCTTGGTGGCGCGCTCCAGCAGGCGGCTATGGAGGTAGAACACGTCGCCGGGGTAGGCCTCGCGGCCGGGCGGGCGGCGGAGAAGCAGCGACAACTGGCGATAGGCCACGGCCTGCTTGCTCAGGTCGTCGTAGACGAGCAAGGCGTGCTTGGGCTTGCCGTTGCCTTCTTTGCCCTGCCACATGAAGTACTCGCCCATCGCACAGCCCGAATATGGGGCCACGTACTGCATGGGAGCGGGGTCGCTGCTCGACGCGTTCACGACGATGGTGTAGTCCATCGCGCCGTGCTTGCGGAGCTTCTCGACCACGCTGGCGACGGTCGATTCCTTCTGACCAACCGCGACGTAGATGCACACGACGGCCTCGTCGGTGCCCCAGTACTGCTTCTGGTTGATGATCGCGTCGATGCACACCGCCGTCTTGCCGGTCTTGCGGTCGCCGATGACCAGCTCGCGCTGGCCACGCCCGACAGGAATCATCGCGTCGACGGCCTTGATGCCGAACTGCAGCGGCTCGCTCACCGGCTGGCGGTCGGCGATGCCCGGGGCGATGATGTCGACCTTGCGGTACTCGGCGGCCTCGATGGCGGGGCCATCATCAATCGGACGGCCCAAGGGATCGACCACGCGGCCCAGCAGGCTCTCGCCCACGGGCACCTCGAGCAGGCGGCTGGTGCTCTTGACCAGGTCGCCCTCCTTCACCAGCAGGTAATCGCCGTAGATGACGGCGCCCACGGTGTCCATCTCCAGGTTCATCACCTGGCCCATGACGGCGCCCTTCTCGGTCTGGAACTCGAGCAGCTCGCCGGCCATGGCGTTGGCCAGGCCGTAGACGCGGGCGATGCCGTCGCCGACCTCGACCACGCGGCCGACCTCGGAGACTTCGAGTTCGTTCGAGTACTGCTCGAGCTCGGTACGGATGACGCTGGCGATCTCGTCGGTTCGGATCTTCACGGCGGGCTGTCCCTTTAGTAAGGAGGCTCTCTGGCTTCTGGTTTTCTTGTCCCGGCCACCACCGCCGGGCATCCGCCCGGTTCGGTTGCCCGGACGGGTGCCAAGGGTAGCGGCGCTGGCCCCGATTGTCTCGGCCACTCCGTGGTGGGGTATGGGATCTGGGCAGGTGAAGGAAGGGGGTGTGGGGGTGAGCGACGCGCGGCCATCCCGATCTCGTGCCGGGCCGCCGGATGCCGTGTCCGGGCGGCCCGAGGTCATGCCAAGGGCCCCGGAACTCGTGTCCGGGCTTCCTGGCGTCGTGTCAGGGGCCCGGGATGCCGCAATCGGGCTGCCCGATGCCTTGTCAGGGTCCCCGGATGTCGTGTCCGGGCTGCCTGATGTCTTGTCCGGGTCCCCGGATGTCGTATCAGGCAACCCGGATGGAACATCCGGGGACCCATATCCGGACTTTGCCGGGTCGAAAACCGGCCCCGGAGGCCCATTTTCGCCCCCGTGGACTTTGTTCTGGTGTTTAGGGGCCTGGTTGGGAGCCGGGAAGACCCTCGCTCGAATCCGCGCGAGATCGTTTTGGGGCCGGGACCGTTCTGCGGTATCTTGCTATATAGAACTGGGCCGCTCTGGCCAGGCCAATCCACGGGAGACCACGCATGACCACCCGCCCTGCCACCATCCTCGCCGCTCTGGCCCTGCCCACCGCTGCCCTGGCCCAGTATGAGATCACGATCGATGTGGAGAACCCCACGCTCCTGCCGGGCGAGAGCACAACGGTGACGATGCTTGCCGGCTTCGATCCCAGCAAGTACGCCATCGCCGCGGTCATGACCGACTTCGTGGCCTCGACCGGCTCGGTCGGACTGAGCGACGCCGCTGTGGTCGCGCCCATGAATGGGCCTGGCACATCGGCCGGCGCCCCCTCGGCGACCGGGTACGACGGGATTCTGGCTGGCCAGACCAATTTCCATAGCACCTATGCCGATTCGACGAACCCGATACCGTTCTGGGAGGTGACGTACACCGCTCCGATGGAGGTCATGGCACCGTTTGACATCGATCTGTCGACGATGACAACGAAGTACGACGTGTATGTCGAGAGGTCGTCGTCTCTGTCCGAATCCCGCCTCGCCGAACTCACCGAAGGCTCGGCCACCATCCACGTCATCCCCGCCCCGGCCTCGGCGTCGCTGCTGGCGTTGGGCCTGCTCGCGATGCGCCGCCGCCGCTAGCCCTCGACGAACTCGAACACCTCGGCCAACGGCCTCCCAAGCTCGCGTGCGATCTTGAAGGCGACCTCGAGCGAGGGGGCGTACTTGCCGCCCTCGATGGCGTTGAGCGTCTGCCGGCTGACGCCGACGCGCGTGGCCAGGTCGCCCTGAGTCAGGCCACCCCCGGCGGCCGCGCGCAGCACGCGAATATGGTTGATGACACGACCATCTTGCGTACCCGCCATCACGCGCCCCGGCGGTAGCTGACCACCTGCAGCACGAGCTTGAGCATCTCGCTTGCGAACATCGACAGCAGCAGGCCGTTGGCCACCCACACGGCCTCCACGTCGAACGCCAGCGCGGTGATGGCGCAGAACACTCCCGCTCCCAGCACCCACGACGACCGGGCCTCGGCCTTCCACCCGATCAGCCGGTCGCGCTCGTCGGCGTCCTCGGGTGTGCCGAGCATCGCCGCCAGGACGTGGCCGGCGATCATCACCATGATCAACAGCACGACGGACACCGCAAACACCGCGATGTACGGCGGCATTTCCATCACCCCGCTGGCCAGCAGCCGCCCGGCCGTTGCGAAGTATCCGCCCAGCCCGAGCCCCAAGGCGACCAGTTGCACCCAGGCGCTGCGTTCCTCAAACGATGGCACCATGGCCGATCTCCTCTTGCGTTTGGTGTCAAGTGTTTTGGACATGAAGTCAAGTATATTTGACATCATCGACTTGTCAAGCAAACTTGACAAGTCGGTTGAAGATCAACGATCAGCCGCCGTGGGGGGCCTCCCTCGGCCTACAACCCGCCATGTCCCTGCTCGTGCTGGCCCTAGGTGTCGTGGCGTTGCTCGTGAGCCTGTTCGCCACGGGGCTCGCCACGCGGCTGGGCCGCCGGCTGAACGCCCTGGACGCCGCGGGTGTGGCCGGGCAGGTGAAGGCCGACGCTCGGCGGGTGCCCAACATCGGCGGCATCGGTGTGGTAGCCGGGCTGGTGGTGCCCATCGTCGGTGCCCTGGTGCTCGCCCCGATCATCGACGGCCCGCACCGCGAGGCGACCGATCCCTCGGCGGTGGTGCTCGACGCGATCATCCTGCTGGCCGCCATCGCGCTGCTGCACGTGCTGGGGCTCGTCGACGACCGCAAGCCCCTGGGACCGCTCATCAAGCTGGGCCTGATGGCGTTGCCCGCCGTCGCCATACCGCTGCTGACCGATTCGCGCTTGCTCACGCTGCTGGACGCCTATCCGGGTGGCGAGGCATTGAGCGTCGCCATCACCGCGCTATGGCTGCTGGCGATGACCAACGCGATGAACTTCCTGGACAACATGGATGGGCTGAGCGCGGGCGTGGCGGCCGTCGCCGGGGCGTTCCTGACCGCCGCGATGCTGCTGGCCGGCCAGTGGTTCGTCGCGGGCCTGAGCGCGTGCGTGGTGGGGGCGTGCCTGGGCTTCATGCCGCATAATTTCCCGAGGGCCCGCGTCTTCATGGGCGACGGCGGGTCGCTGGTGCTGGGGTTCGTGCTGGGCTTCCTGAGCGTGCGCGGCACGTACATGACCGAGGGCGGGTCGCAATGGTGGGGCGTACTGCTGCCGGTATTAGTTCTGGCCGTACCGTTGTACGACCTGACCACCGTCGTCGGCCTGCGCCTGAGCCAGGGCAAGAGCCCGCTGGTGGGCGACTTGCAGCATGTGAGCCACAGGCTCGCGGCTCGCGGGCTCGGCCGACGCGGCGCGGTGCTGGTGCTGTGGGCGTTCTCGATGATCGCCGGCGCGTCGGGCTTGCTGTTGCTGACCGTCAACGCCACGGGCGCGATCATCATCGGCGTGCAGGCGGTGGTGCTCATGGGCGTGCTTGGGGTGCTGGAGTTCTGGCCCAGGGGCAAGGCCCATGGCTAGCGCGACGCGCGCCAACGCGCTCACACACGGCCTGACCATCATCGTCGCCCTGCTCGCCTGCGTGCGCGCGATGCTGGCGTTCGATCCGATGCCCGGCTGGGGGCTCGACCCGTACTCGATCGCCGCCCCCGCGGGCGCTTTTGGCCCGCGCGAGGCGGCCATCATGGACGTGCTGACGCTGCTGCTGGGCGGCCTCGTGCTGCTACTCGCGCCGCCATCGAAGTGGAAGGCATGGGCCGGCTGGGCCGTTGCGTTGGTGCTGATCGCGCTCGTTGGGCTCGTGCATGGGTTGCCCGATGGCCCGCGGACGGCCGACCTCTCGCCCGCGCTGGCCTGGCTCGCGGCCCTCGCGGGCGCGGGGGCCATCGCCCGCGGCGGCGCACACGCCAGCACACGCCGCGCCGTGCTCGCGTTGCTCGCGGGCTTCACGGCGATGCTCGTCGCCAAGGGCCTGGTGCAATTGCTTGTCGAGCACCCGGCGACGGTCGCCCAGTTCGAGGCCAACGAGCAACAGATGCTGGCCGCCCAGGGGCTGGAAGCTGGGTCGTCGGGCGCGCGTGCGTTCGAGCGGCGGCTGCGCCAGCCCGAGATCACGGGGTGGATCGGGTTCTCGAATGTCGTGGCCTCGTTCCTGGCGGCGGGTGGCGTGGCATTGGCGGCGGTGGCCCTGGGCAATCGGAAGGTCGTGAGCGCGATCGCCGGCGTGGGCGCATTCGTGGCGATCTGCCTTGTCATCTATGGCGGCAGTAAGGGCGCGATGACCGCCGGCGTCCTCGGCCTGGCGTGCGTGGCGCTCGGGCGATTCGCACCAAAAACGTGGCGCGAGGGCCGCGGTCGCGCGCGGCTGGCGGGCGCTCTGGCGGGTGTCGTGGTGCTCGGGCCGCTGCTCGTGCTGGTCGCGCGCGGCATGGTCGGCGAGCGCGTGGGCGAGCTCAGCCTGCTCTTCCGCTGGTTCTATGTTGAGGCGTCCACGCGCATCACGATCGCCAACCCGCTGATGGGTGTCGGCCCTGGCGGGTTCAAGGACGCCTACGCGCTGGCCAAGAACCCCATCAGCCCCGAGAACGCCGCGAGCCCCCACAGCGTGATGTTCGATGCGATAGCGACCATGGGGGTGGTTGTTGGCCTGGCGGTGCTGGCGTTCCTGCTCTTCGCGGCCTGGCGGGCGGCGCGCGCGGTGTTGGATCAGGACGCACGGCCGGAGGAGCCGACGCCCCTCCCGCGCCTCGCGTTGATCGCCGGCCCCGCGCTGGCCGTGGCGATCGGGGCCCGCTTCGAGCTGCAAGCCGTTGGCGGCCTGACCCTGGCGCTGGCGATCGCCTGGCTGTGCGGGCTGGTCGGCTGGGTCGCGCTCGCGTGGGCGGTGTGGCACGGGCCGACGCGCGGGCTCGTGCTTGGCGCGGGCGCGGCGGCCCTAGTGCTCGTCGCCCACGGGCAGATCGAGATGACCCCTGTGCTCATCGGGTCGGCCTCGCTCTGGGCGGCGTGGCTGGGCGTGGCGTGCGCGCGCGATGGGGCGGATGGAGACGCGGCGTTCCCGCTTGGTGCTCGGTTTGTCGGAGTCGTTCCGGCCCTGCTTGCACTGGCCATTGCCTTGCTCATCCTTCCGGGGCTCTGGGCCTGGCAGGGCGCGGTGACGCGGGCGGCCGTCCACGCGCGCCAGCCGGCGGAGTTCCGCGCGATGCTGGACGCCAGCGGGGGAGACCCCAGGGTGTTCCGGGCCGTGGCCGAGGAACTGTCCGCCGCGCTGAACCGGTCGGTCAACGCGGGCGGCTTGGCGGAAGGTCTGGGCGAGTTGGCTCGGCAGTCCTCGCTGGCCGCGGCTCAGGAAATGGACCGGGCGGTCGAGGTGGCACCCGCCGATGGTCCAACGCTCCGGGCGGCCTCGCGGGCCTGGCTCGTGGTCGCGCTCTTTGGAGATTCCCGGGCGGCCGAGTGGTCCCTGGCGCTGGCCAGGCGGGCGACCGAGAGCGAGCCGGTCTCGGGCCAGAACTCCAGCCACCTGGCAACCGTGCTGGCGGCCCTCGATGGCGATGGCTCGAACGTCGAGGCGATCCTGGAGGCGTTGGCCCAAGCCGAGGCCTTGAACCCGGCCAGCCCCCAGCTCAAGTTCCGCCAGTTCCAGATCGCCCGTGAGGCGGGCCTGGGTGACTGGGCCGAGCGGAGCGCCCGAAACGCGCTCGCGGCCGATGAGCGGATGCGGCTCGACCCTCTCGGGGCGGGCCTGAGCGACGACCAGCGGGCCCAGATCGGGGCTTATTTAGAGGGCCGCTGAGCCGCCTGTCGCTTGACGGACAGCGGCTGGGTTCTAGCATTACCCTTCGGCCCACGGGCTTTGATAACCGCCGGTGGTGTTGGTGCGTGGTCAGGGTGTTGATGGAAGCCAGGGCAGGGCCCTTTTTCGGGTCTGGCGATCGGCGTTCGCGACACGGGAGACCACCACTGCGGAAGGCGGCAATCGCGAGCCGGGCCGAGGTTCGATTCGAGAGTATCGGTCTGAAGGGGCAACCCTGATGGGCCGATGAGTACCAGATTACAAACGCTCGCCCCCAACACGCAGGTCTGGGCGGGCCACCGAGTGCCGACCCCGGGCTTGTACGCGGGCAAGGTGATCGGTGACGGATCCGCTCGACCGAGCGGGCGAGCAGACCGAGACGCGAGGACGACGCCATGGCCGAGATGCCACTCAACAGGGTTCGGAACATCGGGATCGCCGCCCACATCGACGCGGGCAAGACCACGGTCACCGAGCGCATCCTGTTCTACGCGGGCAAGACCCACAAACTGGGCGAGGTGCACGAGGGCACCGCGACCATGGACTTCCTGCAGGAAGAGCAGGAGCGTGGCATCACGATCCAGTCGGCCGCGACGACCTGCGCCTGGACGCGCAGCGATATCGAGTACCAGATCAACCTGATCGACACCCCGGGCCACGTGGACTTCACCATCGAGGTCGAGCGTTCGCTCCGCGTGCTCGACGGCGCGGTGGCGGTGTTCGACGGCAAGGAGGGCGTCGAGGCCCAGAGCGAGACCGTGTGGCGCCAGGCCGACCGGTATCGCGTGCCGCGCATCTGCTACATCAACAAGATGGATAAGACCGGCGCGAACTTCGACTTCAGCTTCAAGAGCATCAAAAAGCGCTTGGGTGCCAACGCCATCGCCGTGCAGATCCCCATCGGCGCGGGCCACGATCTCGAGGGCATCATCGACCTGCTGGGCATGCGGGCGTTCTACTTCGACGCCAACGAGCAGGGCGCGGTGGTGACCGAGAAGGACATCCCCGCCGAACTCCAGGAAGAGGCCGAGAAGTGGCGCCATGAGTTGGTCGATGCCGCCAGCGCCCTGGACGACGACCTGACCGAGAAGTACCTCGAAGACGAGAACTCGGTAACGGTCGACGACATCCGCAAGGCCTTGCGGAAGGGCACGCTGAGCCTGCAGTGCAACCCGGTCTTCTGCGGCTCGGCCCTGAAGAACATCGGGGTGCAGCGTTTGCTGGACGGCGTGATCGACTACCTGCCCAACCCCACCGAGGTTCCCGAGGTGCAGGGCGTCGACCCGAAGGATCCCGAGAAGAAGCTGACTCGGCCGCACGACAAGAGCGCGCCGTTCTCGGCCCTGGTGTTCAAGGTGGTAGCCGACAGCCACGGCGACCTGACCTATACGCGCATCTACTCGGGTTCGCTCGAGAAGGGCAGCCGCGTGCTGAACCCCGGCAACGGCAAGAAGGAGATCGTCAGCCGCATCTACCAGATGCAGGCCAAGACGCGCGAGGCGATGGACGTGGCCCACGCGGGCATGATCGTCGCCGTGATCGGCATCAAGGACTCGATCACGGGCGACACCCTGTGTGATGCCAGCAACCCGATCCTGCTCGAGCGGATGGACTTCCCCGATCCGGTGATCTCGATGTCCATCGAGCCCAACACCAGCGACGACAAGCGCAAGCTGAGCGAGGCGCTCGTGACCATCCGTCGCGAGGATCCCAGCTTCCAGAGCCACTACGACGAAGAGACCGGCCAGACCATCATCGCCGGCATGGGCGAGTTGCACCTTGAGATCATCAAGAACAAGCTGACCCGTGACATGAAGATCGGCGTGCAGGTCGGCAAGCCCCGCGTGAGCTACCGAGAGGCCATCCAGGGCGAGGCCAAGGACGTCCGCGGCAAGTTCGTGAAGCAGACCGGTGGTCGCGGCCAGTTCGGCGACGTGACGATCAACCTGCGCCCCTACACCAAGGAAGAGGCCGAGGAAGACGGCATCAAGTTCGTCAACGGCGTGGCCTTCGAGAACAAGATCGTCGGCGGCTCGATCCCCAAGGAGTTCATCCCCTCGGTGGAGACGGGCATCCGCCAGACGGCCGCCACGGGCGTGAGCGCCAACTACCCCTTGATCAACATCAAAGCCGAACTGGTCGACGGCTCGTACCACCAAGTGGATAGCTCGCAGGTCGCCTTCGAGCAGGCCGCACGCCTGGCGCTCCGTGAGGCGGTCACCAAGGCCCGCAGCGTGCTGCTCGAGCCGATCATGAAGGTCGTGATCATCACGCCCGAAGAGTTCTTCGGCAACGTGACCGGCGATATCTCGGGCCGCCGCGGCATGATCATCGACACCGAGGATCGTGGCTCTGGCATCCGCCAGATCACCTGCGAGTGCCCGCTCAGCGAGATGTTCGGCTACACGACCACGCTCCGCGGCATGAGCCAGGGCCGGGCGGCGGCCTCGATGGAGTTCCTGGAGTACCGTGCGATGCCCGCGAACCTGATGCAGGAAGTGATCGCCGCCGGCTGATCGGACCATCGGGACCGATTGGGACTGGGCACGGCCCGAAATATCCGCAAAAAGTGCAAACGCCCACGCTCCGAAGGCCCCGAAACCGGCCTCCGACACGCGTGGGCGTTATGCTTGGGGTCGTCAGATTCCGGCGGGGCTTGTGCGGCCCGCCATGGGTCCAGGGAAGGGGAGGCCACGATGGCCGATCGTGTTCCAACCGCGTTGCTTTTCGGTGCCCCCGGTGCGGGCAAGGGAACCCAGGGCAAGATCCTGGGGCAGATCCCCGGGTTCTACCACTTGTCCTGCGGCGAGGTGTTCCGAACGCTGGATATCCACACCCCGCTGGGGCGGACGTTCTACGAGTATTCGTCCAAGGGCAACCTCGTGCCCGACGACGTGACGGTGGACATGTGGAAGGAGAACCTCCACGCCCAGATGACGCTGAGCTACTACAAGCCCCACGCCGAGATCCTGGTGCTCGACGGCATCCCCCGGAACGTCAAGCAGGCCAGGCTGCTCGAAGAGCACGTCGAGGTCAAGGCCATCGTCCACCTGGTGTGCCGCGACATGAGCGCGATGCTCATGCGGCTCCGCAAGCGGGCGCTGCGTGAGAATCGGGCCGACGATGCCCGCGAGGACGTGATCCGCCGCCGCTGGGAGGTCTACGAGAGTGAGACCCGCCCGGTGCTGGACTTCTACCCCGACAAACTCATCCACGAGGTCGACGCCATCGGCACGCCGGTGCAGGTGCTCCAGCACACGCTCGAAGCACTGGCGCCCATCCATGACCGGCTATTCGGCCAGCAGGAAATGGACGGCGAGATCTAGCCGTCCGCATACGCTTGAGGCATGGCCGAAGCGATGACATGGGCGATGCTGCTGGCGCGGTGGACCGAGTTTGCGCGCTCGGCGGTGGCGCTGCCCACCGAGGGTGCCGGCGGGCGGTGGCGCGAGAGCGTACCGGCGATCATTGGCCTGCAGGCCATCGCCATGGCTTTAGGCGACCTCGACGGTCACGAGCTGGACGAGGACCGATCGCTGGCGATCGATACCGCTTCGGTGGGTATCGATCGGCATGCAAGAACCCTCGCCAAGGTGTGGGACGACGAGCCGTGGCCCGATGAGTTGCACGAGCTCCTCGAGGATGCTCGCCGCGCGTTGGCCGATGCTGGAGCGTCCGGCCTGGAATGGTGCGTTGACGCTGAACAGGGCAGCCTGGAGCACCCGGCGGAGCTGGCCGGGCTTCTTGAGGCAATGGGGTTCGCCGGAGATCTGTACTTGGCGGCACCCGGGCAGGTGCTCTCGGGATCGTGCCCGTGCGCGTTCTTGCACGAGCCGGGCGGTGGGGCGCCCCACGAGGCGGTGATCGAGGCCGTCGGCGGGTTCCTGGCTGCCAATGGGATCGGGAGTGGTGACATCCGGCGAGGGCCGCCGCGGCAGGCGTACCGGCAGTTCGACTTCGCTCAAGGCGGTCCAGTGCGGGACCTGGTGGCGTGGATGGGAGGAGATCCCCGTGCGGGCCAGCCCTTGCTGGTGCCTGTCGTGCTTGGGGGGCAAGCCCAGTCCGTGGCGCTGCCGCAGCGTCGTGGGAAGCCAGCCGACCCACCGCCGTTGGAGTTCGAAGCCGATGCTTCGGAGGAGGCCAACGCGGAAGAATGATGCCTCAAGCGGCTATTGCGGCTACGATCGTGGCCCAAGCGGGCGAGTACCCAAGTGGACAACGGGGGCAGACTGTAAATCTGCTGGCATAGCCTTCGGGGGTTCGAATCCCTCCTCGCCCATTTCCGGCCCGTTCCGGGCTCTCTGTGGCCGGTGGTCAACCAACTGAAAACCGAAGAAAATTGTTATTCGGACCGAATGGCCGGTTTGGCGTGATATCGCCGTGGAATCCCTTGGATTTTCGCTTGTGGTTTGGCGTGTTTTCCGTCATTGTATAAGGATCCCAAAGGTCAGTTACGCACCAGCCCGGTGCGTCGTATTGGTACGTGGATGGCGCTGGAGTGCCCGGCGTCGCCTTGCTTGCCCGGCGGGAACAGTTTCGGGCGAGATCCAAGAGCCTATTTAAGGAAGAGGACGACACATGCAGCGTGGTACTACTCGATGGACGGTCGTGGCCGCTTCGGCGGCGGTGTTGCTGGCCAGCAGCGGGCTTGCGCTCGCCTCGCAATCGTTGGCCAAGCCGACCCAGACCCAGACGGTGCGTGTGGGCGACGGCTACGTCCGGACGTGGATTGATGCCGGCCAGCCGATGGTGGCGATCAGCCTCGACGGCTTTGCCGAGCAGCGTGTGGTCGAGCAGCGTGGCACGGTGATGCTGCGCTACGCCGAGTTTGATCCGGCCGGGGTCATCCCTGCTGTGCCCCAGAACCTCCAGGCGATTGGTGGCAACCGGGCGTTCATCGTGCAGTACATCAGCCAGCCGCTCGAGGCGTACGGCGACGCGATCGCCCGCCTGGGCGGCACGGTGGAACGCTTCCTGCCCGACCAGGCACAGATCGTGACGATCGACGCGGACATGGTTGACGACGTGCGGGCCCTGCCGTTCGTGCGGTGGGTTGGCGCGTACCACCCCGCTTACAAGCTGGACGATCCTGAGCTGCAACGGCTGACGCTCGGCAGCGCCGGCGATGCTCCGGTGTACCAGCGGTATTCGATCCAGACCCTGCGCCGCGGTGATGGCTCGCTCGACGGCCTTGCCCAGCAGGTTCGTGAGATGGGTGCCCCGATCGATCTCGAGTCCCATCCTGTTGGCCGCCTCGAAGCGTGGCTCACCGACGATCAGGTCCTCGCGGTGGCTCAGCGCAGCGACGTGCTGTTTATGGACTTCCGCGGCGAACCCGAGCTCGACGTCGATATCGCTCGCATGATCGGTGGCGCCGATTACATCGAGAGCGTCGCTGGCTTCAGCGGAGAGGGCGTTCGGGCCGAGGTCATGGACAGCGGCCTGTTTACGGGCCACCAGGAATTTTCGAGCATGAGTCCGGCCCCGCTGCTGCACGGCTCGGTGATCAGCGCGTCGCACGGCACGTCGGTGTTCAGCATCGTGTTCGCGCCCGGTGTGAACCCCCAGGCTCGTGGCTTCCTGCCCGACGCCGAGCAGACGATCGCCGCTGGCTACCCGGCGTTGGGCGATCGGTACGCGCACACGGCGCGTCTGGTTGATCCGACCGGCCCGTACCGCGCGGTGTTCCAGACCAACAGTTGGGGTGGCCCGCGCACGACCGCGTACGAGACTGTGTCGGCCGAGATGGACGACATCCTGTTCGATCACGACATCATCATCACCCAGAGCCAGTCGAACTCAGGCAGCACGCCTTCGCGTCCCCAGGCCTGGGCGAAGAACATTGTGGCCGTCGGTGGCATCAACCACTTTGGCACGCTCGACCGCAGCGACGACCGCCACGGCGGCAGCGCGGGCAGCACGGGTCCGGCGGCTGATGGTCGCATCAAGCCCGACCTGAGCCACTTCTACGACTCGACGATCGCGGCAACGACCGGCGCACCGACGTCGTACACGCAGTTCGGCGGTACTTCGGGCGCGACGCCCATCACCGCGGGCCACTTCGGCCTGTTCTTCCAGATGTGGAACGAGGGCGTGTTCGGCCCGGTGGCGGTGCCCGGTGGTACGGTGTTCGAGAACCGTCCCGTGTCGAGCACGGCCAAGGCTTTCATGATCAACACGGGCCTCATGTACGATTTCACGGGCCCGTCGGGCGACCTGAACCGGATGCGTCAGGGCTGGGGCCTTGCCGACGTTGGCAAGCTGTACGATGAGCGAGAGCGCTTCTTCATCGTTGATGCCAACGAGCCGGTGTCGCCCCTGGGTGCCAACAGCTACCCGCTGAAGGTTGCCAGCGACGAGCCCGACCTGCGCGTGACGATGGTCTACCGCGATCCCAGCGGCACGACCTCGGCCACCAAGCACCGCATCAACGACCTCACCCTGAAGGTCACCTCGCCGAGCGGTGATGTCTACTACGGCAACAACGGCCTGACGAATGGCAACGAGTCGACGCCCGGTGGCTCGCCCAACGACATTGACAACGTGGAGAACGTGTTCGTCACGTCGCCCGAGGGTGGCGTGTGGACCGTTGAGGTGAGCGGCGATGAGATCAACCAGGATGGCAACCCGGCCACTCCCGAGCTCGACGCGGTGTACTCGCTGGTTGTCGCGGGCGTCACCCCGGCCATCGGCATGTCGCTGGTGTCGGACGTGCCCGATATCGTGCTGCCCGGTACGCAGGTCGACGTCCAGATCGAAGTGATCGAGGGCGACGAGATGCTCGATGGCACGCCCCAGATCTACTACGACATGACCGGCTCTGGCTTCACCCAGGCCGACATGACCCTGAATGGTGACACCTGGGAGTTCCAGCTTCCCGCGGCCGCTTGCGGTACGACCCCGGCTTTCTACACCGAGGTCACCGGCGATGGCGGCACGACCGTGACGCTGCCCGCCCTTGGTGCTGATGGCCCGTACGACATCGACCGGGTTGGTGAGGATCTGGACTTCGGAACCTTCGACTTCGAGACTCCCGCGGGGTGGATGGCGTCGGGCACGCCGGCGACCGGAGATTGGGCAGTCGCGACGCCCGATGGCGTCCGCGGCGCTCCCGACGCCGACTTCGATGGCTCGGGCCAGGCGTTCGTGACCGGCGCCGATGTCGAGGAAGACGTGGACGGCGGTCCGACGATTCTGACTTCGCCGATGTTCCAACTCGCGGGTGCTCCCGACGGCACGGAGTTGCGGTACGCCCGCTGGTTCTACAACGATGACCAGCGTGCGGGCCGGGCTGATGCCGATCGCCTGACGGTGGAGATCACCGACGGTTCTGGCTGGGAGACGCTCGAGATCATCGATCACGACATCGCCGGCGAGGAGTGGGGCGAGGTGGTTATCACGGTGGCGGACCACGTTTCGCTCACCAACCAGGTGCAACTGCGGTTTAGTGTCACCGACAGCCCCAACGATTCTCGTACCGAGGCTGCGGTCGATGCCGCCAGCGTGACGGGCTTCCGCTGCGGTGACAGCTGCCGAGCGGACCTCGACGGCGATGGTGATCTGACCATCTTCGATTTCCTTGAGTTCCAGAACCTGTTCTCGAGCGGCGATCTCCGTGCCGACTTCGACGGTGATGGTTCGCTGAACATCTTCGACTTCCTGGCGTTCCAGAACGAGTTCGCTGCTGGCTGCCCGTAAGCCGAGACTCGATCCTGTCGGGTGATGGGCCCGTTCCCGGCCTAGCCCGATGACGCGAGGAGCCGCCTGAGGAGGGCGGCTCCTTTCTTTTGTTTTGGTTTTTAGTTCAGGGTTTCCCTCTGGGGCAATCGGCCTGATTATCGGGGTAAGTTGCACGTTCTGGGTGGCTTGTTCGACCAAACGGGTGCGATCGTGCCTTACGAATGGCCAAAGGCGGACCCGAGCTTGCATGAAGGGCGTATCGGGGGCAGATTTTGCCCGTAACGCGCTCCCGGGCCGTTGGGTATATCGGAGTGTCCCGTCTACGCCCGCTGCCTCGGCGTTTGGCGGTCGGGTCTACTGCATGAGGCGTTTTCTGGCTGCTGATCCGGCCGGCGTCCTGTGGTGTTTCACTATCACGCGAGAACAGGGGAGAATCCCATATGCGAGGAAGCAAGAACAATGCCGTGCTGTTGCGTGCGGCCGCGGGCCTGACGATCGGAATGATGGGCCTGGCGGTTGCGCCAGCAATGGCGGACGATGTGATCATCATCGGCGACAGCCTCGCCGACACCTATCCGGGCGTTCGCACGCTTGAGCAAGAGTCTGGCCGCGTCGAGGCGTTCTATGGCGTGCCCATGACCACCGGCGTGACGGCCGAGCAGGCCGCGATGGACTTCCTCGCCCTGCACGGCGACGAGTTCGGCGTGGGCGAGCTCACGCTCGATGTGGCTCACCAGACCAGCGTTCGTGACGGCAAGTTCACGGCGTTCTTATTCAACCAGACGATCGACGGCCTGCCCGTCCACCTGGGCATCGGTCGTGTTTTGGTGCTCGATCGCGGCGTCGATCACGCCGTGGTATACGCTGCTGGCAACCTCGCGCAGAACGCCGAGGGTGATCTGCAAGACCTCGTGTTCCTGACCCCGGCTCAGGCAACGGCGATCGTTCGTAACGACATGCGTTTCACGAACTTCGTGAACTTCAGCCAGCCCGAGTTGGTTGCGTACTACGGCGGCGGCCAGGGCGAAGAAGCTGGCCAGACACGCCCGGCATATCGCGTGACGGCCGAGCACGTGAGTTTCCCGGTTGTCGATCAGGCGTTCGAGGTGTTCGTTGATGCCGAAACGGGCGAGCAGTTGCTCGTTCAGTCGGTGATCGCGCACGTCGATGTGGATGGCACCGTGTCCGGCCGTGCAACGCCGGGCCTGCTTCCCGACGAGGCCAGCAACCCGCCGACCGATCAACGATTACCTTTGCTCGAAGTCGTGTTACGCGGAGGGGCCGATGCGCTGAGCGACCTAAACGGTGAGTTCACCATCCCCCACTCGGGCACGTCGAGCGTGACGGTCGACGGCGAGTTGGTCGGTCCATGGGTGCGTGTAAACGACGTCTCCGGTCCCGAACTCTCGGCCAGCGTGGTCACGACGCCTCCCGGCCCGGCCGACTTGCTCTTCAATCCGAGCCCGAGCCAGTTCACGACGGCCCAGGTCAACGCCTTCCTGCACACGAACCTGTCGTACGATTTCATGAAGTCGCGTGCTCCGGGCTTTACCGGGCTCGATCGCCAGACGCCCGCCAACGTCAACATCAGTGACAACTGCAACGCATTCTTCAGCGGTGGCGACCTATCGATCAACTTCTTCACGGCCGGTGGAGGCTGCGTGAACACGGCGTACTCGACGGTTGTTGCCCACGAGTATGGCCACTTCATCGTGAACCGCCTTGGCCTTTCGCAGGGCGCGTTTGGTGAGGGCTATGGCGATTCGGTAGCCATCAACCTGTACGACACCGGCATCGTCGGAGAGCGGTTCATCGGTGGCGGCGCGGTGCGCAACCCCGAGGCCGCCCGCCAGCAGTTCCCCTGCGGTTCGGCCATCCACACCTGCGGCCAGGTGCTGGGCGGTTCGTGGCGCTGGATGCGTCTGAATATGACCAGCACTCTCGGTTCGGGCCCCGCGCTCGAACGCGTCCAAGACAATTTTGTGGCGTGGTCGATGATTACCCTGGGCGGCGATGGCAGCGACTCGGCGACGCCGCGCACGGCCATCGAGGTGCTGACGGTCGATGACGACGACGGCATCATCGGCAACGGCACGCCGAACTACACTGAGATTTGCGAGGCCTTCGATCGCCACGGCATCGACTGCCCCGAGCTCGACCTGCTGAGCATCAGCGTGGTCGACGCGCCCGATACGCTTGAGTCGGGTCAGAGCGGCCAGGTCCGCGTGAGCATCACCGAGTCAACCGCCGGACTTGTCGACGGCTCGCAGATGCTCGGCCTGATCATCGACGGCGACACGCAACTCGTGTCGCTGACGGCCGATGGCGGCGACGAGTATGTCGGCACGATCCCGGGCCAGCCAGGCCTGACCGATGTGGCGTACTTCATCACCGCCGACGCTGATACGGGTGACACCATCCGCGTGCCGAGCGAGGGCGGCTTCCCGGTGCTGGTGGGCGAGTTGCTCGTCAGCCTTGACTTTGAGGCGGCACCGGGCTGGACGGTGGAGAACACTGCCGTTGAAGACGGCGCCTGGGATCGTGGCGTTCCGCTGGGTGCGGGCGATGACCGCGTCGAGGATCCGCCCACCGACTTTGATGGCTCGGGCAGCGCATTCCTGACCGATCGCGCGGCTGACAACTCTGACGTCGATGGCGGGCCGACCACCCTGATTAGTCCAGAGTTCGACCTGTCGGCCTACGACGATGCAATCGTGTCGTACGCTCGCTGGTTCCGCAACGATGATGGCGACGAGGATCGCCTGCGTATCGAATTCTCTGACAACGGCGGCTTGACTTGGTCGCTGGCCGAGAATGTCGCCGACACGCCCGCTGGCTGGGTGGTTGCGGCTATTCGGGTTTCGGATGTGGTCGATGTGACCGATGGTTTCCGCGTTCGGTTCCTCGCCACCGACAACCCGAACAACTCGGTGACCGAGGCAGGCGTCGACGCGTTCAGCATCATCGTTGATGGCGGGTCGTCCTGCCGGGCCGACTTCGATGGCGACGGCGACCTGACCATCTTTGATTTCCTGGCGTTCCAGAACGCCTTCGATGCTGGTGACCTGGCCGCCGACTTCGACGGTGACGGCGCGTTGAACATCTTCGACTTCCTGGCGTTCCAGAACGAGTTCGCGGCCGGCTGCCCGTAAGCCACGCCTCGAGCCGTTTGGGGCTGAGAAGCAGTCCCCGACGACCCTGAATCGCCACGGCGAGCGAATCCAAGGGCCCTCCCGAGTATCGGGAGGGCCTATTTCGTTGGTTTCCGGGGGGACGGGTGGCCAGTCGCGGCGTGGGCTGCGGGCATACCATGGGGGCCCAGCGTGGGCCGGCCCCCAGCCGGCCCGAAGTGGAAGCGATGGGTTCGGATGCGGATGTTTCGGGGTGTGGCGCAGCTTGGTTAGCGCGTTTGACTGGGGGTCAAAAGGTCGGAGGTTCGAATCCTCTCACCCCGATTTCGATAAAGACCCCGCTGGGCTGTGCCCTGAGGGGTCTTGTCGTTCTGTCACGTAGAGATGCTCAATCCAGCTGCCCGACGAGAATCACGTAGCCATCGGGATCGATGATGCGCATCTCACCACTTTTCATGTGGTGGGGATGGGCGATCTCGTGGACCATGCGTGTCGTGTCGTCCGGGCTGCGTGCTCCGCTATAGGCGCCCGCATCTCGTAACCCTCGTTCGATCAGGTTCGCTCGCAGGGCGCTCAGGTCGGGGCTGTACATGTAGAACAGCACCGCCTGTTGCTCGGCGTCGATTGGGCCGGACGACTGAGCGAGCATGATCTCGGCGGCTGCGCTGCGTGCGAGCACCCAGAACATCTTTCCATCGTCGTCTGCCATCGCTTTGACGGGCGTGAAGCCGAGCATTGTGTAAAACGCCAACGACGCTTCGACATCCGCAACATGCACGTATGGGACCAGCCGGTTGATCGACGCGGCGCATCCGCAGCCGGAGGGGGCAGCGGGCGTTTCCTCGGGGCTGTGGAGATCAGAAACGGTCTGGGCACCTGTGTCTTTGAGGGTTTTCGGCGATGTGCCCGGTTGCCGGATGAGCACCTCGTACGCATGGCCGCGGCCCGCCTCGGTGTCGAACTCTCGAGGGCGCGGCTCGCCGGTCATATCGAGGCAGATCTCGAGTTTGTCGCCGTCGAGTTTGAAGATGCCGTGGTTCCAATTCCCCGCTTCCGGGCCCTCGGTGAACTCGATATCGATGTGCTGCGGCGAGGCTTCGGCGTCGATGTTGAAGACGCCCTCGTAGATCGCCTCGGGGGACTCTGTTCGGAACCGATCGCCGTCGATCAGGATGCGTGAATGCTGGGTGTGTGCGGCGGGGACTTGGTTGCCACCGACTTCGAGGGACTCGAAGGTCCAGGTCCCCTCCAGGCTGCGCAGCAACTCGACGTGCTGGGACAGCTTTGGCCAGCTGCCGAAGCCTGTGCTGCGTGCGATCGCAAACTGAGCATCGGCGAGGCGGATGCCCGCGGCGGCAGCGGCTTTCCCGGTCATGCCCTTTGCGGAAGGCAGGTGCTTGGTAAGGAGTTGAACCGCGTCTGGGTCTCCGGCCCGGATCCCTGCGAGGAGGGTCTTGGCCTGGCGACGGAGGTGGTCGAGATTCGGACGGTGGGGGAGCGGCTTGCTCATGACGTTTCTCCATGCAATTCACCTGGACCCGCATTCAGGTGGCACGAAGAAGCGTGCAGAATCTGGGTGTGATTTGGAAGTGGGTTAAACCCTTCCCGCGGGTCCGGAGGCGTCTTCAAGCCTATGAGAAGAATACCAGTCGGCACACGCTCGCTCAACTCTGAGGGCCGACGGCTTCCGGCGGGTGCACGAAATGCCCGCCTGTCGCTTGGCTCACTCCATTCAATGCGAACGCCGCGTTTGGATTCCAGAGGCCCATCAGGGTTACAAAAAGTTCAACTGGTGTCCTGTCACCCTGATTTGGGAGTAAAGCCCCGCAAGCCTCGTGCTTGCGGGGCTATTTTTTGTGTTCGAGTTCGTGGTGCACCGTTGAAAGCTGGCGTGCGTGCCGCACGAGAGCGGATGCGGTCGCGATCGTGTCGAACATGATGAGATCATGGCGGAAGTCTACTCGGCGTTCGAGGGTATCGGGCGAGGTCCGATCGTCCGAGGCGTCGTCGGCGACGACGATCTCGTAGGCAAGGCTGCACGCGGTGGTGATGAAGGAAACCAAAGAAACCACACCGGTTACACCGCCTTGAGGCCACTCTGGCTTCGCCTGGGCGGGTGGAGGTATGCCTAGATGGGGTCGGCCTCGGCCTCTTCATCCACCAGCAGCACCACACGGGGGTTGACGAACTCGTAGTCGTCCTTGTCGGAGCCAGGGCGTGCGACCGATTCGAACTCGAGCACGTTGCGGCCGAGGCGCAGGAGGCCCGACGGGATGGTGAGCACCTGCTCGCGGAAGCTGCCGTCCCTTGGCGACTGTGCGAGTGTCGCGATCTGGCGGCCGTTGATGCGCACCGGGTTCGGGGCCTGGGTGCCCTTGACCAGTACGCGCAGCTCGGCACCCCGCAGGCGGAGCTGGGCGTGGTCGCGGGTCATCTCGAAGGGCAGCTTGAGCACGAGCCCCTCGCTACGGCGTTGGAACTGGCTGTTGATGCTGCCGCTGAACTCGTCGTTGCCCAGGTGGTGGACCTCCGGCTCGGCTTCCATGACGATCACGAACGGGTCGATCTTGCGGAGGCGGACGACCACGCGACGGCCGGCGCGCAGGTCGCGCTGGGCGATGTTGACGGCGCCTGGCGTGTAGCCCTCGTGGACCGCCGTCAGCGCGGCATTGTCGGGAATCTCGTCGAAGCCCAGGGCGAACGTGCCGTCGTCGTTGGTGGTTTCGGTGAGGTCGGCGGTGCCCTCAAGGTCGAGACGGACCTGCGCGTTGGCGAGGGGTTGTTCGGTCTCCTCATCGATGACAATGCCGAGCAGCTCGAAGCGGTGGGCGATGGTCTCGGGTAGATTCAGTTGCGGCGCGGCGAGTGTCGGCGGTGCGAGGTCGAGGGCGAGCGTCGGTTCGGGCGGGCTGCTCGCCGGCGTGAAGTCTTCGGCATCGACCGCGAGGCTCGCTTCGGGGATGTCCAGCGTGGTGGATGTTGCGTCGAAGTCTGTGAGGGGCACGGCGACATCGCCGGCGACCGGTGCCGGGACGGCTCGCGTGTCCGCCTCGGCCAGTTCGAGCGTTCTCGAGCCTTGCTCGGCGGGGGCCGCTTCGGCTTCGCCGGTAGATGGCATGGCGAGCGTCGGGCCGAGGGCGTCGAGTTCGGGCAACTCAATCGACTCGCCGGTGAGCGCGTCGAGCTGGGTCGGTTCGGTGCCCGAAGGGCTCGCCTCGCCGACTGTCGCGCTCGGCGAGAAGAGCGAGCCGTCGGTGATGGAAGCCTCGGCGGCGTCGAGTGTTACGGTGTTCGGCGTCGAACCCGAAGCGATCTCGATGTCAGTGGCTTGCGAGGTCCGCGAGCTGCTGGCCAGTGCTGGCGCGTCGATGCCGGTCTCGGCTTGCGCCAGTGGTTCGGCGGCGGGGGCCTCGGGCATGCCCAGCGCGGGTGTTTGTGCCTGGATGGCGGGCAGGTCGGGCGTGCCGGCGTCGGCGATCTGGATTGCTGGTGTCGCGACGGAACTCTCCCGCACGGTCGTGCTTGGCTGCAAGGGCGAGCCGGTTGGTGCGGGCGTGCTCTGGGGCTGGAAGGTGATGGAACTCGACGAGGTTGCGGTCGAGACAGCCGGCGCGACGGGCGCTGGGGTTGACGCCTGCGCGAGTGCGGCCGGCGCTGACGAGCCACGCATCTGGTCGCTGACCGACGATCGCAGGGCTGATGAGGAGAGCGCGACCTGCAACCCCTCGGGCTTTCCATTGGGCTGGCCGGCGGTGGGGGGCACCTGGAGCGCCGCGAGCAAGGCCATGATGCCGGCGTGGATGACCAGGCTGACCAGGGCGTACTTGGCCATCAAGCCCAGCGTGGCGATGCGTGCCTGCCACTGCGCGTCTCGGACCGTGCGGCGGAGCAACGCGAGCAGCAGCACGATCGCCAGCGCCAACAGGATCCACGGGATGAGCCCGAGCAGGCTGCCGCGTGTGGTGCTGCGGGCGAGGTAGACTTCCTTTGACACCGCACGCATCAGGCGTGGCTGGTCGTCGACCATCGTGGCGAACTGGATCGCGAAGCCTTCGAGGCTCAGGGATGGGTCGAGTTCGTCGCTCGTCGTGTTGATAGAGGTACCAAGCGAGCGGGCAGTATCGAAAATGACCTCTGAGGTTGAGTCAGTGCGGATGCGTGCGCGGTAGAGGTCGTATCCGCCGGTGCCGGTCTCACGATCGGATGTGAAGTATACAAAATCGCCTGCTGTTGTGATCGCCGGGCCAGCGTCGCGCGCGGGACTGGAGAACTCGTGCAGATGGCGAGGGCTTGTAGAATCGATGTCGGCAAGGTACAGATCAAAATCAGTCAGTGGCGGCTCGCCGACCTCGCCATCACGCGGACGATCGGACGAGAACAGCACCGCCTCGGCACCGCTGGAACGGATGAATGGGTGCGGGTCTGTTTCGTCATCGCGCGTGTTGAAGCCCAGGGGCGATGGTGCCAGCCAGAGGTCGCCTTCGCGAAGGGATATCCAGATATCGAGACCACCCGCACCACCGGGGCGATCGCTCGCGAAGTAGAGGCGTTGTCCATCAGCCGAGAGCGACGGTGACAGTTCGTTGTCGATCGTGTTGAGCTGGGCGAGGGAGCGCGGCTCGGTCCAGGCATTACCCACGCGGCCGGCGATGAACAGATCGGCGTCGCCCGTGTCGCTGATGCGCGTGAGCAGCAGCGTGTCGCCGTCGGCTGAGATGACCGGGTCGCGACCGACAATCGGATCGCCCGCGACCGAGCGAAGTGGTTCTGGTGGACGCCACAGGATGTCTCGCACGGGCGCATCGACGACCGAGGTTCGTATGGCCGAGTCATCGGTGTAGAACGCTTGCCGATCGGCGTCGAACCACCACCAGGCCGCAACCACGCCGCACGCGAGTGCGCCCAGGGCGAGCATCGTCAGGATGAAACGTGATCGCGTGGGCATGGCGTTATCCGAGCGGCACGGTGTCGAGGAATGGCTGCTGCACGCCCGCGGCCTTGCAGACGTCCAGCACACGAGCGATGGTGCCGTAGGCGATGTCCTTATCGCCTCGCACCGAAACCTTCTGATCGGGGTTCACGCGGACGGCGTCGGCGACGAGCGAGCGCAGCTCTTCGAGCGTGTGCGTCTGCCCACCGATGATGATGGTGCCCTCGCTGTCGATATTAATGATGATCTCGCGCAGCATCGTTGAGATCGGGCCGGCGGCCTCGGCCTCGGGCAGCGCGATCGCCAGTTCCCGCTCGCTCTGCTGGTAGGTCGTCGCCACCAGGAAGAAGATGAGCAGCAGGAACACCATGTCGATGATCGGCGTCATCTCGATGCTCGGGCCCGCCTCGTCTTGTTTCTTGCCGATGAGCACGGATTATGCCTCCGCGCCCGCGGCGACGGCCGGTGCCCGAGTCGTTGCGCCGTTGCTATGCGAGGGCAGATTCCTCGGGTGTTGGCCCGGTTCGAGCACGTACCGCTCGACGAAGTCGACGGCCACGCGGTCGAGCTCGCGGGCGATGATGTCGACGCGTGATACAAGCCAGTGGTAGAAGATGATCGTCGGGATCGCCACCAGCAGGCCAGCGGCTGTCGTGATCATGGCCTCGTAGATACCGCCGGCCAGCAGTTCGGCCTTGCCCAGGCTCTCGCCCGACATCGCGACCGTCTGGAAGGCGCGGATCATGCCGAAGATGGTGCCCGTCAGGCCCAGCAGCGGCGCGATGGCGGCGATGACCGTGAGCATGCGCAGGCGTTTGCGGAGCAGGAACAGCTCGTGCTCGCCCTGGGCGGTCAGATGCTTCTCGACGATCTCGTGCGCGTGGCCCAGCTTGTCGAGACCTGCTGCGATGATGCGGGCGGCGGGGCTCTGGTTCTTCTTGCAGGCTTCCGTTGCTTCGGCCGGCCCACCGGATTGCATCGCGGCGTGCAGCTTCTTCTCGAAGCCCGGAGGCACAACGCGCGGCTTGCGCAGCACCGCCAGGCGTTCGAGTACGACAGCAACGACCACCAGCGAGCACAGCACGATGGGGATCATCATGATGCCGCCCTTGGTGGCCAGCTCGAATACCGAGGGTGTTCCGCTCTGCGCGAGCAAGTAAGAAATCGTCATGGCTCAGCCTCCTCGCCCGCTGGTTCTGGTCCCGCCCGGCCCCGCGATGGCGGCGAGCCGCTCGCCCGCCGCCGTGGCCCAGTCGCTCTCGGCAAATCGTTCCCGGACGGCGCGGTACTGGGCCCGCGCCTCGCCCACCTTGCCCATCGCCTCGAAGCAGCGACCAGCCTCGTATAACGCCGCGGCGCTCCAGGTGGGTGACGCGTGCAGGATGTCGACCCGTAGCAACTCACGGACGGCTTCTTCGTGTTCTTTGAGGGCGAACAGGCACTCGCCCAGTTGGAACTGCGCGCGGGCCGCGGTGTCGCCCTTGTGCTTGTCGGTGACGGCCTTGTAGTGCGGCATCGCCTCGCGGGGTTTGCCAGAATTCTCCAGCGCCCAGCCAACACCGAACTCGGCCATGTACCAGCGCGGCGACCTCGCATGCTCGCGGCGGTGACGCTCGTAAGCGGCTTGGCTCTTGCGCCAATCCTGTGCGGCGGCATGGGCCTCGCCAAGCCGCAAGAGTGCGGCCTCGGGTTCGACGCCATCGCCAGCGTGTTGAAGGGCGACCTCGAACTGCTCGGCGGCCTCGCGGCCCCGCTTGAGCTCGAGCAGGGATTCACCCAGCAGCATCGCGCCGGGGCCGGTGAGTTCGCCGAGGTTCTTGTCGTCGAGCAATGCGACGACCCTGCGGTGGTCGTTCAACTGATAGCGTGCCCACGCGGCCTTGTACATCGCCGTCGTGCCGAGCGAATCGTGGGATGCGAACGGTTCGAGCAGGTCGGCGGCCTGGGCATAGTCCTTGCTCGCGATCAGCAGGTCGGCCAGGTCGACCGCGGCGTTGGCCGAAGTCGGGCTGTCCGAGGAGGACAGTGTGGCGAGAACGCGCGAGGCACGTTCGGATTCGCCGGTGTTCCGAAGGCTGGTGGCCAAAGCGTATTGGTACAGACTCGCGCTCTCGGCATCGAGCCCGGACGTGCCCAGCCTGTTGGCGAGCGTGACGGCTTCCCCGTGCTCGCCCGCCCGGCTGAGCGCGATCACGCGCCACGCCCGGGCGGGGCCATCCATGCCCCGCAGTAGATTCGCGGCGTCCTGTGGTCGACCCGCGTTGATGAGCGCTCGGGCGCGTTCGAGGGCGATATCGATGGCGAGCGCGCTCCCGCCACGCTCGGCGGCTTGGGCGTAGAGGTCTGCGGCGCGCTGGGCCTCCCCCGCTCGGCTGGCGATGGCGGCCATGTGCCGCAGCGCGTGGGGCGCGAAGCGCGTGTCGCCGTGTTGTTCAAGCAGTCGCTCGAAGCCGCGTTGCGCGCGAGCGTCGTTGCCTTGCGAGACATGAGCCTGGGCCAGCTCGAACAACGCGTGCGGCACGTGCCCGCTGCGCGGCCATGTCGAGAGCAGGGTGTCGAGCGTCTCGATGGCCTCATTGGTATTGTTCTGGCGGAGCTGCGCCAGCGCGACCTTCATCGTGGCGGCGTCGCTGCCCTCGCCGTCTTCCCCCGCCGCCTGAACGTATTGTCCGAAGCCCCGCTCGGCCTCCTGCCACTCGCCCGCTTCGAACGCGATGTCGGCCAGTGTGAACAATGCGGGCAGGAATTCGGCCCGCGTGCGCCGCCCTTCGGTGATGACGCGAAGGTGCTTGGTCGCCTCGTCGCTCTGACCCTGGGCGTGCAGGCTCATGCCCAGGCGATACCGGGCCTGCTGCGCGAGCGAGCCATCGGGTGCCTCAATCAGGGGAGCAAACGCCCGCGACGCGGCGCGATACTCGCCCTTGCGATACGCGGCCTCGCCCTGGATGAATCGGGCGTTCGTCGCCAACGGGTGCCGTGAGAAGGTTGACGTAAACTGGCTCGCGAGCTCCGAGGCCTGCTCGGTGTCACCGGCGTCGAGCGCGAGCGAGGCCATGGCGTACAACGCGTCGGGCGCCATCGCGTGGTCGGGATGGGCCGAAAAGAATTGCGCGAACGCACGCGATGCGGCGGTGCCTTCCCCGTCGCGCTGCAGCGCGACGGCCAGGTCGTACCGCATCTCGGCGGCCAATGGGCTACGCGAGTGCCGCTCGAGGGCGGTCTTCAGACGCTCGGCGGCGTTGCTGGCGCGGTCGCGCCGCAGATCGGTCTTCGCCCGCCAGTACGCGATGTCGTCGGCCAGTTCCGTGTCGCCCGCCCGTTCGGCACGATCCAGTGCGCGGGCCGCGTCGGCGAGTTCGTCGATGTCGAGCAGGGCAAGGCCGAGCTCGAACTGCACGCGTGCCGGCTGGTGCCGCGGGCTGTCGTCGGCGAGCATCCGCAGCACATTGGCGGCCTCGCCGGAGCGTCCCTCGGCTCGCAAGATGGCGGCCAGTTGCAGCATCGCGTCCGGTTTGGTGCGTTCGCCACCCCGCGCCACGGCGCGCTGGTAGGTGCTGATCGCGTCGGCGGTGCGGCCAGCGCGACGGAGTGCCTGTGCCTGATGGAGCATGGCCAGGTCGCCCAGCTCGTCGCGCCCTCGGGGAGGTAGGGCGCGCTCGAACCATTCGGCGGCCTGCGCGTGATCTCTCTCGCGTTTGGCTCGGATGGTCTGGGATAGGCCGGCGAAGAAAGACGCGCGGCGGTAGGCGTCGCGGTCGCGGCTCATGCGATCGGCCAGGCTGGAGTAGCTCTCGATCGCCTGCTCGTGGCGGCCCGCGCGGTGCGAACTCTCGATCAGCAGCGAAGCGGTGCCAGCCCATGCGGCGTGGTCTCGATGGGCGACCGCAGCTCGGGCAGCGTCGGCGGCGCGTGGGTAGTCCTTTTGGCGGAAGTACAGGTGCGTGCGAAGGACGTCCGCGTCGGCTCGGAATGCGAAGCGCGAGCCGGTTTCCAAGCCGGAGAGCGTCCGGAGGGCGTCGGCGTCCCGGCCCAGGTTGTACTCGGCCATCGCCAGGCCATAGCGGGCTTCGTCGCGTGAGGCGGCGTTGTCGAGGGAACGCAGCGCGGTGGAGTACTCGGCAGCGGCCTCGGCGTGCAGGCCACGCTGGAGGAGTCCGTTCGCGGTACGCAGCGACCGATCGCCGTCTTGGGCGAGGGTCGCGTGCGTCAGGAAGGCCACCACAGCGATCGCGAGCACGGCGCGCATGGGCACCTCCCGACAAGACGAGCCACCAGATCTCCGCCGACCGCTTCCATGCGATCGGCCCTCTCCACCGAGAGTCATTGGGGAGTTGGGCCCGTCGCGCTTCAGGTGTCGAACAAATTGTTTTTGTCGACAGGCTGCCAGAATGCGAACGTAAGTTTGTGATCGCTTCGCAAGCAATTGGAGTGCGGGGCTTTGCGCTCGTTCGGGTCTTGGTGATAAGGGAATGCGATTGAGATTCTTTGATCGGCGGGTGTTCGTTAGATCCAGGCCTGATCGTGGACGGTGCGCTCGTGCTCGACCTGCCCGGTGTGCCTGGTCTTTTCCGGCTCGAAGAGCAAGACCGATGCGCCCTTCGGTGCGTACGGACAATGTTCGACACCACGCGGCACCACGAACACATCCCCCGCTTTCAGGGGCACCTCACGATCGCGCAGCTTCATGATGAGTTCACCCTCGACGATGTAGAACAGCTCGTCCTCGTCGGCGTGGGCGTGCCACACGAACTCGCCCTCGAGCTTGGCGAGCTTGACCAACTGGCCATTCAGCGCCGCGATGATTCGTGGCGACCAGGTGTCGGAGAACTGGCCAAGTTTGTCAACGAGATTGATGGCTTCCATGGGGTGCTACTCCTCGCCAAACCGGGTGTTAATCCACGTCGCGATCAGCTCGATGGTGGCGGGATCGAAGGTCGTTTCGATCTGGGCATACTCGCTCAGCGCGCCGGTTGTCGCGGGCTGGAAGAGGTGGTTCAGCCCGGGCAACTCAGTTGTCGTTGCGTCAGGGTTGTCACGCAAGGCGCTGGCGATGGCTTCGAGGTTCTCTTTGGGCGGCACCTGCAGATCCAGCCCTCCATTGAGAGCCAGCACCGGAACGCGAACCTTCGAGAGCGGGCCCGCCGGATCGTGCGACAGCAGGGCGCGCATCCATGTTGCCGAGAGTGCCCCGATCAGCATCGGTCGCTGCTCGGGCGTGGCCCCCAGTGCGGAAACGATCTCATCGGTCAACAGTTCTTCGAGGCGTTCGGCGGCTTCTTCCTCGTCGCCGGCGCTCGCGGTGGCCTCGAACAACTCGCGCAGGATCGGCTCTCGCTCTTCCAGGACCTCCGCATCCTCACCCTCGGCAAGGCCCATAAGGCGGGATTGGCTGACCAGGAGCTGGATCATGTCGGTGCCCGGGCCGGCCAGCAGCACGAGAAAGTTCGGGTCACCTCCGGCCTCGACGACCAGCGGCGCGACGATGCCGCCCTCGCTGTGACCAACCAGTCCTACCGCATCGGTGCGCACCTTGGGGTGCCGGCGGAGGTACTCCATCGCGGCGCGGGCGTCGAGTGCGAAATCGGTCGACGTCGCACCAGCAAACTGGCCGGTCGAGTGGGCAAACCCACGATCGTCATACCGCAACACGGCGATGCCGCGGCGGGTGAGCTGGTCGGCCAGCACGAGGAAGGGCTTGTGGCCCATGAGCGACTGGTCGCGATCTTGCGCGCCCGAGCCGGTGATGAGCACGACGCCCGGGAAGGGGCCTTCGCCGCGCGGCGTGGTGAGCGTGCCGGCGAGGGTCACACCCTCGGCGCGCGGGTTCTCGATCGTTGCGCCGAACGAGTCGTAGGGGAGCGGGCCCTCGGGCTCCTGCGCGCGCTTCGCGCGGGGCGCGGGCAGGCCCGGCTCGAGCGTGAGTGGCAGTTGCCCGCCCTGGTGGAACGTGCCGACCCAGACGCCATCTTCCCACGTCGCCTCGTAGCGGATGTTGGCCGCCTGGAGCGTGAACTCCAGGTTCTGGTCCTGTGCACGAATGCTGGTCAGCGGCATCAGCGCACCGGGGGCCTGGTCCGGGCTCTCGAGCGTGCCGGCCAGTGTGCCGGTGTTGTCGGCGGTAATGCGGATGATCAGGGTGAGCGAACCCATTGGTGTTTCGAGTATGCCGTGCCAGTCGCCCTCGGTCTCTTGTGCGTGTGCGGGGATCGCAAGGGCAAGGAGCACGAGCAGGATGGTGAAGAACCTGGGCATTGGTGGTCTCCGCTTCAGTTGCCGGGGTGGGTGGTCGCCATGGCGGCCGTGTTGTTCTTGGGTTGGGTTGCGATGCGTTCGGGTAGCGTCAGCTTACGTACGACCACGGCGATCATGGCCGACACCATCGTGGCCAGCGTGAGGGCCTTCTGGATCTCGTCGGGGGCGAGCATCGCGATGCCAATGAGCGCGAGCCCGGCCAGCACGAAGGCCCAGCCCACGAAGCGTTGCACGCGCTGCGTACGCACCGGATCGCACTTCGAGGCCGAGAGTGGCGTCAGGATCTTGGGTAGCCGGTTCCCGCTGATGATGAAGAACACACCAAGCATCGCGGCGCCCAGGTCGTCGGCCAATGGATCGCCGATGAATTCCCATTTCTCAATGAGCTTCAGGCCGAGGGTGCTGGCCAAGTACCAGCCAGCCAGCGCGAGCGAGTACGCCAGGTCGCCCGAGCGGCAGGAGCACGCTCGCGGTGCCAGACGACGCAAGAGCAGGATTGCGCCGCCGGCGACGGGCACGAAGCCCATCACGATCAGCAGGAACCACGCGCCCCTGGTCGTCTCGCTCATAAGGACGAAGCCCAGCACGATGTTGGTAATGGCCGCCGCAAGAGCGGCGACAATGGCTCCATTGGCTCGGTGGGCCTTGGGTGTGGCGTCTTCGGGCGGATGGCCGAACGGATTCCGATGTTGGTCGTGGTGCTCATTCATTGCGGATTTACCCCTTCTTGGGACTTGGGCTCCTCGCGTTCGATCCCGAGCCCGACCGCGCCGGCGAAGCCCATGAGGGCGTCCTCGAGCACGGACATCTTCAGGCGGTACGTGATGGTGCGGCCGGTCTTGTCGGCCTCGATCAGGTCGGCCTCGCGCAGCACCGTGAAGTGGGCCGACATCGTGGGCTTGGAGACCTCGAAGTGTTGAGCGAGGTCGCCGGCGGTCATCGGGCCGGCACGCAACAGCTGGAGCACGCGGCGGCGGGTGGGATCGGAGAGTGCCTTGAACACGGCGTTCATGTTTGATATTTAGCCAATTATCAAAGTGTTGTCAAGGCCATTTGTGCTGGAGGGGCAAAAATAATTCGTTATTGGGCTAAATATTCGGGATTCGGGACGGCTCAATCAGGAGCGGCTCGCGATGACGCCGGCGGCGAAGCCAGTTCACCGGGCGGTGGACCCATCGCCTGCGGATGAGCCACCGCTCGAAGGCGTACTTGCGAGGGAAGTCGAGCAGCACGACGCCGGCGAAGATGGTCAGCAGCCCCTGGCCGGGCAGGACCAGCATGGCGATGCCGCCAAGGACGAGGGCGACACCGAGCACGTTCTTGGCGATGAGGATGGCCAGCCGCACCGCGGGGTTCCGCTTGGCCCATCGGCTCGGCGGCCGGGTCTCGTGGGCGAAGTAGTCCATCGGGATGCGGACGATCAACGCCGGCATCAAGAGCAGGCTGGCCACGAAGACGACGACCGAGGCGACGCCCAGGATCCAGAAGACCTGCTGATTCTCGGCAATCCAATCGGGCACCCAAAAGAGTAGCGGCGGCGCGAGGTTGCCCCCGGCCGCCGCTCGCTATGGACCTGCATCGAGTGACGATCAGCGATCGACCGTGAACTCGACCTCGTCGAGACCCAGGCGGCCGATGGACGAACCGTCGCCCTGGGCGAACTCGAAGCGGATGGCGGTGACGTCGGCCAGGTCCAGCCCGCTGTTCTGGGCGAGGAAGTCGCTCAGGCGGATGCGGATGGTGCCGTACTCGTTTTGCCAGCCGGTGCCCGACCCGGCGCCGGTGCGCTGGTAGGGCTCGGACGCGCCGGCCTCGTACGCGCCGGTGTGAATGGTGCTGCGGTCGCCATCGCCGTCGACGAGCGTGACGTTGAACGTCAGCGCTCCGAGTTCGGCGATGGTGTTGGGGTGGCGTGTGCCCTGGCACGTGCGGAAGCTGAGGTGGTCGTACCCCGAGACATCCCCGAGCGGCGGCAACACCTCGAACTCGATGGACGCCGGGCTGTTGAAGTCGAACACCAGACCGGACGACCGGTCGCTGGAAAGGAACGCGTAGTTCATGCCATTGGAGGGCTCGGTGCCCGTCCACGTCAGGGTGCCGTTGGCGTCGTTCTGGCGCACCTCTGCGGCGTTGCTGACACCGAGGGTGACGCTGCCGCCCGAACTGCTCTGGCTCACGCTGGGGTTGCTCTGGAAGTCGTCAATCACGCGGCTGTCCGCGTCGATGGTGCTGGGGCGGTACATGTGCACGAGCGTGGTGGTGTCGATCACGCCCAGGGGCTTGAAGCTGTCCCACGCGCGGGTGACGTAATCGATGGCGTCGCCGTTGCCCTCGCCGTAGTGCTTGATGAGCGCGGTCCAGGTTGCCTTGGCGATCTGCTGGGCCTCGGTGCGACCGATCTCCGTGGAGACCGGGCCCCGGAAATTGCGGAAGCCACAGCAATTGAAAACGTTGTGATCGGCGCCATGCACGTAGGTCGAGTGCTTGTTGCCGTCGGCGCGGTCGTAGTTGCGGAAGGGGATGGTCTGCCCGCCGAAGCTGCTCGGGCTGCCGCTGATATCACCGTCGGCCGAGCCCCAGATCATGTGGAAGTTGATGTCGCCTGGGTCGGCCTCGAAGCCGCTGCCGCCGCTGCTGTTGGCTGCGATGGAGCTGACCAGCACCATGTCATCGGCGCTGTAATTGGCTGGGGTGAACGAGCCTTCGGACAAACGCTCCGAGCCGATGTTGCACTCGCGGCCGCCCAGGCTGTGGCCGATCCACACGATGCGTGAGCTGTCGATGAGCCCGTTCAGCACGCCGCCCGCGATGGTGGCCTGCTCGCCGATGAGCGCGTCGGTGTGGCGCAGCGGGCGGTTGCCCGTGCCGCTGAAATCATTCTGCACGCTGATGCTCACCCAGCCCCAGCTGCTGAGCTGGTCTTGCAGGTAGTCGTACCAGCGATAATCGTGGCCGCCGCCGTGGACGATGACCACGATCGGCAGCGGCCCTTCGGTCGCCAACTCGGCCGGGTAGTTCAGCCGGAGCACGCCCTGCGAGCTACTGCTGTCGACCATGACCGGCGTGAGCGGGCCCATCTCCGAGATGTTGGTGAACACGCTGAAGCCGTTAGCGTCGGCGGGTCGCAACGCGAGCCCGTCGATGAAGTCGCCATCGCCGAGTTGGCCGTCCTGGTCGAGGTCGACCACCAGGTCGTACCCGGTCGACACGTTCAGCCCGTCGGCCGACGCGAGCGTCTCGCTGTCGGTGAGCGCCACCTCGGCGCCTTCGATCGAGAGGGCGCTGAACGTGTGGGCCTGGGGCATGCCGCGCACGTCGGTCAGCGAGGGGTCGCCGGTCCACTCGGTATTCGTCTTGCTGGCGACGATGTAGATGTCGCCGGTCGCACCCCGGATCGATGGGAAGCGGTCCGGGTCGATCGCCAGGTACGCGGTGTCGCCCGAATTGAACGCGCGGGTGGCCTCGAAGAACGGGTACTCGCCCAGCGGCACGCCGGCCATCTGGAGCGAGATTGGGTCGTCCGGGCACCCGCGGACGAAGTCGTTCTGGAACTCAAGGAAATCGAACACGGTCAGAGCGCCGTCGCCGTCGAAATCGGCGGCCAGGTCGCCCGCACTGAACAGGTTCTGGAACTCAAGGAAGTCAAAAACGGTCAGCTCGCCGTCCCCGTCGAGGTCGGCGCGGCAGGTGGCCTGGGCCATCGCCGTGCCCGCCAGGGCGAGCAAGCCGGCGGCGGCCAATGCGAATCCGGTCGTTTTCATGGGCATTTCGGTATCCTCCGATTGTGCATCTCTCGATTCGTGTCTGGCTTACGGGTCGACGGTGAACTCGATCTCGTCCAGGCCCAGGCGGCCGATGGTCGAGCCATTGCCCTGGGCGAAATCGAACCGGATGGCGGCCACGTCGGTCAGGTCGACACCGGTGTTCTGGGCCAGGAAGTCGCTCAGGCGGACGCGGATGGTGTTGTACTCGTTCTGCCAGCCCGCGCCAGAGCCGACGCCGGTGCGCTGGTAGGGCTCGGTCGCGCCGGCCGAATACTCACCGATGTGGATGGTGCTGGTCGTGCCGGCGCCGTCGACGAGCGACACGTTGAAGGTCACCGGCGCGAGCTCGGCGATCGTGTTGGGGTGGCGCGTGCCCTGGCACACGCGGAAGCTCAGGTGGTCGTAGCCCAGCAGGTTGCCCAGGCTGGGGAGCACCTCGAATTCGATGAACGCCGAGCTGTCGTAGTCGAACACCAGACCGCGAGACGTGTCGCTCGGGTGCCAGGCGTAGGTCATGCCATTGGCCGGGTCGGTGGGGGTCCAGCTGAAGCTGCTGTCGGCGTCGCGCTGGCGCACCTCGACGGTGTTGGACGTGTTGAGCGTCACCGAGCCGCCCGAGCTGCTCTGGCTCACGCTGGGGTTGGTCTGGAAGTCCTCGATCACGCGGCTGTCCTGCGCGACCGGGTCGGGGCGGTACATGTGGGCGAGGGTTGTGGCCTGCGACACGCCGGAGGGCTTGAAGCCGTCCCACGCACGGGTGAGATAATCGATGGCGTCGCCGTTGCCCTCGCCGTAGTGCTTGATGAGCGAGAGCCAGATCGTCTTGGCGATGCGCTGCGCCTCGGGGCGACCGATCTCGGTGCCGGGGGGGCCCGTGAAGTTGCGGAAGCCGCAGCAGTTGAACACGTTGTGGTCGGCACCCTGGATGTAGGTCGAATGCTTGTAGCCAAAGGCACGGTCGTAGTGGCGGAAGGCCGTTGTCTGCGAGCCGGGCGCGCCGCTGCGATCGCCATCGGCCGAGCCCCAGATCATGTGGAAGGTCAGCGGTCCGGGATCGGCTACGAGCGAGCCGAAGTCGCCCACGCTGTTGGCACCGATCGAACTCACCAGCGTGATGTCGTCGATCGTGTAGTTGCTGGGCGTGAACAGCCCGCGGTACAGCCGCTCGGCACCGATCACAACCTCACGCCCGCCCAGGCTGTGGCCGATCCACACGATGCGTGAGGTGTCGATGAGGCCGTCGAGCACGCCGCCGGCGATGCTGCCCTGCTCGGCGATCAGTGCTTGTGTTTGCAGCAGCGGGCTGTTGCCCGTGCCGCCGAAGTCGTTGCGGATGCTGATGCTCACCCAGCCCCAGCTCGAGAGGTGATCCTGGAGGTAGTCGTACCAGCGATAGTCGTGGCCTCCGCCATGCACGATCACGACCACCGGCAGCGGGCCCTCGCTGGCCAATTCTGACGGATAATTCAGGCGGATCGAGCCGCGCGAGGTGCTGGTGTCGATCATCGTGGGCGTCAGCGGGCCCATCTGCGTCATGTCGGTAAAGACGCTGAAGCCATTGGCGTCTGCCGGCAGCAGGCCCAGCCCGTCGATGAAGTCACCCTCGCCCAATTCGCCATCGCCGTCGAGGTCGACAACGAGGTCGTAGCCGCTCGAGATATCAAGGCCGCTGGCCGACGCGAGCGTCTCGCTGCCCGTGAGTGCGACCTCGGCGCCATCGATCGACAGAGCGCTGAACGTGTGCGCCTGCGGCGTGCCGCGCACGTCGGTGAGCGACGGGTCGCTGGTCCACTGCGCTTCGGTCTTGCTGGCGACGATGTAGATGTCGCCCGATTCGCCGACGATGCCCGGGAAGCGGTCGGGATCGATGGCCAGGTACACCGTGTCGCCCGCGTTGAAGGCGCGCGTGGCCTCGAAGTGGGGATACCCATCCAGCGGCACGCCGGCCATGTGCAGGCCGATGGGCTCGACCGGGCAGCCCCGGACGAAGTCGTTCTGGAACTCCAGGAAGTCGAAGACCGTCAGGGCCCCGTCGCCATCAAAGTCGGCGGCCAGGTCGCCCGCGCTGAACAGGTTCTGGAATTCGAGGAAGTCAAAGACGGTGAGCTCCCCGTCGCCGTCGAGGTCGGCGCGGCAGGTGGCGTCGGGTCCGGCCATGGCGGTGCCGGCAAGGGCCAGCGTCATGGCGACAGCGGTACCGATCGAAAACGCGTTGCGCATCTCGGTTCTCTCCTCTTGGGTTATCGGGGCTAGAACGAGCCCACGAGTGCGGACGGGATCTCCAAAGCCAGGGTCAACCCAGACCCTCGCCTGGGTGCCGATCCGCACAAGATGGGGCCGGGGATGCCCGAAAGCGCACTCTTCTCGGAACTTCCCCCAGATTGGGGGGTCGATGAGCACGCTTTTGAAACGGTGCGGGTGGGATTCGAACCCACGGAACCCTAACGGGCTCATTGGTTTTCAAGACCAACGCCTTCAACCGCTCGGCCACCGCACCCGAGATCTCTGTTGCGACAAGCGTAGGTGCCCCGGATGGGCCCGAGAACCGCCAGGCCACGCGGCAAGCGCGGAACGAACCGTAAAGACGGGCTCCACCGCCGGTCTTCTTTGGTCGATAGCTACTGTGGAAGGGGCTGTCCGTGGACGACGCTGGTGCGACAAATCTACCGACCGTGCTGATCGCCGACGATGAGCACCACATCCGGTTCATGCTGGAGTGGAAGCTCAAGTCCGACGACGTGCACATCCTGACCGCCGCCGACGGGCGCACGGCCCTGTCACTCGCGCAGAAGCACAAACCAGCCCTGATCATCAGCGACTACCAGATGCCTTATATGGATGGCATCGGCCTGGTCAAGAGCCTGGCCCAGGATCCCGAGACCGCCGACATCCCAGTGATCCTCCTGACCGCCCTCGAGCACCGCATCAGCCGGGAAGACCTCGTCGAGACGAGCGTTGAGCACATCCTGCGCAAGCCGTTCCGGCCTTCGGAGTTGCTGGAACTCGCAGCCGACTATCTGAAGGCCTATCGCGAACGCCGGAGCGAAGCGGCATGAGCGAGCGTGCGGGTGAGGTCGATGGCCTGGTGAACGTGAGTTGGTCATCGTTGCACGGGTTTTCCGTCAACGAGAAGTGCCCGGCGTGGCTCGCGAAGTTGCTGGTCAGCTCCGAAGCCCAGGATCACATGGAACGCATCGCCAATGCGGGCCCGGGTGAGACCCAGAACGGCCAACTCGTTCCCGGGGTGCGGGTGGTGGCCTTCAGCCAGGGGAGCGACCCGACCTCTCGCCGCGAGTGCGACGTCGTGCTCGCGATAAGCCCCGAGGCATTCGTTCGCGCGGGCGTGCCGATCTGCACGAGCACGGAGCGCGCCGAAGCGACCTCCCCGGTATCAGCCGTCGAGGTCTTGCGTCTGGCCACGCTCGGGCAGTGGGCGTGGACGCGCGAGCAAGAGGTCATCCAAGGTCGGGACGAACTGATCGGCACGTTCAGCGAGCAGCTCTCCGAGTCGTACGAGCACATCAGCCTGCTGCTATTCGTGGGCCGATTCATGAACCACGTGACCAACCCGCTGACCGTGGTGCGCACGGTCGTGCAGGAAGTCCGCCGGACCATGAAGTACGGCTGGCTGGCGATGGTGATGCTCGAGGATCGTGGTGCCGCGCAGAGCATCGCCGGCTCGACCACGGTGATCGGCGAGCTGCCGTTCGCACAGTCTGCGCTCGAGCGGGCCTGCGATGAGTACTCCAAGGCGCATCCATCGGACGCCTGGACGCGCGTCGTCGATTCCAGCGACCAGATCATGGGCCCGCTGATCGACGTGGAGATGCTCATCGAGCCCATCACGCACCGTGGGCGCACCGTGGGCATGGTGCTGTGCGGCAATAAGGCTGGTCGCAAGAGCGCCATCGACAGTGTTGACATCCAGATCCTCGACGCCGTGGCCGACCTGCTGGGCGTGTTCCACGACAACCTCCGCCGCCACGAGGACCAGGTGGCCATGTTCCTGGGTACCGTCGGCTCGCTCACGGCGGCCATCGATGCCAAGGACGCGTACACGCGTGGTCATTCGGAGCGCGTCGCCTGGGGCGCGCGCGAGCTGGCGCGGGCGATCGGTCTCGACGAGGAAGCCGCCGAGCGAGCCCACCTGGCTGGCCTGCTGCACGACATCGGCAAGATCGGCGTGCCCGAGAGCGTGCTGACGAAGAAGGGCCGCCTGACCGAAGACGAGTTCGACATGATCAAGCGCCACCCGCGCATCGGTTTCGACATCCTGCGCGGCATCCCGAGCCTCGAAGACGTGTTGCCCGGCGTGCTGCACCACCACGAGCGGTGGGACGGCAAGGGCTACCCCACCGGGGCTACGGGCGAAGAGATCAGCCTGTTCGGGCGCATCCTGGCCGTCGCCGACGTGTTCGACGCGCTCAGCAGTGACCGTGCGTATCGCAAGGCCCTGCCGCGTGAAGAGGTGCTGGCCGAGATCCGGCGCAGCACGGGCACGCACTTCGACCCGCGCATGGCCCGGGCCTTCCTGGAGTTGGACTTCAGCGAGTTCGACCGCCTGCTCCGGCTCGGCGGCGGCGATGGCGATGGCACCGCAGCCCAGCGCCCCGCGGCCTGAGCCAGAGCGAATCTAGAACGGAACGCCCCAGGTGACAGTCGAGGGATCGATCGCCAGGCCGCCGTTGTCCTCGAAGAAGCCGTATGGCGGGAGCGTGGCGACGTTCGCGTCGTACTCGATGTTCACCGTGACGCCACCATACACGCGGGCATCGCCACCGATGATCATTGTGCCGCGGATGTTTTGTCTCGGCAGCGCAAAGTACGCGTTACCAGTCACGTACGACACGCCCTTTATAGCGCCCTCATAGGTGTCGTCGGCCGCCGCGTCCCACTCCATGCCCGATGGCGTGTGGGCGGGGTTCAGGTTGATGCCCAGCGTGACTTCGCTCGGGCCGGCGTTGGTGCCCATATAGCTCGTGTTGCCCTGGACAAGCAGGGATGGCATCCACGAGTACGCCGGCTCGATGAGCGTGTTGCGGCCGATGATCGTCGTGCCAGTGGAATTCAAGAGGACGAGGGTGCCAACGATCCGGATTTCCTCGACGATCAGGTTCCCGCCCGCGCAGTCGATGATGTAGATGCCAAACTCGTTGGTGCTGCCATATGGGTTGCTCGTCGGGCTGAGGAGGGCCTGCTTGAGTGCCGGCGTGCCCAGGGTTGTTGGGAGGCTGCCAACATTGATCCGTTCTCCGAGAGCAACATAGTAGTTAATGAGCGTGGGATCGGGCATCTGCCGGGCGTCCACCCCGGGGCTGGTGGTTCCCGCGTAGAGCGATCCGTTGATCTCTCCGACGCTCTCCACAGGCGCATTGATCGCGGCGCTGGTGGCGAACGCCTCGGTGATGGTGCCAACAACCTTGTCGGATGTAAAATTTGAGGCGGTGCTGAATCGCAGCTCACCCGCCACATACATTCCCGTGTCGAGCACGTCGTACGGCACCCCCGATGGCGGGAAGATGGCTTGCATGCCGTACCGGGCCGGCCCGTGCTCGGCCTTTGCCCGCACCACGATCGGCTCGTCGGTGTTCATGATCGCCGAGCCGTCCATCCGGCGGAGCGACCAGCCGAAGGTGCCGCCATCGAACGAGATCGAGGGCTCGGCCGCACCAAAAACGTCGCTCCTGGTTCCCCCGCCGTCCATGTGCGCGGCAAGGGCGCACATGGCGTGCTCCAATCCCGTGCTGGCCAGGTTTCGTGCGCGGGCGGCGTGGTCGGCCATCGAGGTCGTTCGTGCTCGGCTGGTGGTCATCGAGAGGGCCGCGAGGCCGGTCACCGTCACGATCGAGCCGGCGAGCAGTGCGACGAGGTATGCCGCCCCGCGGCGGGACCTTCCGATTCGCCCGGGCATCATTGGATCACCCCCGTGCGCTGCACGGAATTTGGAGGCCGCACGGTTCCCGTTTCTGGGGCTGCGTAGAGCGAGGCCCCGTCGGACAGTTGGATCGAGATAAGCGTCTGTATGATGTCCTGTCCATCGACTACTGGCACGCGCTCGACCGCCGTCGAATCGCCCCGCAACCCTTGTACAGAGACGGTTGTGCCGTCTGGGAGTTCGACGGTCGCCGTGACCCGGGTCATACGCAGGTCGAGCGATTGCGCATCGATTGTGTCGGTGCCACGTGCGGCCAGGACAATCTCCCACGCCCAGCCCGTTGGGGCGCACGCGCGGCCGTCGATAGTCATTGGCGGGGATTCACGGAAGCCGTCGAAGTCTTGTAGGTGATCGAAGTTGTTCAGCCGGGCCCCGCCCGTCGCGTTCGTGCTGTCGGTGCCGGCTGCGGGCAACGCCAGAGCCTCAGCCAGCAGCGTGTGTGCGAGCTTCTCGGCCTTGCGTCGCTGCGTTGCGGCACCGTTCGCACGGCTGGCAGTCATTGCGACGTTCATGGCGGCCACCATGGCCCCGCCGATGAGTAGCACGGCGAGGGTTGCTTCGACGATGGAGAATCCACGATGTGACAGAAGCCGATGATGACGCATGATCAGCTCCCCGGGTTGATCTCGGCGTAAACCACTATGGGTATGTCTTTTGTTGCGTTGATGCTCCACACGCCCACCGCATCGGTCGTAGCGATCCAGCCATCGGTGAGGTATTGCGGCGAAGGCTCCAACGCGATGTCGGCGGCGGAGGAGCCGCCTGCCCCTTGTGACACCACGATCGCGATGTAGTCTCCAGCCGAAAAAGTAGTGGTGTTGGTGAGATCGAATTCTGCTGCGGCCATCGTTGCGGGCAGGTGACTCGCCGGGCACGTGTCGCTTGCGAGTGCCGTGGCCTCGGGTCTCGCCGTGAGCATGTCAACACGGTGCAGCGATACGGTCACGTTGCCGCCGCCACCCTTGGCCATCGGGATCTGCACACGCGTTACTTGGAAAGTGCTTCCACCGGCAGGGAGAGCGGGTTGGATGATCGCCGCAACCCAAGAGGTCGTGGTCAGGGCGTGTGTTGTTCCGGTGCCGGTGTAGGCGCGATCGAAGATGCTCTCGTCAATTGGTGCGGGTGGTGCGGGAGTCGCGAACGTTGCCTGTCCCTGCACGCTGGCGACGAGATACTCAAGCGATAATGCATCGACGCCTTCGATGATCTCGACGGGCGTCGAGCCGTTCATGGAGTAGGTGATCGGATCGCCTGGTGTGCCCGACCACGCGTACCGGATTTGTTCGGGCGCGCCGTCGCCTGTGCGATCGGGTACCCAGAACGTGGTTGCGGTGGCCGTGCGCTCGGTGACCAACAGGGACAGTTGGATATCGGATGACATGTGCGCGAGCGCGTCGATGGCGCCGGACGACTGGATGCCATTGGCCGCCGATTGGAACGTGCGCCCGCTCAGGCCGATCGCGGCCACGGCCCCGCCCAGCACCGTGGCCGACATGGCCATCGCGACGAGTAACTCGACCAGCGATAAGCCGCGCCGTTGGTGTGGCATGCTCATGGCAACAAGCTCGCGGCTCCGGTGGAGCCATTGATGTCCAGCGTGCGCGTCGTACCCGCCCCGCCCAGCACGACGGTGCCGCCCCGGCTCGGCAGCCCGTACGCCGAGATGGTGTAGTCCTCGAAGCCCGAGAAGTTGGCCGAAACGATGGTGGCCCCGAGGGGATGCTCTTGCAGATCGAGCACGTGATCGACAGCCGCGTCTTTGCGCGACGGGAGATTCGTGAACGTCACATTGTGGGTTACAGGATCGAAGGTCACCGTGACCGCCGTCATGGTGGCACGGGCATGCACGGCGGCACGGTCCAAGTCGATGGTGAGCTGGTGGACAGCCGACTGCAAGCGATACCGGGCCACCGCGCTGCCGTATGCCGGCAGCGCGAGGCCCGCGATCGTTCCGATGATGACCAGGACGACGACCAGCTCGATGAGCGTGAAGCCGATTCGTCCCGAACCGCACCGATCAATAGCTGGTGTACAGCGTGCCCGTGTCATCGGTGACCGTGCCGGTGTTCGGAGTAATGGCTCCGGTAGTGTCGTTGTACAGCCAGGCGATACCCGCGGCATCGGCGGCGGCGACGCCGTTGTTGCCCTTCTGGGCGCCCACCTGAATGGTGGGTACCTCCTTCAGGTACGGGCCGTAGATGAAGACGCCGGTCTTGGTCGCGTTCAGGTTGCCGTCCACGTCCGAGTACTGGTTCACCAGGGCGTTGGCGAAGTCGCCGACCGCCGGGTAGTTGTTGTTGTGCTCGGCGTAATACAGCTCCAAGGCGCTACGCATGGTCGCCAGGTCGGATCGCATCTTCGACGACGTCGCGCCGGCCGCACCTCGGCTCATACGAGGTACCGCTACCGCAGCCAGAATGCCCAGGATCGCAATCACGATCACCAGTTCGATCAGGCTGAACCCAGCCCGGCGTGTACCCATCATCGCAAACATCGTGCTACCTCCGATCGCTGGCCTACCAGGCCGGATCACTTGCTTGCCAACCTCATCGACCGTTGCGATCCGCGAATCCACTCGATTGGGATCGGTTTGCCAACGCTCGCCCGCATAACCGTTCCAGAACGCACATTACGACCCACTCGCCTTCTGCTTGGGCAGAACCAGGCGCACGCTCTGGCCACCGGCTCGAAGCTCGGCCGATCGATCATCCACACTGATGAGCCGATAACCCGCGATCATCTGGCCGATACGCACGGGCTTGTTGTTGATCAGTGCGACGCCGATTTCTCCGCCGATCATGACAGCAGTGAGGTTGTGCTGCTGCAGGAATGCCTGCGGTGAAATCACGTCGGCGGGGCCGGTCTCGCGTCGCTCTGTTATCGAGAAAGGATCGGCTATCGTCGCTCTATCCCCATCACCTGCCGTGGCTTCGCCCAACTGCGCGTTCCACGTGTCGAGCACTTCACCCGATGCCAGGGATACTTCCATCGCGCCCGGCTGAGCGCTCGGGGCCTGGGTTGTCGTGGTGGTCGGTGCTATCGGCTGTTCGATGGGCGCAATCTGGCTCGCGTTCGCGCCCCGGGGTGGCCCCAGCAGCACCTGGTCGGCGGCCAGGATCAACCCTGCCGAACCCAGCGCACCCAGCAACAGCTTTCTTTCCTTGGTCAGTGCCATCGATTGGACTATCGAACCGACGGCGTGGCCGCTGGAGTACGTCCCGACGATTCTGATGCCGCGCTATCGGCTCGCGCGGCTTGCGGCGCATATACCGACAGCGACGCCTGGAACACCAACGCCTCGCGGGCCGAGGAATCTGGCATGATCGAAAAGCCATCAATGGCTGCACCGGGAAGCTCGTTCCGCAAATCGGCCATGAAACCGACAATGTCCGAGAACGAACCAGAGGTGTGGGTGACGATGCTGGTGCGCCCGAGCCCGTTGCGCGTGCCCTCGTCGCTCGAAAAGATGTTGTGGACCGCCAGCGAGTGATCGGTCGCCGCGTCGGTGAGCACATCCACGAGATCCGCGTCTGCGTCGGGGAGCCCTCCGATCGAAGCCCGGAGTGTCTCGCGTTCCACGCGGGCGGCTTCGATGTGTTGGGCGGTCGCGTTGGCCTCGTCGTTGGCCTTGTCGATGGCCTGGCGTTGGAGTTCGGCCTGGTGCTGCGCCCGCGCGGATGGTGCGTATCCGAGCGCGTAACCAACGCCCGCGAGGGCGAGAACGCCGACCGCACCGAGGATGTGCACGTGCAGCTGGGTCAACTGCGGGCGGCTTGGTTTCGTCGTCATGGCTGGCCTCCCGGAGCGATCACGCACTCGATGCTGAACGCGGTTCCCTCGCGCTCGGATTGCTGGGGTGAGATCACGTGGCGCACGCTCGAGAACAGGCCGGTGCCTTCGAGCCTGCCCGCCATAGCCGCCGGGCCTTGCTTCGAGTTGGCGACGCCTCCGATCGACAGCGACCATGAGGGTGGTTCGGTCGTGCCCGCTTGCACCACGATGGTCCGAAGTTGTGCGCGGCCACCGGCCTCGCGCGAAAGGACGGCGAGCAGGCCGTCCCACTGCGGCGAGGCCATCGCGAGCTCGTGCGCTCGCTTGGTCTGCTTGAGTGTTCGGACTTGTTCGCGCACGAGCGCGAGTTCCGATTTGTCAAGGTCGAGTTGCTCGCTGAGGCCAACGGGCATGGTCTGGGGTTGGGCTTGGGTCATGAAGGCGCCCAGCACGAGCCCTCCCACCAGCATCGCCAGCACGCAGAGCCCCATGGCCCACGCCGTGATCGCACGCCGGAGCTTCCAGGCCTCGAGCCGACCCTTTGGCAGCAGGTTCTGTCCGCTCATGCCAGGTCCTCCAAGAGCGCCAGCCCGATGGCGCCGGCAAGGGTCGGTTCGAGTGGTGCGCCACCGGCCATCAATGGCTGCGCCAACGCTTCGCCGTACCGCTGGCCCAGCATGTCCATGAGTACCGTGCTCTGGGCTGCATGGCCCAGCACGCTGATGGCCGCCGGCGCGTGCGATCGGCTGCGGTGCCGCGCGAACGCGATGCACGCGTCGATCTCGCTGCCAAGCCGCTGGGCCGCTTCGGCGTGATTGTCCCCGTTGATGCTGAGGCCCGATGGCTTACGCGAGTAGAGCAGCGTGCTGTGGTGCAGCACGACGATCGAGGCCCCCCACGAGTCGAGCCGCGCCCCAACACGCACCGTGGCGATCGTTGGCACGCCCGCCAGCACACGCCCCAGGGCCCGAGACGGATCATCCACGCCGGCGACGCGCAGGCCCGCGGCCTCAATCGCTTCGATCGCGTCGTCGGTAGCCTCGACGTCGCAGCCGACGGCCATGACCTGCATCCCCGGCCCGGGCGTGGGCAGGTCCCAGTACGACAACACGAATTGTCCCTCGTCGATCTTGTTGCGACGCGCGAACTCGGCCCGGGCGAGCTGGTCGATGGGAGCACCCGAGGATGCCGGCGGGAGCTCCATCGTGGCCGTCCGCAACGCCGTGTCGGGGGCGCCGATCACGCACGGCGCGGGCGCGAACCCCCGACGGAACAGCAGCGATTCGAGCGCGATCGCCTCTTCCAATTCGAGCGTGTCGCCCTCGGCCGTGCGCGCCATTGTGGCGTGGGCCAGCAGCGACCATCCCGACGCCACCAGGCGCACCTGGGCGGCGGTGATGGACTTGGGAGAGATGTCGATGCCGGTGCGGATAGCGCCCATGCCTGGTTCTCCTTATTGCCCGCCAGCCGAAGCCGTGAGGTCGAAGAGCGGCAAGAACATGCTTGTGGCGATGCCGCCCACGACGATGCCGAGCGTTACGAGTAGCAGCGGCTCGATGATGGCGCTCAGGGCCTTGAGGGTTGCCTCGTTCTCTTCCTCCAGGAAGTCGGCCACGTTGCCCAGCATCATGCCGATGCGCCCGGTCCGCTCACCCGTGCGCACACCCTCGCGGACGAGCCCGTGGAGCAGGTCGGCGTCCTCGAACACCGTGCTCATGGGCTGGCCGATCTCGACAGCGTCGTGGGCCTGTGTCAGCAGCGTCGCGTACTCGGGGCTGCGCATCGAACCTGCGCAGAGCGAGAGCACATCGAGCAGCGGCAGGTGGCTCTCGAGCAGCAGCGACACCATGCGGGCGAGCCTTGCGCTGGTGATCGACTGTGCAATCTCGCCCACCTTCGGCGCGCGGAGCAGGCCGCGTTCCATCGCCCTCACCGCCGCCGGCTGATGCAGTGCGAACCGCACGATGAACGCCGCGGGCACGACCCCCGCCAGCAACGCCCACCACCACTGCCGCAACATCGTGCTGAGCCACAAGAACATCTGCGTGCTGGGCGGGATGGGCGTGTCGAGAGTCTCGAACATCTCCTCGAAACGGGGGAAGACCATGACGAGCATCACAAGCACCACGATGAAGCCAATGCTGATGAGGATGGCGGGGTAGATCATCGCGCCAACGATCGCCCGGCGCATCGCCAGCTTCTGGCGCATGAGCGAGGCGATGCGTTCGAGCATGTCCCCCAATTTGCCGCTGCTCTCGCCCGCGGCCACCATCGCCCGGCAGACATCATCGAAGTAGCCCGGATGGGCGGCCATGGCCTCGGAGAGCGGGATGCCCGATTCGATCTCACCTCGCAAACGGTTGAGCACCTTCTGGAACTTCTCGTCGCGTGTCTGGGCCTCCATGGCTTCGACGCCCTCGGATAGCGGCGTGCCCGACGCGATGAGCACCGACATGTGCCGCATGAACTGCGAGATGTCGCCCAGCTTGCCCTTGGGTCCCTTGATGCGCTTTGGTCGTGTGCTTCCGGTGTCCTCGGCAATGTCGAGCACGATCACGCCGCCCTGGCGCAGCGTGTCGCGGGCCGCCTCCTCGGTGGCCGCTTCGAGCACGCCGTTCTTGGCTCCGCCCGCGGTGTCATAGCCCTTGAATCGCCACTTCATGCCGCGGCCTCCTTGGGCTCGGCCTGATCGAGGTCGTCATCGCTGCGCGTCACGCGCAGGGCTTCTTCCAGGCTGGTCGAGCCCCGCTTGGCCACCAGCACCGCTTCCTCGCGCAGCGAGAGTCCACCGCCCTTGTGGAACGTCTCGCGTAGTTCCATCGACGACGCGCCCGCGTGGACCAGCCGCCTGATAGCGGGGGTGACCTCCATTACCTCGTAGATGCCCAGGCGCCCCTGGAATCCGGTGTCGTGGCAGTGCTGGCAGCCAAGGCCGCGCCGGAACGGTGCGCGTTGCTCGTCGAGGATGCCCGCCTCGGCCAGCAGGTTGTCATCGGGGTAGTACCGCGTGGCGCAGTGCTGGCAGATGGTGCGCGCCAGGCGCTGGGCGATCACGCCGTTGATGGCACCACTGAGCAGGTAGGGCTCGATGCCCATGTCGAGCAAGCGCTCCACGGCACCCGGCGCGTCGTTGGTGTGCAGGGTGGCCAAAACCACATGCCCGGTGATGGCCGCCTGGGTCGCGACGCGCGCGGTGTCCTGGTCGCGGATCTCGCCGACCATGATCACGTCGGGGTCTTGCCGCAAGATGCTGCGCAGCGCTCGGGCGAAGCTCAAGCCTAGAGAGTCTTGCACCTGGATCTGGTTGATCAGATCGATCTGGTACTCGACGGGGTCTTCGACGGTCACGATGTTGCGCTCGGGGCTGCTGAGCAGTTCGAGTGCCGAGTACAGCGTGGTCGACTTGCCGCTGCCCGTGGGGCCGGTGACCAGCGACAGGCCGTACGGCTTGCGCAGCATGTTGGTGATGGTCAGCATCAGCTCCGGGCGGATGCCCAAATCGGCCAGGCTCGAGTTCAGGTTGTCGCGATCGAGGATGCGGACCACCAGCTTCTCGCCCAACAGCGTGGGGATGCTGGACACGCGAAGCGACACCTCGCGCCCCTCGGCCATGATGCGGATGCGGCCCTCCTGGGGCATGCGCTTCTCGGCGATGTCCAGCTTAGCCAGGATCTTCACGCGAGACGCGATGGCTGAGTGCATGCCCTGGGGCGGGCGCATGAGGTCTCGGAGGGTGCCGTCGATGCGATAGCGGATGCGCGTGCCCTTGTGGCTCGGCTCGATGTGGATGTCGCTGGCCCGATCTCGGATGGCGGTGAGCACCGCCATGTTGACCAGGTTCACGATCGGGCTGCCCGCGATGATCTTGGCGAGATCGCTCTCGCCTTCCTCCTCGTCCACCTTCTCGCTGTCGAAGACCTCGACGTCCGACTCGCGGAGCTGCGAGAGGAAGGCCGTCAGGTCGGCCTGGTTCTGGGCGTACTTGTCGATGAATTCGTCGATGTTCCCACGCAACGCCAGCACGGGCCGGATGCGGCAGTCGGTCATCGCGGTCAGCCGGTCGATCGTGGGCAACGACTGGGGCTCGGCCATCGCGACGGTCATCTCGTCGCGGATCTTGAACATGGGCATCACGCCCAGCTCGTGCGCGACGTCGGCGGAGATCAGCTTGAGGAGCTCGGGGTCGACAAGCCCGTGCCGCAGCACGCACGAGCGGAGGCCCAGGTGCTGGCCCAGCGTGTGGACCAGCGTGGCCGGCGAGATGATGCCCTCTTCGACGAGGATCTCGCCCAGCAGCGTGCCCTCGGCCTGCTGGCGGTCGAGCGCGACACCGAGCTGCTCCTCGGTGATCGCACCGCTCTGCAGCAGCACGTCACCGATTCGTGTCACGGGTGGTGGCACCGGCGGGGTCTCGGGGTTGTCGGCCTTGCCATCGCTCACAAGAAGCTCCTGGCGGCCGACACGCCGTCGGCATAGATGTCAAAGCGTCCGGCCAGGCCCGTCAGCTCCAGGCACTCACGCACCGTCTCGCTCAGGCCGCAGAGCTTGAGCACGCGACCGGCCGAGCTGAGTTCTTCGGTGGCGTCCAGCAACGCTTCGAGCGCCTTGCTATCCATAAAGGGAACGGCCGTCGCGTCGACAACACAGCGGCCCATCGACCGACGCGCGGCCTCGACGACCTTCGTGCGAAACACGGCCGAGTCCTGCTGTGCGATCGCGCCGTCGGGCCGGAGGAACGTCACGGCGCCACGCACTTGCTCGTCGATGCGCATCGTGCCGCTCCCTTCTCAGGCCACCAGGCGTCCGCTGGGCAGCGACAGCGTGAAAACGCTGCCCTTGCCCGGCTGGGAGTCGACGTCGATGACGCCCTCGTGGCACAACATGATCTCTTTGGCCAGCGTGAGGCCCAGCCCGGTCCCTTGCGTGCCCGACGCCCGCACATCGTCGGTGCGGTAGAAGCGCTCGAAGATACGCTGGCGGTCGGCCTCGGAGATGCCCACGCCCGTGTCGCGCACGCTCACGGTCAGGCCCTCGTCGCTCTGGTCGGCGCTGAGGGTGACCTGGCCACCCTCGGGTGTGTACTTGATGGCGTTGCCCAGCACGTTGTGGTAGGCCTGGAGCAGCTTGTCGCGGTCGCCCTTGATCACCGGCAGCTTGCCAGGCAGCGTGAACTTAAGCGTGACGCCCTTGGCCTTGGCCTGGGATTCGAACTCCTGCTTCAACTCCTCGAAGAGCTGGTCGAGCCGGGCCTCACCCTCCTGGATCGACAGCGCGCCAGCTTCCATCTCGCTCACGCTGAGCATGTCCGAGACCACGCGCTCGAGGCGGCGGACTTCCTGGTTGATGACATTCAGGCAGGTGCCGAGCATGGCCTCGTCGCAATCGTCACCCAGTGCGGTCTCGGCGTACAGACGCATGTTCGTCAACGGCGTGCGTAGCTCATGCGTGGCGTGGGCGATGAAGTTCGCACGCGCATCTTCGGCCGCGCGCAGTTGGGTGACGTCCTCGATGACCACGACGCTGCCGTCTCCCTCGCGCCCGCTTCGAACGGACAGGCGGAGGTGCGCTGTGGCCTCGCCGATCTCGCGGTCGACCTCGAGCGTGCCGCGGCGCAGGCTGGGAGTCTGGCCGGTCGTGTCGTCGAGCAGGGGGGCCATGTCAAGCAATTCGGTGACGGTCTTGCCGACCAGGGCGGCCCCGTCCAGACCAAGCAGCATGGCCGCTGCCGGGTTGGCGTAGCGGATGTCGAGCTTGGGCCCGACCACCAAGAGGCCCTGCCACAGCGCGGAGCACACTGAGAGGGCCAGCCGGGCATCGGCCGCGGATGCCCCGGTGCCCACGCTCGCGGGGTCGGTCGCGTCCTTGGATCCGCTCGTCAACCGGTCGAGCAAGGCATTCCAGGCCTTGGCCTCTCGCCCGAACTGGTCGGCCAGCACGAGTTCTTGGACCATGGCATTGGTGTTCTCGGACGCGATGACGGCCTCACGGAGTGCGGCCATCGAGAGCATGCGTTTGCGCACCCAGCGGAGAGCGAGTACCAAGCAAAGGCCGGCACCTGCCGGGACGGCACCCAGCGCGATCCACGTTTCGGGGGGAAGCGGCAGACCCAACGCATCGAGGAAGAGCCAGATAAAAGCTCCGATAACACCCGAGACGATGCCCACGGTGGCCAGGCCGAAGCCCAGGATCGTGCGTTCTCGGGGCTGTAGTAGCTTCCAGCCCATGGTCTAAACCCCTGCCAGGCCCCAACTTGGGACGTACATTCTTCCAAGGCGAAACGCCATAGCAGGTGTATCGGCAGGGGGGATTGGTCACTCAAGGCAACCTAGGCCGCCAGTTTCGATAGGTTTTTAGAAGGGGGTGCCGAATCAGTCGAACCGGAAGACACCCTTGCGCAGCCCATAGAGGAAGGCCACGACCGTGGTGAAGAGGAAGAAGAAGATGCGACCGAGCCAGAGAAGGCGGTCGGTCGAGTCCATTTCGAGGTTGGCGAAGGTGGTGGCCCAGGGGTAGAGGAAGACCACCTCGACGTCGAACACCAGGAACACCATGGCGATCAGGTAGAAGCGGATGTTGAAGCGTTTGCGGGCCGTGCCCATCGGCTCCATGCCGCTCTCGTAGGTGAGGGCCTTGGTCTCGCCGGCTCGGTTGGGTCCGAGAATACGAGTGAGCACCAGGTTCATCACCGAGAAGCCAACGACGGCCATGAGGATGACCGCCAAAGGCAGGTAAGCGATGGGATCAGTGATGCCGAGGAGCATGGGCCGAGGATAGGCGGGGTGAGGTGCGTCTTTCCGAGCCGCGGGCGTGAGCACGCGGCCTCAGTCGATCTTCAGAAGGCCGCGTGCTCACGCCCGCGGCTCGGTTCGGAGCTTGCCGGGTGCCACTTTGGCGGTCTGGCGCGCACGAGGCGGGTGGTGGGCAGGTTCTTGGGACGCCTTGGCGGTGTTGTGCACGTGGTGGGGGTTGGCGCGCGGGTTGTAAGGACTGGGGCGAGAGATGGTCCCGACCGCGACCGCGGCGGGCTGTTCGATAGACCGACGACCCCGACTACGGAGACTGCGACCCATGGCCGTCAAAGAGCTGACCTTCGATACCGACGCACGCCAGGCCCTGCTTGCCGGCGTTGAAAAGCTTGCCCGCGCGGTCAAGAGCACCCTGGGCCCCAAGGGCCGAAACGCGGTGCTCGACAAGTCCTGGGGCGGGCCGACCGTGACCAAGGACGGTGTGTCCGTGGCCGAGGAGATCGAGCTGCGCGATCCTGCCGAGGACATGGGCGCCCGCCTGGTGAAGGAGGCCGCCAGCAAGACCAGCGACGACGCGGGCGATGGCACGACCACCGCCACCGTGCTGGCCGAGGCGATCTTCCGCCAGGGGCTGCGGTACGTGGCCGCGGGCGTCGATGCCAACGCCCTTGTGCGCGGCATGCGTCTGGCGGTTGAGGCGGCCACCGGCGCGATCGATGATCTGGCCACCCCGATCAAGGGCAAGGCCGACATCCAGAACGTCGCCACCATCAGCGCCAACAACGACCGCGAGATCGGCAAGATCATGGCCGACGCCTTCGAGAAGGTCGGTAAGGACGGCGTGATCACCGTCGAAGAAGGCCGCGGCCTGGAGACCGAGGTGACCGTGGTCGAGGGCATGCAGTTCGACCGCGGCTACCTCTCACCCAACTTCGTGACCGACGCCGACGCGATGCGGGTCGAGTTCGACAAGGCGCTCGTGCTGATCCACGAGGACAAGATCGACAACGTGCAGACGCTGGTTCCCGTGCTCGAGAAGGTGATGGCCGCCAAGAAGCCGCTGCTGATCATCGCCGAGGATATCACGGGTGAGGCGCTGTCGACCCTGGTGATCAACAAGCTGCGCGGCACTTTGCAGGTCGCCGCCGTCAAGGCACCGGGGTATGGCGACCGGCGCAAGGCCATGCTGGGCGACATCGCCGTGCTGACCGGCGCGACCGCCGTGATGAAGGACCTGGGCATGGACCTGGAGAAGGTGACCCTGGGCGACCTGGGTATGGCCAAGAAGGTCGAGATCGACGCCGACAACACCACGATCATCGAGGGTGCGGGCAAGACCAGCGATATCCAGGCGCGTGTGACCCAGATCCGCCGCGAGGTGGACGACGCCAGCAGCGATTACGACCGCGAGAAGCTGCAGGAGCGGCTGGCCAAGCTGGTGGGCGGCGTAGCGCAGATCAAGGTTGGTGCCGCGAGCGAGGCCGAGATGAAGGAGCGCAAGGCCCGCGTCGAGGACGCGCTGCACGCGACCCGGGCGGCCGTGGCCGAGGGCATCGTGCCCGGCGGCGGCACAAGCTTCATCCACGCCATCGCCGCCATCGAGAAGCTCAAGGAGTGGAAGGCCGTGTTTGGCAAGGCCCGCGACGTGTCGGCCGACGAGATCGGCCACGCGAAGTACGACGTGGCGTCGGGCATGCACATGGTGCGCGACGCGCTGACCGTGCCGGCCCGCACCATCGCCGACAACGCGGGCGTAAAGGGCTCGGTCGTGGTCGCCAAGATCCAGGAGAAGATCGAGAGCGACCCCAAGACCAACTTTGGGTACAACGCCCTGACCGACACCTACGAGGACCTGGTGAAGGCCGGCGTGATGACGCCCGCGAAGGTCGACCGCTCGGCGTTGCAGAACGCCGCGAGCGTGGCCGGCGTGCTGCTGGCGGCCGACTGCCTGATCACCGACAAGCCCGGCGGCGACGACAGCGCGGGCGGTGCCCCCGACATGGACGCGATGGGCGGCATGGGTGGTATGGGCGGCATGCCGGGCATGGGTGGCATGGGCGGTATGCCTGGCATGGGTGGGATGGGGTTCTAAACGAACACCCGCTGCACGCGTTTGCCAATCAACACGACTTGATCACGAGCCATTGAGCTCAGGAGCACACAAGCAATGAACGTCAAACCCCTCGATGACAGAATCGTCGTTCGCCCCTCGGCGCAAGAGACCAAGACCGAGTCTGGCATCTTCTTGCCCGAGACGAGCAAGGAGCGCCCCATGACCGGCAAGGTCATCGCTATTGGCCCGGGCAAGCGCCTGGACAACGGCGAGCATGCCAAGCCGACCGTGAAGAAGGGCGACACCGTGGTGTTCGGCAAGTACGCCGGCACCGAGGTGGAGGTGAAGGGCGACGAGCACCTGATCCTGCGCGAGAGCGAGCTGCTGGGCATTTTGGATGGCTGAAGAGGCATCGGGCACCGGGCATCAGGCATTGGGAGGATCGGATGGCAGGAGAGATCCGGTCGTATCGAGACTTGCGTGTCTGGCAGGCGTCCGTTGAGATCTCGCTCGCGGTGTATGGGCTGACCAAGATTTTTCCGGCCGACGAGCGTTTTGGATTGACCCGTCAGCTTCGCAGGGCTGCGGTTTCGATTCCCTCCAACATCGCCGAGGGCTATGGACGAGGGACACGAAGCGATTATCTGAGGTTCTTGCGAGTGGCTCGTGGATCGTTGTACGAAGTTGAAACCCAGCTCTTGATCGCCGCCCGGCTGGGATTTCTGAACGAGGATGGGCGCGCCGAAGTCGAACAACAACTCAAGGAGTGCGGGCGCATGCTCGCCGCCTTGATCAAGAGCGTCGATACCAAGAGTCCGGCCTGATGCCCGATGCCTGGTGCCCGATGCCCTTCTCCGAAGGAGTCCCAGATGTCCCACAAGCAAGTGATGTTCGATAGCGATGCCCTGCACGAGATGAAGCAGGGTGTCGACCGGTTGGCCAACGCCGTCAAGTGCACGATGGGGCCGGCCGGCCGCAACGTGGTGATCCAGAAGAGCTTTGGCAGCCCGCAGGTGACCAAGGACGGCGTGAGCGTGGCCCGCGAGGTCGAGCTGCACGAGCCGTTCGAGTCGATGGGCGCCAAGATGGTGCACCAGGTCGCCAAGAAGACCAACGACAAGGCCGGCGACGGCACGACCACCGCGACGGTGCTGGCCCAGGCGATCTTTACCGCCGGGCTCAAGCACATCGTTGCTGGTGCGAACTCGGTGCAGGTGCAGCGTGGTGTGAACGCCGCAGCCCAGGCTGCGAGCGCGGCCATTGAGGGCTTCGCCGTCAAGTGCAAGGGCAAGGACGACTACCGCAAGGTGGCGACCGTGTCGGCCAACCACGACGCGTCGGTGGGCGAGCTCATCGCCGAGGCCATCAGCAAGGTGGGGGCCGAGGGCGTGGTCGAGGTCGAGGAAGGCCGCGGCAACGAGACCGAGTTGGAGTTCGTCGAGGGCATGCAGTTCGACAAGGGCTACATGTCTCCGTACTTCATGACCGACCCCAAGAGCGCCGAGTGCGTGCTCGAGGACTGCCTGATCCTCATCCACGAAAAGAAGATCGCCAACCTGACCGACCTGCTGCCGCTGCTGAACAAGGCCGTGTCGGCCGGCAAACCGCTGCTGATCATCGCCGAAGACATGGAGAACGAGGCGCTGGCGACGCTGGTGATCAACCGCCTGCGCGGCTCGCTGAAGATCGCGGCCGTCAAGGCGCCGGGCTTCGGCGATCGTCGCAAGGCGATGATGCAGGACATCGCCATCCTCACCGGCGGCGCGTTCTTCGCCGAGGACCTGGGCCGCAGCCTGGAGTCGATCGAGCTGAGCGAGCTCGGCAAGGCCAAGAAGGTCGTCATCACCAAGGACGACACGACCATCATCGAGGGCTCGGGCAAGAAGAAGGACATTACTTCGCGGGCCGATCAGATCAAGGCCCAGCACGAGGCGTCGACCAGCGAGTACGACCGCGAGAAGCTGATGGAGCGTCACGCCAAGCTGACCGGCGGCGTGTGCATTATCCACGTCGGTGGCTCAAGCGAGATGGAGATGAAGCAGCGCAAGGACCTCGTCGAGGACGCGCTGGCGGCGACCCGGGCGGCGGCCAAGGAGGGCTACGTGGCCGGCGGCGGCGTGGCGCTGCTGCGGACGCAGGACGCCATCGAGGCGGCCCGCAAGAAGGCCAAGGGCGACGAGCAGATCGGCTACGACATCGTTTATGATGCGGTGGAGAGCTGCGTGAAGCAGATCGCCGAGAACGCCGGGTTTGATGGCGACCTGGTCGTCGAAAACGTGCGCGAGAGCAAGGCCAACGAGGGCTTCGACGCGGCGACGGGCGAGTACCTCGATCTGGTGAAGGCCGGCATCATCGATGCAGCGCTGGTGCCCAGGACGGCGCTGGTGAATGCGGCGTCGGTGGCGGGGTTGATGCTGACGACAGATGTGTTGATTACCGAGCTCAAGGATGAGACGGAGCCGGTGGTGGGGGCGGTGTCGTAAGGCGGATTCGGAGAGGAGAATTCTCACCACAGAGGCGCAGAGGCACAGAGGAGGGAAGATGTGGGGGAGAGCTGGAGGGCCGAGGGCGAGAAGGACGAACTGACGCGGGAGATCATTGGGGCGGCGATCGAGGTCCACAGGGCTCTCGGTCCCGGCTTGCTGGAGTCGGCGTACGAAGCATGCCTTGCCGCCGAGTTGGAAGATCGAGGGATCCGGTTCCAAGCCCAAGTGCCACTGCCTGTGTTGTTCAAGGGACGGAGCATCGAAGCCGGGTACCGGATGGACTTGGTGGTGAAGGACCGGGTGATCGTGGAACTTAAGGCTATCGAGAAGCTCTTGCTGATCCATGAGGCCCAACTCTTGACGTATCTCAAGCTCTCTGGGCTCTCAACAGGTCTCATCTTGAACTTCAATACGCCGTACCTTCGCGACGGCATCATCCGGAAGGTCTTGTCATGAGCCTCACCTCTTCTTGCTTTTCCCAAGTCAACTCTCTTCTCTGCGCCTCTGTGCCTCTGTGGTTATTCCCCCTCTGACAAAGGACTCCATGCCCACCACCCGCGACTACTACGAGATTCTCGGTATCGAGCGTGATGCGTCGGAGGACGACATCAAGCGCGCGTATCGGCGGCTGGCGCTAAAGTTCCATCCGGACCGCAACCCGGACGATGCCGAGGCGGAGACGAAGTTCAAGGAGGCGGCCGAGGCGTACGAGGTCTTGGGCGACGCGAACAAGAAGGCCCGCTACGACCAGTACGGGCATGAGGGCCTGCGCGGCCAGGGCGGGGCGTCTCACGACTTCAGCCACATGAACGTCGAGGACATCTTCTCGATGTTCAGCGACATCTTCGGCGGCGGCGGCTTCGGCGGCATGGGCGGCGGCCGTGGCGGACGCCAGCGCGTGGCGCGCGGGTACGACCTGGAGACCGAGGTCGAGATCGAGCTCAAGGACGTGCTGACCGGCACGGAGCGCGACGTTGAGTTTACGCGGCTGGACGTGTGCGACACGTGTACGGGCAGCGGCGCGAAGCCCGGCAGCGAGCCGCAGACGTGCCCGACCTGCGATGGGCAGGGCAAGGTGCAGCAGGCCGGCATGGGCGGCATGTTCCGTATGGTGACGGCGTGCCCGAGCTGTCGCGGTCGGGGGAAGATCATCAAGGAGCATTGCCCCGGTTGCAAGGGCAAGGGGCGTGTGCCGCGCAAGCGTGTGCTGAGCGTGAAGATTCCGGCTGGCATTCATGAGGGCCAGGCCGTGCGAGTGCAGGGCGAGGGCGAGCCGCCGCCGCCCGAGGCCTCGCCCGGTGGCACGGGCGTGCGAGGCGACCTGCATGTGGTGGTGCGCGTCGAAGAGCACGACATGTTCACGCGCGACGGCGACCACATGCTGATGGAGCTGCCCATCGGCTTCACGCAGGCGGCCCTAGGCACCGAGATGGACGTCCCCACGCTGACCGGCAAGGTGAAGCAGTCGATCCCGAAGGCCACGCAGCACGGCACGTTGTTCCGCCTGCACGGTGAGGGCCTGCCCAACCTGCGCAGCGGGCGGCGGGGCGACCTGGTGCTGGTCACGCGGGTGGAGATTCCCAAGAAGCTCAGCGAGAAGCAAGAGAAGCTGCTGCGCGAGTTTGCCGAGACCGAGGACGTGAGCGTGATGCCCGAGAGCCACGGCTTCCTCAAGAAGATCCGGGACTTGTTCTGAACGCGGGGAGCGAGCTATGGCAGAACACGAGACAGTTGATCGCGATCAGGATAACGATGGGCCGCCGGCGAGTTTCGGCGACATCATCCGCGATGAGTCGGGCAATCTCGACGCCGACGATGCGGAGCAGTTCTTCGAGAAGCTGTCGGCCGAGCTGACCGAGATGGAAGGCCGCTGGAAGCACTCGCTGGCGGACTTTAAGAACTTCCAGCGCCGTGCGTCGGGCAACGAGATCGAGGCTCGGGCCCGCGGCGTGCGCGACGTGTGCGAGTCGATGCTGGGCGCACTGGACAGCTTCGACCTGGCGTTGTCGCAAGACCCGGCGAGTCTCACGGTCGAGCAGTTGTTCCAGGCGATCGAGACCATCCGGGCCGAGGCGCTCAAGGCCATGGCGCGCAACGGCGTGATGCCGATCCAGCCCGAGGTGGGCGACGAGTTCAACCCCGGGCATCACGAGGCCGTGATGCAGCAGCCCGCCGAGGGTGTCGAGCCGGGGTGCGTGTCGCAGGTGTTCCAGAGCGGCTACGCGCTGGGTGATCGTGTGCTGCGGCCGGCCAAGGTGGCCGTCACGCCAAGCGAGGATTGAGGGAGCGCGAGCATGCCGACCTACGACTACCGCTGCAACGCGTGCGACCACGAGTTCGAGCTCTTCCAGAGCATGAGCGACAGCGTGAAGCGCACGTGCCCCAAGTGCGGCAAGCGCAAGCTCGAGCGGCTGATTGGCACCGGCGCGGCGCTGCTGTTCAAAGGGTCGGGCTTCTACGAGACCGACTACCGCAGCGAGAGCTACAAGAAGGATCAGAAGGCCGACAAGCCCGAGACCAAGTCGGAGTCGAAAGCCGACAGCAAGCCTGATTCCAAGAGCGACAGCAAGCCAGATAAGAAGACCGAGAAGAAGCCAGACGCGAAGCCCGACAAGAAGCCCAAGGCCGCATCGAAATGATTCTGGGCCACGGCGTCGACCTGGCGGAGGTCGAACGTGTGCGCCGATCGGTTGGGCGGTTTGGTGATCGTTTCCTGGATCGCGTGTTCACCGAGGGTGAGCGGGCGTATGCCGGCGACGGACCCCGTCGCGACGAGCACCTTGCGGCGCGGTTTGCGGCCAAGGAAGCGGTGTTCAAGGCGCTCGGCACGGGCTGGGCCCAGGGCGTAGGCTGGACCGACATTGAAGTGGTGCGCGAGGCGAGCGGGAAGCCGGTGCTCGTGTTGCACGGTAAGGCCTTTGAGATGGCCGAAGCACTGGGCGTGCGGAAGTGGCACCTGTCGCTGACGCACACGGGCACGATGGCGATGGCGTCGGTCATCGCCGAGGATTGACGCCGGCGCGCCGAATTTGTGGAAAAGAAGGAGGTCACCATGAGTGGCAGTGAGCAGAGTGGTGGCCCCGGGTCGGCCGGTGAAGGGCGGGGCGAGGTCAACGATGCCCGCTTGCAGGAGCTGATCGATGCCCTGGTCGAGGATCCCAAGAACGAGGCGGCCGAGCGGGAGTTCTGGCACCTGTTCTGCAACCTGCCCGCGTGGATCCTGCTGACGACGGCCGAGGATGCGAGGAAGGCTGTCGAGGAGGGGCGGCCCGAGATCCAGGTGCAGATGTTCCAGCAAGGCGATCGGTCGTTCCTGCCGCTGTTCTCTTCGAACGCTCGGGCGCAGGGCGTGCTCGAAGGACAGGCGTTTGCCACGATCAGCATGCCGCCCGAGAAGGCTCTGGGGTATGTCTGCGGGTTCCGCGGACGCATCGAGGGTTTCATCGTCAACCCGATGCCGGGCAAGGCCGGTGGCTTCGGCCACCGGTTGCCGGACCTGTGCGCGTTCTTCCAGCACGAGCGGGGCTTCCTGCCGGCGGGGGCCATCCATTGCGCTGTGGACCATGTCCGCAATACGAACCACCCGGCCGCATTCGAGATGGTGCATGGCTTGGTCGCGGGGCTCGACAAGGTCTACGTGGCGATCAAGGACGAGAGCTTCGCGTTCGTGCGTGATGGCGACAACCTCTGGCTCTGGGCGTTCACCGACGCGGCGATGGCCGTCCGGCAGTGCAACGAGCACGAGGGCTTGAAGATGATCGAGGCCACGCCAGCACAACTCGCCGAGCGGATGGGCGAGGCGATGAGCCAGAGCGAGGGGCGCATCAAGGGGGCCGTGGTCAACCACCCCGAGAATTCGATCGCTCTCGATCAAGCACTGCTGCTGCGGGCGATCGAGGGCAAGGGCGAGTAGCCCCCGCGGGGAGGTGCGTCGTGGCGGTCAGGGGCGGCAAGTGGACACCGGCCGAGCCGGAAGCGCCCGATGATGGTGATCGTCCGCCGATTGACGCCATTGTCGAAGCCGATGGTCTGAGCGACGCCCATGTTGGCCGGATGGTGCCGCGTCCGCTGCCCGATCTCGAAATCGTGAGAGTTCGGGTCCAGCGCCTCGACGCCGCTGGCGCTGCTCTGCCCGGTGCGAGCGTTCGTGATGCGAAGATCGCAGCGGGCGATCTGTCGAACGCGGTGCTGGCCGATGGCAGCCTGCGGCGGATCCGGGGCCGGGGCCTCGGGGCGGTGGGGCTGGACGTCTCCGGGTCGAGGCTCGAGGACGTTCGCCTGGTGGGGTGCAAGCTCCGGCTGGCGCGTGGCTTTGGGGCCGCGCTGACGCGGTGCGTGTTCGAGGACTGCGACCTCCGCGAAGCCGAATTCGAGGGGGCCATCCTGGATCGCGTCGTCTTTCGCGGGTGCGACCTGAGCGCAGCGCGGCTGGCCGGCGTGGATCTCGGCCGGTGCGACCTGCGGGGGTCGGTAGTCGCTGGGCTCGTGGTTTCGCCCGATCGGCTGCGGGGGGCGATGGTCGACCCGGCCCAGCTCCCGACGTTTGCGACGGCGCTGGGCTTGCGGGTTGAAGAGGCACCGACGCCGTGAGCGGCCGAGCGTGGGCCGGCTCGTGCCATACCCTTGCGGATGAGTTCCGACGCCACCAACGCGCCAGCCGAGCCGCCAACCCGCCCGAAGCACTTCATCGAGGAAGCCATCGAGGCCGACGTGAAGGCCGGACGGTTCGGCCAGCCGGGCGATTCGAGCGTGGTGCGGACGCGCTTCCCGCCCGAGCCCAACGGCTATCTGCACATCGGGCACGCCAAGAGCATCTGCCTGAACTTCTCGTTGGCTTCGAAGTACGGCGGGGCGTGCAACCTGCGATTCGACGACACCAACCCGGCCAAGGAGGAGCAGGAGTACGTCGACGCCATCGTCAACGATGTGCGGTGGCTGGGGTTCCGCTGGCCCGGGGCGAGCGGGGTTGACGGGGTTGACGGCGTGGTGTTCGCCAGCGATTACTTCGACCGGATGTACGAGCTCGCCAGGCACCTCATCGGCAAGGGGTTGGCGTATGTCGATGAGCAGACGGCCGAGCAGATCCGCGAGAGCCGGGGGTCGCTGACCGAGCCGGGCACGCCCAGCCCGTTCCGGGATCGGGCGGCCGACGAGAACCTCGACCTGTTCGAGCAGATGAAGCGTGGCGAGTTTGCCGACGGCACGCGGGTGCTGCGCGCGAAGATCGACATGGCCTCGCCCAACATCAACCTGCGCGATCCGGTGATGTACCGCGTGGTGAACAAGGCGCACCACCGCACGGGCAGCACGTGGCACATCTATCCGATGTACGACTGGGCCCACGGGCTCGAGGACGCGTTCGAGGGCATCACGCACTCGATCTGCACGCTGGAATTCGAGGACCATCGGCCGCTGTATGACTGGTTCATCGACGCGATCAACAAGGACAACCCCGACCCCATCGCGCACCCGCGGCAGATCGAATTCGCCCGCTGGAGCCCGAGCTACATGGTCACCAGCAAGCGGCGGCTGCGCGAGCTGGTCGAGCTGGGGCATGTTACCGGCTGGGACGACCCGCGCATGCCGACGATCAGCGGATTGCGGCGGCGGGGTGTGACGCCGCGAGCGATCCGGACATTCTGCGACGAGGGCGGGGTGACCAAGTTCAACGCGCTCATCGATATCGGTCGGCTGGAGAACGCCGTCCGCGACGACCTGAACGAGCGTGCACCGCGGCGCATGTGCGTCCTGAACCCGCTCAGGGTGACCATCAAGAACTGGGGCGAGCACGGCGACGCCGGCCGGACCGAGTGGATGGACGCGACGAACAACCCGGAGAACCCCGACGCCGGCGTTCGCCGGGTGCCGTTCACGGGCACGCTGTTCATCGAGCGCGACGACTTCATGGAGGACGCGCCCAAGAAGTTCTTCCGCCTGGCGCCGGGGCGTGAGGTCCGCCTGCGGTATGGGTATTGGATCACCTGCGTCGATGTCCTGAAAGAGGGCGATGAGGTCGTCGAGCTGGTCTGCACGTACGACCCGCAGACCCGAGGCGGAGACTCGCCCCCGCCCGACGCCGACGGGAACCAGCGCAAGGTCAAGGGCACGCTGCACTGGGTGAGCGCCGAGCACGCCGTGGCGGCTCGGGTGAACCTGTTCGACCGGCTCTTCACCGTCGAGCAGCCCGACCGCAAGCCCAAGAAGGCCGCAGACGACTGGAGCTTCATCGAAAACGTGAACCCCGATTCGTTGCGCGTGATCGAGGACGCGAAGCTCGAGCCGCACTGGCCCACCACCGACCAGGAGCGGGGCGCGGGCACGGGCTCGTACGAGGACGACATCCAGCGGTTCCAGTTCGAGCGGCTGGGGTACTTCTGTCTCGACCAAGCATCGACCGCTGAGGAGCCCGTCTTCAACCGTTCGGTGACACTCAAGGACGCGTGGGCCAAGGTCGCAGCGCGGCGCTGAGCGTGATTGTGGCGTTGGCTGACGGCGACCGCCGATGGCTGGCACAAGGACGCGCTCCGGGAGACGACAGCCATGGATCGAAGCACCGTTGACCTACCCGAGCCCAGGTTCCGCAAGCTCAGCGTGCTCATGCCGGTCTTCAACGAGGCGCGAACGCTCCGCACGATCGTGGCGCGGGTGCTGGCCAGCCCCGTGGCCGACCTGGGCCTGGAGATCGAGCTGGTCGTGGTCGACGACGGCAGCAGCGACGCTTCGCGAAAGATCCTGGCCGAACTGGCAGTAAGCGAGAGCCGCATCCGGGTGTTCCACCAGGATCGCAACCGCGGCAAGGGCGCGGCCATCCGTCGCGCGATCGGCGAGTGCACCGGCGATGTCGCCATCGTGCAGGACAGCGACCTGGAGTACGACCCCAACGATTACCCGCGGGTGCTGGCCCCGATCCTGGAGGGCAACGCCGACGCGGTGTTCGGCTCGCGCTTCGCCGCCAGCGAGCAGCGCCGGGTGCTCCTGTTCTGGCACAGCGTGGCCAACCGGTGCCTCACGCTGCTGGCCAACGCCCTCAACGACATCAACCTCACCGACATGGAGACGTGCTACAAGGCCGTCCGCACCGACATCCTCAAGCAGATTCCCCTCAAGAGCAACCGCTTCGGCATCGAGCCCGAGCTCACGACGCGGCTGGCGCAGTGGAACGCGCGCCTCTACGAGGTCTCGGTGAGCTACCACGGCCGCAGCTATGCCGAGGGCAAGCATATCGGCTGGAAGGACGGCCTGCAGGCCTTCTGGCTGCTGTTCAAGTACCGCTTCTTCGACCGGCGGTTCACCACGCACGATGGGTACTACCTGTCCGAGAGCGTCCGCCGCGCCCGCGGGTTCAATCGCTGGACGTTCGAGCAGTTCCGGCCGTTCGTTGGCGATCGGGTGGTCGAGGCGGGGTGCGGCATCGGCAACTTCACCGAGCAGTTGCTCGATCGCCAGCGATTGGTGTGCGCCGATCTCGATCCTTATTACGTCGAGGTGGTCGGCCGGCGGTACGCGTACCTGGCAAACGTGCGCACGGCGCGGGTGAATCTGAACGAGGCCCACGGGTTCGGGTCCATCGCCAAAGAGAAGCCCGACACGGTCCTCTCGCTCAACGTCGTCGAGCACGTCGACGACGATTTGCCCACCCTGAAGAACTACTACGACGTGCTCGACGCCGGCGGCCACGCGATCATCCTGGCCCCCGCCCACCAGTGGCTGTTTACCGAGTGCGATCGAACGCTTGGCCACCACCGCCGCTACACCCGCGCCATGCTCTCGGATCGCATGAAGGAGGCGGGCTTCGAGGTCGTGCAGACCAGCGAGTTCAACCGCCTGGGCGTGCTGGGCTGGTTCGTGAGCGGCAAGATGGGCCGCAGGGCGCTCTCGCCGGGGCAGATTAAGCTGTTCAATCGGCTGCTACCGATTGCCAAGATCGTCGAGCGGTTCGACGGCCTGCCAGGCCTGAGCGTCATCGCCATCGGCCGCAAGCCCGCCCGCACGAGGCAGTCGGCGTCGGCCTCGGGCGAGGACCAGGCCGACGCGTCTTCTCAGATCGAGCCGAAGCCCGAACCGCAAAGCGTGGCGGCCCACTCAGGCTGATCTGTCGGCTCTTGGAGCCCCTGTTTGCCTGCGCAACGGTGCCTTGCTGGGCACGCAGGTTTTTGTCTGGTTGTTATATTGGGTAAGCCGGTGGGTAGATTCTTCCGTATTTCGCGTGAGTAACCGTGCCAGATCTCGTTATATTTGAAGCGGTGCTGCCGCGCCGGGGTATGGCTGTCGAACAGCCGTGGGTGCCGGTCGGCCTTGCCGTCGGGGGTCTAACGCCATGCCAAATCCGAGTTCGTACGTTTGTTCGTCGCTGGCCGCCGTTCTCGCCGTGGCCGGGCTCGCCGGCTCGGCCGCTGGCCAATGCACGGTCTACCGCATCGGTATGCCCGACTTCGATCAGCGGCGCGATACGCTGCCCAACGACGGCCGGATGTACTGCGTGCCAACGGCGACGGCCAATGCGCTGGCGTACATCTCCAATCATGGGCACCCTGAGGTATTCGGCGGTCCGAAAGACTGGTCGAGCAGCACGCAGTACACGCCGGTCTCCACGCAGCTCATCATCATGGGCACCCTGCTCATGGGCACCAGCCCCACCACGGGCACGAACATGGGTGGCTGGACGGCCGGCACCAAGGCGATGCTCAGCGACTCACCCGGCCTCATCGCGGGCAGCTACCTGGCCATCGGGTTCCAGGGCCTCTCACCCCACCAATTGGCCGACCAGATGCGCATCGGCTCGGTGGTCATGCCGCTCATCGGCTGGTACGACGACGTGGGCTTCGACCGCTGGAGTCGCGATGGCGGGCACATGGTGACCATGCACGCGGCGTTCAACACCTGCGCTGCGCCCGAAGACATGCTGCTCGCGTACCACGACCCCGACGACAGCAGCGACCTGGGCTCGCAGAGCCCGTTCCGCACCATCGTGACCCAATTCACAACCGATCCCACCTGGAGGTTCCGGCGCAGGGACGAGTCGGGCTACTTCCCCCGCCAGGTCATGCGCGTGAACTCCAACGGCGGCTTCCTCGACGGCTTCGGGGCCATCTGGCCCATGTACGGCCTGTCGACCGGCCCGGGGCTCACCGACATCAGCTTCGACATCCCCCAGCCGGGCAGCGACGACCCCGGTGCCAAGCGATTCACCATCGACATGTCCCCGGGCTACGAGATCATGGACCTGTCCTCTACCGCCCTGCCCACCGAGGGCTTCGTGCTGGGCTCGACCGGCGGCGGCCGGCAGGGGTTGCTCTTGCACGCGAACTTCGTGAACGACCAACTGGATACCGTCGACACCATGATCAACCCGCTGGCCCTGGTCGTGGGCCGCGACGGTTCGGCGTACGTTGCCTCGAACGCCAAGATCGACCGCTACGCCGTGCAAGCGGGCGGCGAGCACGCGATCATCGATACCACGGCCCTTCCCGCGCCGGCCAACGCGATGTTCTACGACGACGCGACCGACCAGGTGGTCGCGCTCAACGTTTCCAGTCGGCGGCTGATGATCGCCGGCCAGGACCTGACCCTGCTGCGCAACGACGCCCTGCCCAGCGGTGTGCCTCTGGGTGGCGACGTATCGCTGGCGATCAACCCCGTCGATGGCAAGGAATGGATCGCGGCCTCGGGCTCGCCCATGCTGACCGAGCTGGAGCGTGACGCCGCCGGCCGGCTGCGGATCGATTCCCAGATCTCGTTGCCGGGCGTGACGAGCCCGCAAGGACTGCAATTCGGCGACGACGGCGCACTGTTCGTGGTCGACGGCGGCATCATCAAGGCCTTCCAGTTCAGCACCCGCGGCGGCTGGCAGCGCACCGATAGCCCGCTCGACGGCATGCCAAGCGGCCCGGTATTCATGGCCGGTCGAGGCCGCACCAACTACGACCCCGCCACGATGGACGACATCAACATCCTGCCGCCCTCGGGCGATCCGGGCGAGCTCGACTGCCGCGCCGACCTGAACCTCGACGGCAACCTGGACATCTTCGACTTCCTCGAGTTCCAGAACCTGTTCGTGCGCGGTAGCACCTGGGCCGATTTCGACTACGACAGCGAGTTGACCATCTTTGATTTCCTGGCGTTCCAGAACGCGTTCGACGCGGGGTGCTGATCGAATCGCGTCGTTCGGTTCGCCGGGGTCGTATCGTCGGTGATGCCCCGCGCGTCACGAAACCTCCTCCTGCTGGTCGGCCCGGGCGTCCTGGTCGCCGCCACGGGCGTGGGCGCGGGCGATCTGGCGACGGCCGCGTTCGCCGGCAGCCAGCTCGGTCTTACGGTGCTGTGGGCGGTCGTCGTCGGCGCGTTGGCCAAGTTCGTGCTCAACGAGCAGCTCGCGCGCTGGCAGCTGGCGACGGGGACGACCATCCTCGAGGGCGCGATCTCCAGGCTGGGGCCGATCGTCTGGGCCGTCTTCGGGGCGTATCTGTTGCTGTGGAGCCCAGTCGTGGCGCTCGCGCTCATGAAGGCCTGCGGCGCGGTGCTGCACGCGATGATTCCCGCCGTGCCCACCTACGCCGGCGCTATCGGCTGCTCGCTCGCGGGGCTGGCCATGGTCTGGCTGGGCGGCTTCGCGCTCTTCCAGCGCGTCATGGCGGCGTGCATCGCGCTCATGTTCGTCGTCGTGCTCGTGAGCGCGATCGTGGCGACGCCCGACCCCGCCGGCGTGGTCGGCGGCCTGGTGCCCCGGCTGCCCGAGGATCCCGAAGCGTTCGGCTGGGTCATCGCGCTCGTGGGCGGCGTGGGCGGCACGCTGACCATCATTTGTTACAACTACTGGATGCGCGAGGCCGGTCGCGGCGGAGTTGAGGATCTGAAGACCTGCCGGATCGACCTGGGCGTTGGCTACGCCATGACCGCCCTCTTTGGCATCGGCATGGTCGTGCTGGCCGCCGACATCACCAGCGCGGGGGAGTTCGAGAAGGCTAACGCGTCGGTCGTCGTGCGGATCGCCGACCGCATCGGCGATCGCACACATCCGGTGATGCGCTGGGCTTTTCTCATCGGTGCGTTCGGGGCGGTCTTCTCCAGCGTGCTGGGCGTGTGGCAGGCGGTGCCGTACGTGTTCGCCGACTGGTGGGCCATGCGTCGCAAGCGCGAGCGCGTCGAGATCTCGACGACGTCGCGGGCGTACCGGGGGTACCTCGTCGCGCTCGCCGTCGTCCCCTGCGGGTTGCTGTTCGTGGACTTCCGGACCGCCCAGAAGCTCTACGGCGTCGTCGGGGCGGGCTTCATCCCGCTGCTGGCGATCGCGCTGGTGCCGCTGATGAACCGCCGGGCGTGGATCGGCCGCGAGCTGGCGAATCGCTGGTGGTCGAACCTCGCGCTGGGCGTGGCGCTGCTGGTGTGCGTGGCCGCGGCGTGGTGGTCGATCGCCGCCCGGCTCGGCTAGCCATCGGAGTACTTGCGGCGGTAGGCCTCGTGGGCCTCGACATCACCGATGAGCACCAGCCCGCGGTCGGCCTCGAGCACGGTGGTCGCCGGCGGGTTGGCGACCAGGCCCGAGTCGTCGCGGTAGCCCACGATGGTACAGCCGGTAGCCTCGCGGATGCCCGAGTCGATGATGCGCTTGCCCGCGACGGACTTGGGCACCTTCACATCGAAGATCTCCAGCCCCTGGGCGATGGTCACCATGCGGCCGTGCTGGAGCAGGTTGTAGATCGCGCTCGCGCCGGTGCTCGCGTAGCTCTGCACAAAGTCGGCACCCGCGCGGTGCAGGGCCGAGACGTGCTTGTCCAAGGTACAGCGGGCGATGACCTCGATGTCTGGCCGCAGCTTGCGACAGAGCAGCGTCAGGTAGAGGTTCACGTCGTCGTTGTTGCTGGTGATGACCACGGTGGGGGCCTTGCCCAGCCCCGCCGCCTCGAGCACGCGCGGCTCGGCCGCGTCGCCCACGATGGTCTTCTCGGTATTGGTCACGCGCCGCTCGGATCGCTCGATCATGCGGTAGTCGATGTCGCGCAGCTCGAGCGCCGAGGCCGTCGCCTGGCCGATGCGACCGTTGCCGATGACGATCACCGGGTCGGCGCTCACGTTGTAGATCGCAAAGTGCTCGTCGTAGTTCTCGAGCTGTTCGGGCGAGCCGGCCAGCAGCAGCACCGTGCGCTCGTTCACAACCGTGTCGGGCCTGGCCGGCCGGAACACACCGCGGTCCCACAGGCCCACGACGTTCACGCCCAGGTCGCGCAGCCCGTTCTCGCGCAGGCTCTTGCCGATGAGCGGCGTACGAGCCGCGCTGGCCTCGGCGATGATCAGGTCGTCGAAGCGGGCCACCTCGTGCGTCACGGCGTCGCCGCCCGAGATGCACCGCGCCAGCGCCTGGCCCATCACGCGGTCGAGCCGAACGACGCCCGTCGCGCCGGCCATCTCCATGATGGGCACCGACGCGCCAAGATCGGCCGTGGCGAACACGGGCACCGTCTCGCTCACCGCGCGCACGGCGAACGCCACGGCGGTGTCCTGCGCATCGGTACGCGTCGTGGCGACCATCGCGGCGTTGTCCACGCGTGCGGCTTTGTAGGTCTCGGGGTCGTCGAGGTCGCCGACCATCACGCGAATGTCCTGGTCGTGCAGCTTGCGGGCGTGTTCGACGTCGGGCACCAGCACGACGTACTGCTGGCCGATCTGTCCGAGCTTGGCGATGAGCGCCTCGGTCACGGTGTCCAGGTGCGTCAGGATGACATGGTCCTTGGTCTCCGCGGGAAGCTCACGCGGGGTGCGGGCGGCGGTCTGGGCCTCGATCCATGGCGCATAGAAGAACTGGATGAACATGAACGGCAGCAGCGCGAGGAGGAAGATCGTGCCGCTGATGACCACGACGATCGAGAACAGCCGTCCGAGGTCGCTCTCGAAGGTGATGTCGCCGAAGCCCAGGGTGCTCATGGTGACCAGCACCCAGTACAGCCCGCTGAGCCACGTGTGGTCCTGCCCCTCGTGGTACTCCATGATGAGGTGGAAGAGCACCGTGTGGACGGCCATCAGGCCGACCAGGATCAGCATGAACCGCGCCAGCACCTTCAGGTTGCGCTGGGTCCGCCGCTGGCTGGTCAGGATCATGATCTGGGCGGCGATGGACTTCATGGCCAACGGTAGCGGGCGAATAAAAGGCGACCACCGCTAGATCGAGCAAGCCGATTTGATTGCTCGGTCGGGACACAGGGTGGAATCTCGGGCCATGCCCCCCAAATGAACCTGCCGGACGGCCCGCCGTGGCGCGTCCCCGCGAGCCCGGCCCACCCCCCGAACGGTGGGCTGGTGCCGTACACTGCCCGTTCTGGAGGTGTCTTTTATGGATAAGCGTCTGACCGTCGTTCCCGTTCTGGCCGCCCAGGCCCTGCTCGTCTCGTGTGCCGGGTCGGCCGAGGTGGGCACCAGCGAGCCGGCCCGCATCGTCGCGGTATCGGGGCAACCCCTATCGGCCCGCCAGGGCGGCAACCAGGATGGCGGCGACTACGCCGGCATGCTCCGTTACCCCGCCGTCAGCGACGAGCACATCGTGTTCTCGTACGGCAACGACCTCTGGCTGGTCTCGCGCGATGGCGGCCAGGCCTCGCCGCTGGCGAGCCCCGACGGCCAGGAACTCTTCCCCCGCTTCAGCCCCGACGGGTCGAGTGTGGTCTTCCAGGGCAACTACGACGGCGACCGCGACCTGTACACGCTGCCCATCGCCGGCGGCGTGCCCAGCCGCGTGACCCACCACCCCGCCAACGAGGCGCCCACCCAGTGGCACGACTCGGGCATCATGTTCTTCATGAGCGGCACTGCCGGCCTGGGCCGCCAGCAAGAGATCTTCCGCGTCTCGCCCGAGGGCGGCCTGCCCGAGCGCATGCCGGTGCCCTACGGCGCCAACGGCGTCTTGAATGACGACGGCACCTGGCTGGCCTACACGCCCATCCAGCGCGACGCGCGCACCTGGAAGCGGTACCGCGGCGGCATGGCCAGCGATATCTGGCTGTTCAACGTCGACACCAACGAGAGCCGCCAGATCACCGACTGGGAGGGCACCGACAGCCTGCCCATGTGGCACGGCGATTCGCTGTACTACGTCTCGGACGCCGGCGACGACCACCGCCTGAACATCTGGCGTTACGACGTGGGTAGCGGCGACCGCACACAGGTGACCACCTTCACCGACAACGACGTGAAGTTCCCATCCATCAGCGCGGGCGACGATGGCACCATCGTCTTCAGCCTTGGCAGCAAGCTCCACCTGCTCGACCTCGATGCGAATGAGGTGAGCGAGGTGCAGGTCACTATCCCCGGCGCGACGCCGGCCGTGCGGACCAAGACCGTCGACGCGGCCGGATTCCTCCAGGCCGGTGGTATCAGTTCCACTGGCAAGCGTGTCGTGGTCGAGGCCCGGGGCGACATCTGGACCATCCCCGCCGAGAACGGCCCGCCCCGCCAGCTCACCGACACCAGCCGGTGGGCCGAGCGAAACCCGTCGTGGAGCCCCAGCGGCCGGTGGATCGCCTACGCCAGCGACGAGAGCGGCGAGTACAACATCCACGTCATCCAGAGCGACGGCAAGGGCGAGCCCCGCCAGCTCACCGACATGGACGGTAAGTACTGGATGACCATGGCCTGGTCGCCCGACAGCAAGACGCTCTACGCAGCCGACAAGAGCGGCGAGATGTACCTCATCGACATCGAGAGCGGCGACGCCAACCTCTTCGAGACCGAGCCGTACGCCAACGCGACCCAGGTGAGCTGGAGCCCCGACAGCCGATGGATCACCTACGCCAAGGGCGGTGACAACATGCTCACCGCGGCGATCTACATCTACGACACCGAGGATGGCACGACCCATCAGGTGACGAGCGGCTTCTTCGGTGACGGCTCGCCAGCCTTTTCGGGCGACGGCGAGTACCTGTTCTATACGTCCAACCGCGAGTTCACCAGCCCGCAATACGAGGCCGTGGGCGCGAGCTTCATCTACGCCAACGCCGGCCGGCTCATCGCCGTCCCGCTGACCGAAGAGGTCGAGAACCCGCGCCTCATCGAGGTTGACGAAGAAACCTGGGAAGAGGACGAGCCCGAAGACGAGGAGGGTGACGAGGCGGATGAGTCGGGTGAGGACACCGCCGACGAATCGGCCGACGAGGGTGAGGGTGATGAAGGCGACGACGCCGATGTCGAGCTGAGCCCCATCGAGGGCACCTGGGAAGGCACCGCCACCGGGCTGGCCGCCATGGGCCTGCCCATGGATGAGCTCGAAGTCACGATGTACTTCATGAAGCTCGAGGACGGCTCGTTCGTCGGTGCCAGCGAGAGCATGGGCGAGCTCTCCGACTACGACAGCGTCACCTTCGACGAGGACACCGGCAAGCTGGTCACGACCAGCAGCGAGGGTCCGATGAACTCGAAGACCGAGGCCACCCTGAACGGCGACACGCTCACGGGCACCTGGTCCATCTCGGGCCCGCTCGAGGGCAGCGGCCCCTTTACCGCCACGCGCACCGGCACCGAGGTGCCCGATGGCAAGATCGACGGTGCCGAAGGCGGCGGCAAGGGCAAGGACGGCAAGGCCGAGCCCGTCGAGATCGACTTCGACGGCTTCGAGGCCCGTGGCTTCATGCTGCCCGTGGGTGCCGGCAGCTTCAACAACCTCGTGAGCAACGACAAGGGCAACCTGCTCTACAACAGCTTCGGCGGCGGCGCTCCCACGGTGAAGCTCGTCGACATGTCGGGCGACTCCATCGACGAGAAGACCGTCATCGCGGGTGCCCAGATGATCGAGATCTCGGGCGATGGCAAGAAGATCCTGCTCGCCGGCCAGGGCAACCAGTGGAAGATCGCCGATGCGAAGGCCGGCCAGTCGATGTCGGGTTCCATCCAGCCTAGTGGCCTGCGCAAGCACGTCGAGCCGCGTGAAGAGTGGCGCCAGCTTGTGCAAGATGCCTGGCGCCGCCACCGCGACTTCTTCTACGTCGAGAACATGCACGGCGTCGACTGGGACGCGGTGTACGACCATTACTCCGAGATGGTCGACCATGCCGCCAGTCGCGAGGACGTCAGCTTCATCATCGGCGAGATGATCTCCGAGCTCAACGTCGGCCACGCCTACTACTGGGGCGGCGACGTCGAGGGCCAGCCCAGCCAGAACGTCGGCATGCTCGGCGTTGATTTCGAGCTGGCCACCGAGGACGGCGAAGACGGCGAGGCCACCGGCTACCGCATCGCCAAGATGTACGGTGGCGCGCCGTGGGATACCGACGCCCGCAACCCGCTCGACGTGCTTGGGATAGACGTCGAAGAGGGCGACTACATCACCCACGTCAACGGCGTGGCGCTCGACACCTCGACCGATCCCTGGTCGGCCTTCATCGGCACCGCGGGCCAGGAGACGACCATCACCGTCGTCGACAGCCTGACCGGCGACGAGGAAACCGTCAACGAGCGGACCTACACCATCGAGCCCATCGGCAACGACCAGGCCCTGCGCTACCGCGGCTGGGTCGAGGCAAACCGCCAGTACGTCGAGGAGGCCTCCGACGGCGCTATCGGCTACATCCACGTCCCCGATACGGGCGTGAACGGGCAGAACGAGCTGTTCCGACAGTTCTACGCCCAGATCGACAAGGACGCCCTCATCATCGACGACCGCTGGAACGGCGGCGGTCAGATCCCCACTCGATTCATCGAGCTGCTCAACCGCCCGCGCACCAACTACTGGTACCGGCGCGACGGCAAGGACTGGCCCTGGCCCTACGACAGCCACCAGGGCCCCAAGGCCATGCTCATCAACGGGTCGGCCGGTTCGGGCGGCGATATGTTCCCATGGCTCTTCAAGCACAACGACCTGGGCCCGCTCATCGGCCGGCGCACCTGGGGCGGCTTGGTCGGTATCAGCGGCGTGCCCCCGCTCATCGACGGCGGCTACACCGCCGTGCCCAACTTCGGCTTCTACCGCACCGACGGCACGTGGGGCATCGAGGGCCACGGCGTCGATCCCGACATGGACGTGATCGATGACCCCACCGCGCTGGCCGGCGGTGAAGATCCGCAGATCGACGCGGCCGTGGACTACCTGCTCGAGGCCATCGAGCGTGAGGGCTACGAACGGCCCGAGCGCCCGCAGGAGCCCGACCGCAGCGGCTTCGGCATCGATCCCGCCGACCGGTAAAGAACCCCGCCATTCGGCTCACGCCCGGCTTCATGCCGGGCTTTTTCGTGCGCGCGCTACAATACACCCCGATGACCCCAAAGAACGACACGCAATACACGGTGGGCTGGCGCGAGCGCGTCGCCCTTCCCGAGTGGCGCATCCGTGGCGTGCGTGCCAAGATCGACACCGGTGCCCGCACCAGCGCCGTACACGTGGCGACCTTCGAACACCTGCCCAACGGCCGCATCCGATTCGAGGTCGTTACCCGCGAGCATCCCGAGCGGCGCACCAAGTGGATCGAGGCCGACATCGCCCGCGAGTCGGTCGTCAAGCCCAGCAGCGGCAAGACCCAGATCCGCCCGGTCGTGCGCACCACGATGGTCATCGGCCCGCTCGAGTTCGAGGCCGAGCTGGGCCTGGTCTGCCGCCAGGGCATGCTCTGCCGCATGCTCGTCGGCCGCCGCGCCATCGCCGGGCTGGCCGTGGTCGATCCCGCAAGCCGCTACCTTCTCTCCCCGCCTTCATCCAAGAACGCCAGGCGAAAGGCCAACCCGTGAAATTTGCCATCCTGTCCACCGCCCCCAAGTGCTACAGCACCCGCCGCTTCAAGCAGGCCGCCGAGGCCCGGGGGCACAAAGTCAAGGTCCTCAACACGCTGCGTTTCTCCATCGACCTGGAGCACGGCGAGCCCAGCCTGTTCTATCGCGGCAAGGAGCTGAGCGACTACGACGCCATCCTGCCGCGCATCGGCGCGTCGATCACCTACTTCGGCACCGCGGTCGTCCGCCAGTTCGAGCAGCTCGACGTCTACACGCCCAACACCGCCAACGGCATCCTCAACTCGCGAGACAAGCTCCGCAGCCTGCAGATCCTCAGCCGCCACGACATCGGCATCCCGCACTCGTGCTACATGCGCAACCAGCTCGACGTGCTGCCCGCCATCGAGCGCATCGGCGGGGCCCCGGTCATCATCAAGCTCATCGAGGGCACCCAGGGCGTGGGCGTCATCCTGGCCGAGAGCAACAAGGTCGCCGAGGGCATCATCGAGACGCTCCAGAGCGCCAAGCAGAACGTGCTGGTGCAGAAGTTCGTGGCCGAGAGCAAGGGCAAGGACGTGCGCGCCCTTGTCGTGGGCGAACGCGTCGTCGCCGCCATGCGCCGCGTGGCCCAGGGCCAGGAGTTCCGAAGTAATGTCCACCGCGGCGGCCGGACCGAGCCGGTCGAACTCGACGAGACCTACCAGAAGGCCGCCGTGCGCGCCGCCCAGATCATGGGCCTGCGCGTCGCCGGCGTCGACCTGCTCGAGAGCAACGACGGCCCCCAGGTGATGGAGGTGAATTCCTCGCCCGGCATGGAGGGCATCGAGGGCTGCACCGGCCTGGACATCGCCGGCTCCATCGTCGATTACATCGCCAACCAGGTCGATTTCCCCGAGATCGACATCCGCCAGCGGCTCACCGTCAGCGTGGGCTACGGCGTCGCCGAGATCTACATCCCCGAGGGCTCGGACTTCGTCAGCAAGACCATCGCCGAGTCGGGCCTGCGCGAGCGGGACCTCACCGTGCTCACCGTCAATCGGGGGACAGCCGTGTTCTCGAACCCTAAGGGCAGCCGCGCCCTCGAGGCTGGCGACCGGCTGCTGTGCTACGGCAAGCTCGAGACCATGCGCGACCTGGTGCCCGAACGGACGAAGCGCAAGAAGAAGCCCCGCGTGGCCAAGCTCGACAAGAGCCTGGTCGACGCCCTGGAGAATGGCCAGTGAAGCAGCGCATGGGCGTGCTCTCGTGGACCGACCTGGACGTTCCGCCGAACGGCAACAAGGAAGGCCGGCTGGTCGTCTCGGAGAGCTATGTCGGGGCCGATCTCGCGATCCCCTTCAGCGTCTGGCGTGGCAAGCGAGACGGGCCTGCCGTCTTCATTACCGCCGCCGTGCACGGCGACGAGATCAACGGCACCGGCGCCATCCGCCACATTCTGATGAACTGGCCGTTCTCGCTCTCGGCTGGCACGCTCGTCATGGTTCCCGTGGTGAACCTCATGGGCTTCGAGCGCAACAGCCGCTACCTGCCCGACCGGCGCGACCTCAACCGCAGCTTCCCCGGCTCGCCCCGCGGTAGCCTGTCGGCCCGATTGGCGCACGCCATGTTCGAGGGCCTGGTCAAGCCCTGCCAGTACGGCATCGACCTGCACACCGCCGCTGTCCGCCGCACCAACTTTCCCAACGTCCGCGCCAATTTAAGCGATCCGGTGATCGCGGAGTTCGCGCGGGCGTTCGGAGCCGAGTTGACCGTCGACAACAAGGGGCCCGAGGGCTCGCTCCGCGCCGCCGCGTGCGACGCGGGTGTGCCCACGCTCATCCTCGAGGCCGGCGAGGTCTGGAAGGTCGAGCCGACCTATGTCGAGCACGCCGTCCGTGGCATCCGCAACTGCCTCATCCATCTGGGCATGGTTGAGGGCGAGCCCGAGAAGCCCGCCTACCGCATCGAGGCGGATTCGTCCAAGTGGGTGCGCGCCGAGAACGGCGGCTTCCTGAGCTTCCACGTCGCGCCCGGAGATTTCGTGAACAAGGGCGACCCCATCGCCACCAACACCGACCTGCTGGGCAACGAGCAGAACGTGATCGAAGCCCCGCAATCGGGCGTCGTCCTGGGTATGACCACGATACCCAGCGTCGCGCCGGGCGACCCAATCTGCCACGTCGCCTTCCCAACCAGCCGGGCCTTGCAAAAAGCCGAGGCAGCCCAGGACAAGCTGGCCGGCCATCACCTGCACGAGCGCACGCGGGAAGACCTCTCGCGCAACATGCACCTGAGCGATGCTCCCGAGGCGCGTGAGTGATCTGGAATTCCCTCGCTTGTTTCCATAGTGGCGTGTGCCACGTGGAAGAACAAGAGAGGAGCCAGTCATGGCCGCTACCGCACAGAGCACAGTCGTTCGAAACGCTCGCACCCTTTCGACCGGAGCGGCCATCGCGGTCCTTCTGGCCGGGGCGGGCATGCCCGCCGTGGCCGACCCCGCAGCCAACGACTACTGCGTCGAGCACGTTTTCAACATCACCACCCGCGGCAACCTGCCGCCCGAGCTGCGCCTGAAGCACCAGGAGTACGCGTACGCCCGGTGCGGCCGTGCTAAGGACAAGGACACCAACCTGGCAATCAACGTCGTTGGGGTTGGTGTCTCGACCTTCACCGCACTCGCGGTCGCTGGGACTATTTCAGAGGCCAACTCAGAAACCGATGTGACGACATTGGCCGTTGGTGCCGCCGACGGCACGATCCGCGTGTACGGCGACGTCGACCTGTGCCCAGTGGGCCCGGGCCAGCGTTCGGCCTACGGGCGAGCGTGGTCGGCCGCCAAGCTGTTCTATCGGGGTCGTGGCATGGACCGTCGCGGCCGCATCGGCTGGGTCGGCCGCTGGCGCGCCGAGCCGGGCATCAAGGGTGGTGTCGGCAAGGTCCGCCGCGTCGATCCGGTCATCGGCCGCGTCATCGACAACACTACCGGCATCACGACCGAGTACCTGCTCATCGACATCGACAACTTTGTCCAGGGCGGAGACTTCGAGTGGGCCGATGACCAGATGGTCAACAACGCACCCACCATGGACTTCGAGATGATCGTGCCCGGAGACGTCACGCCGCAGAGCGGGAGCCTCATCATCCGCGCTCGGGGTGGTCTGATCACCGAGTCCACCGCGACCGGCATGTTCGCCGGCGTGGCCGTGCCCGCCGTCGGTGCGGCCTCCACCTTCAGCATGGACCTCTCGAACAACACCGAGATCGAGTTTGACATGCCCGGCGACGACGATCACGACCTGGACGTCGAGATCGAGATGGGCGGCGCGGGCGAGCACGAGGAAGTGGACGCCTACATCGGTGGCGACACGACCACCACCACCGACCTCATCGGAGGCCCGAACGACAGCCCCGTCCTCGTGGTGCCCGCTGGTGCGCCCCGCGGCGTGCAGATTACACCGGGCGAGACCACTATCGCCCAGCCGTTCCTGGTGCAAGATGGCGAGGTCTGGACCCCAGACTCGATGGCCGTCCGCCTCATCCAGCCCTTCACGCTGCCCGATCAGCCGCTCGAGGCCATCGGCGTCCAGATCTGGAACGGCTTCCCGGGCGACCCCACCAGCACCGTCATCGCGGGCGACCTGTTCACCAACCGTCTGGACGACACCATCTTCACCGGCATCTATGCCGTGAACGAGGGCGAGACCGAGGACCCGAGCCACCCGATCGTCGAGGCCCTGGTCGACATGCAATGGGTTCCACCCATGCCCCCCGGCCAGTACTTCGTCGAGTTCACGGCCCAGGGCACCGGTCCCGAGCCCGTGCTGCTCCCGCCCAGCCCGTTCCTGGCCGGCGAGTTCGTGGAGCCCGGGTTGGTTGGCTTCGCGGGCGGCGGCTACGAGCCGATCTTCAGCCCGGTCACCGATCAACCGTCCTACGCCCCGATGATGATCTTCGGCGAAGATGGCATCGCGCCAACATGCCGCGCCGACCTCGACGGCGACGGCCAGCTGACAATCTTCGACTTCTTGGAGTTCCAGAACCTGTTCGGCTTAGGTGATCCCATCGCCGACTTCGACGGCGACGGCCGCCTGACCATCTTCGACTTCCTGGCATTCCAGAACGAGTTCGTCGCGGGCTGCCCCGGCTGACTTTTGATCGGGTTCCAGTACTCTCAGGCGGCGTCGGTCGATTGGTCCGACGCCGCTTCTTTCTTACGCATGTCAGCAAGCGACGGGCCGCTCGCCTTATCAGGCAATTCGGGGAGCGCTGGGAGCGACGATCTTGTCTGCACCGGCTCTTCCATCTGGGCGCCCTCGTTGCCGATGCGGATTCCGGCGCCGCCCTTGCCGGCAAACGCCATATCCAACAGTTGGTCGTCGAACCCATCGGGTGACTGCCCGGTCCTGGCGTAGACGTACAGCACGGCGTTGGTGATCGAATCGAGCGTCATGGACACCAGCACCATCAGGCCCATCCACGACAAGCCGAGGATGATGCCAAGCCCAGCGATGACCGGGTCGCCCGTAGCGCCCGCGGCGAACATGACCACGAACCCAACGATGACGCCAGCGGCGATGAACAACCCGTTGGCCCAGTTGGCCACCAGCCCCTCGCCCCAGGTCTGCTTCACGAGCGAGAACGACCGCCCGATGGCCTTGTGCGCCGGGGCCCGCTCCACGATCATCACGGGAACGACAAAGTACGTCATCGCCGTCCACGCCGACCCGAGCACGAGCGCGATGATCTTGCCCGCCAGGGCCGACCGCTGTTCGATCATCTTGAGCGCGAAGCCCACCGACGCGGCGATCACCGCCCACATCAGGATCAGGCTGAACCGGTCCCACGCGATGCGCAGCCCGTCGCTGAGCTTGTACGGCCGCCCATCCAGGTGCATCATCGTGACGCCCACCAGCGCCGCGTTGAAGAACAACATGACAAAGTAGCAACAGAAGTACAGCAGGAACATGACCACCATCTGGCCGGTCTGGGCGTTGGGATCCTCGGTCATGAAGATCGTCCGCCCCGTGGTCGTTCCCACGATCGGTGCGACGAAGCTCGCCACGACCAATAGGGCCGCGATCGAGCTCAGCAGAGGGAAGATGATGAGCTTCTTGTTCTCCATGAGCAGCCCGAAGCTCGCCATCGAGATCGCCCAGCCGTTGCGTATCCGAGTAAACATGCACCGCCTCCAACGGGCCCACAGCGTCGGGGTCCCTCGGAGAGAAGCATCGCTTTTCTGATGGCTCTAGGTGGCCGGAAACGCCGAGCTACATGCATCCTGCACTAATTAGCACGCCTGGGTAAACACCCAAGGTCCGGTTCAGGACTTACCCAGCACCAGCGCGGGCCGATAACGCCGGTTCAGGATCGCCTCGGAATCGGCACCCATCCAGCTGTCGAGCACGCCCGCGTACACGTGGCGGAAGTCCAGCGTGTGCTTGAGGTCGCCGCCGTCGAGGTTGCTCATCGATGGGTGCGTGCCATGCACGCCGGGGCGCACCATCGGGCCGAACAGGAACATCGGGGCCGCAGTTCCGTGGTCGGTGCCGCCGCTGGCATTCTGCGAGACCCGCCGCCCGAACTCGCTGAAGGTGAGCGTCATCACGCGCCCGTCGTTGCCCTGTTCCTTGAGGTCCTGGTAGAACGCCCTCATCGATTGGGCCATCTGCCCCAGCAATTGCGAGTGACGGCCGTTGACCCCGCCCTGGCCGGCATGGGTATCGAACCCACCCAGAGTGGCGTAATAGATGCGTGTCTTCAGCCCAGCACGGATCATCTGGGCGATCATCGCGAGCTGCCGCGCCAGCCCATTCCCCGGGTAGCGCACCAGCGGCTGGGTCGAGACGGCCTTGCGGATCATGTCGCTGCTGACCTGCGCGTCGAGCGCTGTCTTGGTCAGGAAGGCCTCGTTGCTGTCGGCCGGGCCCTGCGCCTCGCGCCGGTTGAGGTGGTCGTACCCGCCCTTGAGCGCGCGGTCGTGGTCCTCGCCCAGCCAGCGGAACACGTCGGCGCTCTCGAACGATACGGGGTTTACCTTCCGGCCCTGCATCGCCAGCGGCGCATCGCGCCCGATCGAGATCGCCGGCGGGCCACCGTCCGTCGCCCCGCCCTCAATCTTCCCGCTCTCACCCTTGCCAAAGCCCACGCACTCGCTATCGAGGTACCGCCCGATCCAGCCCTCGCCGGTGCCGCTGGTCTCGGCCGTGTGCCAGATGTCCATGCTCTTGAAGTGCGAGCGATTGGGATTGGGATAGCCCACGCCCTGGAACACCGAGCAAAGTCCGGAGTCGTACATCTCCTTCATGGGCGCGAGCGCGGGATGCAAGCCGAGCCCCTGCCGCGTGTCGAGCTCGAGCACGCGATCCTTCGAGATGCCGATCGCGCGGCGGGCCCGGTAGTACTCATCCATGCCGTAGGGCACCACGGTGTTTAGCCCGTCGTTGCCGCCCGAGAGCTGCACGACCACTAGCACGCGGTCCTCGGGCACGCCCGCGAGGCTCGTGAGCATGGCGCTGGGCGAGGGCAGCCCCCAGGCCGCCGACTGCACGAATCCCGGTGCGGCCAGCGATGCCGATGCCAGCATCACCCCGCGTCCGAGGAACGCGCGCCGGGTGTAAGCCTTCGAGTCGTGCAGGTCCATGCTCAATCCCTCCGGTCGGTCTCGAATCATTAGCAGAGCTGGTACTCGGGCATCGCCGCAACCAGCAGAAGCATATCGCGCAGAGCCTCGCCGTCCCGAGCGCCACCGCGGCGGTGCAGGACATCCTTGAGAGACTCGATCGCGTGCGGCGGCGTCCGGCCCAGTGTGTACCGCAGCACGCTCCGCACGGCGTGCTCGTCGTCGCCCTCGTCGAACACTGCGCGGAGTTCGGCCATGATCGGGTCCGGTTCGTACTGCTGCATGTCGGCTAGCGCATCCGGGCCGTTGGGCTTCCGGCCGGTCAGCAGGAAGGCCAGCGTGTTCTGCCGCACGAACATGGTCGAGGTGTTGATCCACGCACGCCCGCCGCTCCAGCCCGCGACGGACGGCGGGAAGAACAGGCTCTGGCCCATCAGCGCCATCGCGTCGAGTAACGTTGAGAGTTCTCGCACCGGTGTGCGCAGCTCGCGCACGCCGCCCACGACCAGCTCGGCCGGGCTCTTGATGCGCTGCCCGACGACATCATCGCTGTAGAAGTGCCGGCTCAGGAAGAGCTCGCGCAGCAGCGGCTTGATGGCGTATCGCTTCCGCACGAACGTCAGGCGCATCTTGTCGAGCACCGAGCCTTCCGCGGGTGAGAAGTCACGCGGTTCCTCGGGCAGGTCGCCAACGAAGAACGTGTACAACTTACGCGTCATATAGACGCTTGTGGCGCGCTGGGCCAGGATGGCGGTCACGAAGCCCTCGCCGTTGTACTCGCCGCTGCGTCCAAAGATGCGCTTGCGTCCGCCGTCGTGGTTCTCGCGGTCGAGCACGAATTCGTCGTCGCGGAAGGTGTAGCCCGTGAGCGCTCGGGCACCCTCGCGGATGTCCCCCTCGCTGTAGCTACCCACGCCCATCGAGAACAACTCCATCAGCTCGCGCGCCAGGTTTTCGTTGGGCTGACCCTTGCGGCTGTCGTTGTTGTCGAGGTAGGCCAGCATGGCCGGATCCTTGATGATCTCGTGCAGCAGCTCGCCGTAGTTGCCCAGCGCGTGCCTGCGGAAGCGCTGGTTCTGCATGTACATGTGGTAGCTGTCTTCGATGGTGCGGTAGCTGGTGGCGAAGTGGCCGTGCCAGAACAGCGTCATCTTCTCCTCGAGCGGGCGGGGCGTCTCGATCATCCGCGTGAGCCACCACCGCTGGATCTCGCGCATCTGCCGGCGATCCTGCACCTGCGCCTGCTGGCGCATCGCGCGGAGCGAAGCCAGCGCGTCCTCGTCGCGAGACCGCCGCGCGTTGGCGGCGATGCGGCGCTCCTCCTCGGTATAAGGCCGCATGATGTTCCGATCGAACAGGTCGGCCCCGGGCATCGCATCGGGCGCGTCGGGCGTTTCGAGCAAGTAATCGACGGCGCGCTCCGGGCCCATCGACGCGATCGCCGAGATTTGCGCGGGCGTCGCGCCAAAACCCGCACGCCAGAGCAAGTGCCGCGCCTGATCGAATCCAAATTCCGACGCCTCGATGGGCTCCCACACCCGCCGAAGGTCCACGCGCTCCTGCCGGCGTTGCTCTTCGAGCGTGGTTTGTTGCTCGCCCCGTGCTGTGCCTTCCTGGTTTGCCATTGGCTCGCTCCGTCGCGCACGCGGGTCAGGGTTCGGCCCGAGGCGGCCCCACGCCCCTCATCGGCCGTCCGCACGGGTCCAACGCAAGATCTGGCTGGGCATTGCACAGGATCCCGATGGCGTGAGCCCTCTCAATCTCATTGATGGGTTCAGACGGCCGCCGGTTGCACCCGGGGTTGCCGACGGGCCGCGAGCACCAGCCCGCCCCACACCACGGCCGCGCTCGCCGTGGCCAGCAGCAGGGCCCCGTTGGCCTGGTGGGCGAAGGTGACCAGGGCGGTGGCGACGGGCACGCTGGTCGCGTCCGCTAACTGTTCGGCTGTCGGAACCACGCGTTGCTCGCCACCGGTTACCAGCGCGAACGCCACCCATCCGAGCGCGAACTGGAGCAAAACCGCGACGAACAGCAGCTTCCCGAGCCGCCCGCTTGCACGGGCACCGCGTTGGTCATGCCCATCGCCAGATTCGGACGATGGCCCCGAGCCCTGCCCGATGAGCGCAAAGCCCACGATCGATGCCAGGATCACGACGATCACCGAGAACGTCATGTGCCCGTGCAATGCCGGCCCAGCCCACGCGCGCGGCTCGGCGGCCATGCTGCCGTGCCGGTACATCGCGCCCATCACCAGTTGCAGCAGCAGCGCGGCGAGCAGCATCCACGCCCCACTGCGCACCCAGGCGCGCGGGCGTTCGAGCGCTCGCAGATTGCGCGCGGTGGGCGATACCCAGGCGGCGAACATCACCATCGACGCGAAGTAGGCCTGCCCCAGCACGCCGTGGATGGTGCCTAGCAGCGGGTTGGCTTCGGTCACGCGGGTGCCGCCCAGCACGCCCTGGGCGCTGACCATCAGGATGAGCGCCGCGGCCGCCTGCGCCGGGCGTTGCTTGCCGAGGGCGGTCAAGAACCACGCCACGCTGCCGAGCGCGACGGCGACGGCGATGCCGCCGAACGCCAGCCCGCCGAGCGCGTCGCTCGTGTGCATGCGCAATCCCGCGACCAGCACCGCGCCGATGGCAACCACGACGCCGATGGCGATCGGGACATCCATCTTCTTGCGCAGCTCACGCGTCGACCACACGAAGATCGCCAGCGAGATGGTGGTGATGCCCACGAGCGAGCCGAACAACCGATGCGTGTGCTCTAAGAAGATGCGCGGATCGGCCATCAGCGCGATGGGGTACAAAAACATGTTCGCGCCGTAGGTGCCCGGCCAGTCGGGCACGGCCAGCCCCGAGCCCGTGCTCGTCACCAGCCCGCCCAGGAGTAGGAGGGGAGCAACAGCAATGGCGGCGACGACGGCGAAGCGGCCGGCCCAGGTTGCGAGCGGCCGCGGCTCACGAGCCCGAGCGATCAATCCGCTCGCCCCGCCGATGACCGCCCCGCCGACGAAACTCGCACCGAGGAAACCCAGCATGGTCATCCTCGCCGATGGGGTGAGACCCGCTGAGCCCTCGGCCGGCAATGCCCCGTCGATGCTCTCGGACACGAGCGAGCCCATGATCAGCAGGTTCAGCATGGCCGCAACAAGGGTGGTGCCGCCCCCGGCCAGCCAGCCCAGGCGGCGTCCGCCATGGAGCCCGCCAAAGCACGCCCCGGCGACGAGCCAGCCGAGCATGGCGATGCCGGTGGCCGCTGCGGGCAGATCGAGCCAGGGTTGATGTCCGATAAGCCACGTCAGCCACATGGCGATGGCGGTACCGAAGCCGCCGACAATGACCGACCCGGCGATGCTCCGGACGGTTGGGGGTGAGGTGCCATCAAGTTTAGTTTTTGAACGGGTCACGTGCTGATTCCCTGGTTCGAGACGCGGATGTGGGCCTTGTTGAGACTCTGTCTCACTTTCCGTAAAACAGTACTTTTTTCTGTCTGAGTGTACGCGTGGGATGCTTTTCGGGTCGCGCGGTGGGATTATTGGGACAGCGTGGCCCACCACGGGTCCGCGCACACGGTTTGGGCCCGGTGCGGCCGTCCTTGGTGGGGCGAGCCACTCTGGGAGCAGACGGGAGGCGTCCGGTGTCCGTTCGATTCCCTGTATGGATGAACCTGTTGCCCACGGTGGGGGCTATCGGCGGGGCCGTGAGCCTCATCGTGGTCATCGGCGTGGTCACGACGTATTTCACGCCCAAGTACTGGGAGGTGGGTTACATGCCCACCCAGCCGGGCTCGGGCTTCAGCCACCAGATCCACGCGGGCAAGCTGGGCATGGACTGCCGTTATTGCCACACCAACGTCGAGAAGTCGGCCGAGGCCAACATCCCGCCGGTTTCGACGTGCATGGGCTGCCACACCGACGGCATGCTCAGCCCCACGTATGACCCGGCCGAGAAGGTCGAGTTCATCCGCACGGCGTGGACCGAGGACGAATCGATCCCCTGGGCTCGCATCCACAAGCTGCCCGATTACGTGCGCAACTTCCCGCACCATGCCCACGTGAACGCGGGCGTGAGCTGCTACTCGTGTCACGGCCAGATCGAGGCGATGCCGGTGGTGTACCAGGCCGAGGCGCTGAGCATGAGTTGGTGCCTCGATTGCCACCGCGGCGTCGGTGATGCCATCGAGGGCCACGACGACCCGGCCAAGTACCTGGTGCCCAAGGACATGGTGACCGACCTGGAGTGGGTCGAAACCGTGTGGAACGGCGAGGGTGAGGGCCAGGCAGCCGCGGCGTCGGCCGTGCTCGCGGGCATCCGCCAGGCACCTCCCGAGAACTGCGGCGCGTGCCACTACTGAATCGCTCTGGAATCGTCTCGCTCGAATCAGGCTTGCCAGCCGGAGAAGACCGCATGGCAGAGAAGACCATCGACCAGTGCCCCTCGACCCGCGGGAAGCGTGAGATCGATCGCGCACCGCGGAAGCTCGCCGAAACGGCCGGGCGTCCGGTGTGGCGCAGCGTCGACGAGTTCGTTGACAAGGCCGACTTCCGCGAGTGGCTCGGTCGCGAGTTCCCCTCGCGCGCCAGCGAGTTGCTCGAGGGCTCGCGCCGCGACTTCCTGAAGGTCATGGGCGCGTCGCTCGCGCTGGCCGGCGCCGCGACCATCCCCGGCTGCCGCCGCCCCGAGCACACCATCATGCCTTACTCGCGCGAGGTGCCCGAGGACCAGGTGCCCGGCCGCGCGAAGTACTACGCCACGGCGATGCCCCTGCCCGGCGGCGGGGCCGAGGGCCTGCTCGTCGAGACGCACACCGGCCGGCCGACGAAGATCGAGGGCAACCCGCTGCACCCGATCAACCAGGGGCGTAGCAGCATCTGGTCGCAGGCGGCCGTGCTCGACCTGTACGATCCGTACCGCCTGATGCAGGTGTCGTACAACAACCCGACCCGGGGTGCGCTCGAGGCGACGTGGGATGACTTCGGCGTGTGGGCACGCGGCGATGACGGCCTGACGCGCTACGACGCGAATGGTGGTCGCGGGCTCGCGTTCGTCGCCGGCAAGCAGACCAGCCCCAGCCGCGACGCGATGCGCGACGCGGTGATGCGTCGCTGGCCCAACGCCCGCTGGCTGGCGTACGAGCCGCTCGAGAACCCCAACGCCGTCGAGGCGTCACGCCTGGCGTTCGGCCAGCCGATGACCGAGGAGCTGCGTCTCGAGAACGCTAAGCGGATGGTGCTCGTTGAGCGCGACCCGGCGTATGGCGAGCGCGACGAACTGCGGAACGCTCGCGGCTTGGTGTCCCAGCGTGCGCCGATGACCGCCGAGGACGACCAAGGCGATCCGATCGACATGAGCCGCATCTACGCGGTCGAGGGTTCCCTCTCGACCAGCGGTGGCAAGGCCGACCATCGGATGCGTCTGGCGCCGTCGCTGCAGCCGGCCTTCGTGGTCGCGTTGGCCAAGGCGTTGATGCGGCAGATTGGTGGCGATTCGGCGATCCAGTCGGCGCTCGCGGGCGTCACGGTGCCCTCGGGCATCACGCTGAAGCAGGCCTGGATCGACCAGTGTGCGGCGGACCTTGCGGCGCACCGCGGCGAGTCGATCGTGCTCGTCGGCGCATCGCTGCCGCTGGGCGTGCATGCTCTCGCCCATGCGATGAACGCGGCCCTTGGTGCGGTTGGATCGGTGGTCCGCTACCGCCCGATGCCGGCCGACATCGCTGCGAACGGCCACGCGAACCTCGTCGCGCTCGGCCAGGCGATCGACGCCGGCCAGGTGAGCACGATGGTGTGCCTGAACACCAACCCCGTGTACGACGCGCCCGTCGAGGCGAACTTTGCCGAGCGGTTCGAGAAGGTGCCCACGCGCATCACGCTGAGCGTACACGATACCGAGACGGCCGCCGCCTCGACGTGGCGCCTCAACGGCACCCACTTCCTGGAGCAGTGGGGCGACGTGGTGGCCGCCGACGGCACGCTGAGCGTCGTGCAGCCCATGATCGCGCCGCTGTACTACGGCAAGAGCGAGATCGAACTGCTGGCCTTCCTTGCGGGCGAGACCTTCGAGGACGAGGCACGCCTGACGCACCTGGAAGAGTCGGCACGCAAGCAAGGCGCCGTGGTCGTTGATGGCCAGGACGGCCCGACCCGCGTGGGCAACGCCGACGACGTGTTCCCCGAAGATGTGGCCGGCGAGACTGCCGAGGGCGGCGATGAGTTGCCCGCGTGGCCCGAGGGCCACCACATCGTCCGGTCCGTGTGGCGTCGCGTGATGCGTGAGCGATTCGGTGTTGGCGCTCGCGGTGAATTCGAGAAGCGCTGGCGTCGGGCGTTGCACGATGGGTTGGTGGCGGGCTCCGCCCAAGCCGGGCGTTCGCCAAACACGAACCTGCCGAGCCTGGCCAATGCTATCGGGACGATCCGTATCGGCAGCGTACCAGCCGAGGGCTCGATGGACGTGCTGTTCACCCCCGGCCGCACGCTCGATGGCCGTTATGCCGGCAACGCGTGGCTGCAGGAACTACCCGACATCGGCAGCATGACGACCTGGGACAACCCGGCGCTCATCAGCCCGGCTACCGCCCAGAAGATGGGCCTGGTGCCCGGCGGCGACAACCCCAAGCACGTGTATCTGCGCGAGCACACCACGGGAAAGATGGTCCGCCTGAGTGTTGGCGGCCGCACGCTCGAATTGCCGGTGTGGATCTGCCCCGGGTTGGCCGACGACACGATCGTGCTTCGGCTCGGATATGGCCGCACGCGCGGCGGGGCGATCGCTGAGGGCGCGGGCTTCGACACCTACGGGGTTCGGACCGCCGGGCAGTACGCCGCAGCGGGCGCACGCATGGAGCGGGTGCCGGGCGATTACTGGATCGCCAGCACGCAGAACCACTGGTCGCTCGAAGGCCGCACCGAGATCGTGCGCCGCGTCGAGCTGCCCGCGTGGCAGCGGTTCGGCGATTACAAGAAGAAGCACAACGACGAGTACGAGTTGGCAAAGAGCGAACTGAACTTCGCTGAGCAGCTCGGCACGGTGAGCCACGCGCCGCCCAACCGTTCGATCTACGGCAACCCGCTGAATAAGGGCACGGGCGAAGACGCCACGGGCAAGGGCGATGCCGAGCCCGGCTCGACGTACAGCCAGAGCCCGCAGTGGGGCATGACTATCGACATGGCCGCGTGCACCGGCTGCGGCGTGTGCACCATCGCGTGCCAGAGCGAGAACAACATCCCGGTCGTGGGCAAGCAGGAGGTCGCCAAGGGCCGCGAGATGACGTGGATCCGCGTCGATCGCTACTTCGTGGGCGAACTGAACGACCCCGAGGAGATCCTGCACCAGCCGGTGGCGTGTGTGCATTGCGAGAACGCGCCGTGCGAGACGGTGTGCCCGGTGAACGCGACCGTGCACGGCCCCGAGGGCCACAACTACATGGTCTACAACCGCTGCATTGGCACGCGGTATTGCGCGAACAACTGCCCGTACAAGGTCCGCCGGTTCAACTTCTTCGATTACGGCACCAAGCGGCTCGAGGGTGGGCTGAACGAGGAGACCAGCCGGGCGACCAACGGCTTCTTCGAGGACAAGCTGCCGCCCAACCAGCACTTCATCCCGCCTCGCCTTCGGGCCAAGCTGACCGAGATCGAGAAGATGCAGAAGAACCCGAACGTCACCGTCCGCTCGCGCGGCGTGATGGAAAAGTGTACCTACTGCATCCAGCGCACCAACAACGCCAAGATCGAAACCAAGCTCAGGGGCCTCGAGAGCATCCCCGAGGGCTTCGTACAGACGGCTTGCCAGCAGGCGTGCCCGACCGGCGCGATCGTGTTCGGCGACATCCTCGACCCCGAGAGCGCCGTCACCAGGACGCGCGACAGCGGCCGCAACTACGCGGTGCTGGGCTACCTGAACACCCGCCCGCGCACGACGCACATGATGGCGGTGTACAACCCCAACCCCGAGATCCTCAAGGTCGAAGACAAGAAGCGCTACGAGCACCTCGACTGGCACCCACACGACGTGAAGAACGAGAAGATGGGCCTCGAGTTGCACTATCAGGACGGGCCTGGACACGGCGATGACCACGGCGAGCCGCACGCACGGGGAACGAGTTTCTTCGATCTCCATCGGCGTGAGGAAGACACCGGGTACGCCTTGAGCCTCAAGGTCCTGAAGGGCGCAATGTCGCAGGGAGGCCTGCTGTGAGCCATCTTCCCCCCGATCAACGCACCGCCGATCGCCTGGCCGGCCGGGCCCCAGAGGCCTCGACCTACGCGCCCGAGCCCGGCACGGGCGACGGCTCGCTGACCGACGACCCTGCCGGCCGCGCACCCCTGGTGCTCAACAACCGCTCGGTCCACGAGATCACCGAGATCGTGTGTGGGTATGCCGAGAAGAGCCCGGGCCGCTGGTGGCTGCCGTTGTTCGGCATGACCGCCAGCATCGCGGGCATCGGCCAGTTGATGATCCTCTACCTGATCATTACCGGCGTGGGTGTGTGGGGCCTGACCAACCAGGTCGACTGGGCCTGGGACATCACCAACTTCGTGTTCTGGATCGGTATCGGCCACGCTGGCACGCTGATCAGCGCCATCCTCTGCCTGTTCAAGCAGCAGTGGCGCACGGCGGTGAACCGGGCGGCCGAGGCGATGACCATCTTCGCGGTGATCTGCGCGGGCATCTTCCCGGGCATCCACGTGGGCCGGGCCTGGATGGCCTGGTTCCTGGCGCCGCTGCCCAACAGCAACTGGATCTGGCCCAACTTCCGCAGCCCGCTGCTGTGGGACGTGTTCGCGGTGAGCACCTACGCCACCGTGTCGGTGCTGTTCTGGTTCATGGGCATGATCCCCGACCTTGCGACGTTGCGAGACCGGGCCGATCTCCGCCTACTCCAGAATCCGCACCAGGCGCGACTGCCGTTCACTCCGTTCAAGCCCGACGCACTGCGGTCGTTCATCTATGGTTTCCTCTCGCTGGGCTGGCGCAACTCGAGCCGCCACTGGATGCGCTACGAGAAGGCCTACATCCTGCTGGCCGGACTGTCGACGCCGCTAGTGCTCAGCGTGCACTCCATCGTGTCGTTCGACTTCGCGACCTCGATCCTGCCCGGCTGGCACACGACGATCTTCCCGCCCTACTTCGTGGCCGGTGCCGTGTTTGGCGGATTCGCCATGGTGCTGCTGCTGCTGATCCCCTGCCGTGAGCTCTTCCCCAACATGAAGGACCTGCTCACGCTCCGCCACCTGGAGAACATGAGCAAGATCCTGCTGGTCACGGGCATGCTGGTGGGCTTTGCCTATTCGATGGAGTTCTTCATCGCCTGGTACAGCGGCAACGACTTCGAGTACTCGGTGTTCGCCTTCAACCGGGCCCTGCCGATCTGGTTGCACGAAGATGGTGCCCCCTATTGGTGGGCCTACTGGACAATGATCTCGTGCAACGTGCTGAGCCCGCAGCTCTTCTGGGTGAAGGCGCTGCGGCGCAACCCGGTCGTCATCTGGATCGTCGCGCTGGCGGTGACCATCGGCATGTGGTTCGAGCGTTTCGTGATCATCGTGACCAGCCTCCACCGCGCGTTCCTGCCGGGCGAGTGGCACATGTTCTACCCCACCTGGGTCGACATCCTGACCTTCGTCGGCTCGTGCGGCATCTTCATGACCCTGTTCCTGCTGTTCCTGCGATTCCTGCCGATCTTCCCGATCGCCGAGATCAAGGCCATCCTGCCCGAGGCCGACCCGCACGGGCACGGTGACCAGGGGCATGGCCACGGCCACAACCAGGCCCAGGGCCCCGGTTCGGGCGGCGTGGGCCACGGCGAGAGCGTGGTTGATTCCTCTGACACTGATTCCTCAAACGAAGAAGAGGGCCGCTGATATGGGCATCCTCGGACTTCCATCCCGGCCCGACCACGGATTCCGCACGCCCGACGGCGGCGTTGTTCACGGCGTGATGGCCGAATTCCAGACGTCCGCCGACGTGTACCACGCCGCCGAGCAGGTGCGTGACGCGGGCTTCCAGAAGTGGGACGTGTTCGCGCCCTTCCCGATCCACGGCATCGACGAGGCCATCGGCATGAAGCGCACGAAGCTGCCGCTGATCGTCGCCGGTGGCGCGATCACGGGCATCAGCGTCGCCTTGCTGATGCAGTGGTGGATGACGGCCGTCGACTACCCCCTGGTCGTCCAGGGTAAGGCCTACGCCGCGTGGGAGCCCTGGGTGCCGGTCACGTTCGAACTCGGTGTGTTGTTTTCCGCGTTCGCGTCGCTCATCGGCATGCTGGCCCTTAACGGGCTGCCGAGGTGGAACCACCCGTTGCTCAAGAGCGAGCGGTTCTTGCGTGTCAGCGACGACCGGTTCGCCATTGTCATCGAAGCGGGCGATGCCAAGTTCCAGGGCTCGGACACGGTCTCGATGCTCCAGGGCCTTGGAGCCACGCACGTCGAACTGGTGGAGGAGTGAGCACAATGCCGAGCACACGCACCAGAGCAACACTGAGCCTCGCATTGGCCGCTGTCGGCCTCGCCGCCGCGCTGCCTATGGCCGGCTGCCGGGGCGATCGCTCCGAGAAGCGCCCCCACCAGTTCTTCCCAGATCTGGACGACGGCCCGAGCTTCAAGCCGCAGTCGAAGACCCCGTTCTTCGCCGACGGCCGGACCATGCGCGAGCCCGTCGACGGCACGGTCGCTTTCGGCGTGTTCTCGTTCACCGAAGACACGATCCCCGGCGAGATCGATTGGGCCATGCCCTTCCTCCGCGAGCGTGAGGACATCTTGGGTGAGGGCATCGAGACCTACTCAGGCCTGAACGCCGACGGCACGCCCCTGCAGACCATGCCCGTCGAGGTGACCAGCGAGCTGCTCGCCCGCGGCGAAGAGCGGTTCAACATCTATTGCTCGGCCTGCCACGGCTACTCGGGTGACGGCAACGGCATGGTCGGTCGGCGCTGGTCGGCGCCGGTGCCGACCTTCCACGACGCGAAGTACAAGGATCGAGGCGAGCCCACCGGCGGCGACGGATACCTCTTCCACATCGCCCGCAACGGGCTGAAGCACCCCGACGGCCGCTACCGCATGCCAGGGTATGGGCACGCCCTGACCATCGATGACACCTGGGCTGTCGTGGCGCACATCCGCGTGCTGCAGCAGGCCTTCGACAACGATCCGCAATCCTTGCCCGCCGAGGCGCAGGGCCAGCTCGACCCGCGCGGCGGTTCGACGGGTTCGGGTTCGACGGGTTCAACAGAGCAGGGGGGTGGCCAGTGAGCAGCGTCTCCGCTAATCAGCCCGTGGCCGACCACGCGCCGGCCTACCTGAACGACCCTGCCCTGCGCGAGGAGAACATCACCCTCGAACCCTCGAAGGTGGGCATGCTGTGGAAGGTGCTGGCCGCCGTTGGTGTCATCGGGATTGCCATCGCGATCATCGGTGCGTTCGTGCTGCCCGGCATGTCCGAAGACATGTCCGCAGGTGCCGCCGTCGTCCACGTCAAGGGCATCCTGCTCATCGGCACGCTCGCTGTACTCGGCTTCAGCCTCGGTTCGCTGTTTTTCATCATGATCAACGCCGTCGGTGCCGCCGGCTGGCACGTCACGATGAAGCGCGTGCTCGAGCAGGCCGCGCTCTTGGTCTGGTTGCCCGCCATCGGCGTCGTGCTGTTTGCGATCTCCGAGGTCGTTTCGGCATCGGCCGATGGCCGGGCCGGCATCGTGTCGAGCTGGCTCAACCCAGCGATCATCAAGGAAGGCTACTTCATCACCAAGAAGGGGGTGTACTTCGACCCCATCTTCGTGGGCGCCCGTCTGGCGTTCTGCATCCTGGTGTGGATCGGCATGAGCCGATTGGTCTGGAGCATCTCGCGCAAGCAGGAGCGAACCGGCGACCGCTGGCTGACCAACAAGCTCGCGTTCAACTCGGCCTGGGGCCTGGTGGTCATGGCGCTGGCCACGGCCTTCTTCAGCTTCGACTGGCTCATGGCCCTGACCGATTACAAGTTCTTCAGCACCATGTGGGGCGTGTACTTCTTCGCCGGCACGCTGTTCGTCACCTTCCCGGCCATGGCGCTGCTGCTCACGTTCCTTCGGTCGAAGGGCACCATGCAGGGGCTCATCACCGCCGAGCACCACCACGACCTGAGCAAGTACATGTTCGGGTTCATCGTGTTCTGGGGCTACATCGCCTACAGCCAGTACTTCCTCATCTGGTACAGCCAGATCCCCGAAGAGACCACCTGGTTCATGTTCCGCAAGACCGAGTGGCCCGCGCTGACGATGTTCCTGGTGATCGGCCACTTCATCGTGCCGCTGGTGCTCATGTTCCCGCGGGCCGTCCGCCGGTCGGCATTGGGTTTCGGCATCATCGGCGCATGGATGATCTTCATGCACGTCGTCGACCTGTATTGGATTATCCGCCCATCGTTGGGGATGACCCTGGACCACCCCGTGGGCCTGATGCAGGGCCTGTGGGTCGACATCGCCGGCATTGGCGGCGTGATCGCCTTGTACGTCGGTGTGCTGCTGTGGAGGCTGACCAAGGCCCCGTTGGTGAACGTGATGGAACCCCGCATGCCCGAGGCACTCAAGCACAAGAATTACATCTAAGCCCCGGTATTGAAGCCCGATACCTAAATCCAGGTAAAAAAAGAACCTACGGGGTTTCCAAGCAGATTGCCCCAAGCACTGAAGTCACAAGCCGAATCGGTCGTACAGTAATTCGTACTGCGATACAGGAATCAAGCGATGAGCGACGGACAGCACAACCACGACGACTGGTTCGCCCACACGCGCGACGAGGGCCTGCCCCAGCAGGAGCACTCGGGCCACGTCGACACCAAGGCGCTGCTCATCTTCTACATGGGCATGGTGGCCTTCGTGGTGGTTTCGATCATCGGCGTGACGCTGTTCTTCCAGCGGTACGTGCTGGGCGTGCGGCAGGACAGGCTGGAAACGCTCCAACTGGCCGTCGAGGCCAACGAGTACAAGGCAACGACGCTCGAAGAACTGGGCGAGTACGGCTGGTCGGGCGAGACGGTGCAGGGTGCGGCCCGCATCCCGCTCGAAGAGGCACGTGCCAAGGTGATGCAGAGCTACGGCCAGTAAGAGGAAACCACGCGAAGACATGACCACGATCCTGCGCAACATCGCGACCATGACGGCGGCCCTCGGCCTGTCGGTGGCGGCGTGCGCGCAGTTGATCGAGGACGACGTGCCAGTGCAGGCCCGGGGCCTGGACATCGAGGAGAAGCTCGGCGCCCGAGTGCCGCTCGACGCGATGGTCACGACCGCAGATGGCGCGACGATGCGCCTGGGTGACTTCTTCGACGATGAGGCCAACCCCGATCGCGGCAAGCCGACGATATTGCTGCTGGTCTATTACGACTGCCCGGTGGCCTGCCCTGCCATGCTGGGGAACCTCAACAAGGCCTTCAACGGCATCGACGACTGGACCATCGGCGAGCAGTACAACGTGCTGGCGGTGTCCTTCGACCCCAGCAACACACAAGAGCAAGCGCAGGAATACGCCATGCTCTATCGGTCCGGCTACGAGCAGAACGCCGACAACGCGGAGGCGGTGGCCGGCGGCTACCGATTCCTGCGAGCCAGCGGCGACACGTCGCGGGCGATCGCCGAGTCGGTGGGCTTTGGCTATCGCTTCCTGCCCGACGTCGACGAGTACGCCCATGCCACCGGCGCGGTAGTGCTAACCCCCGACGGCACCGTGTCGCGGTACTTCTATGGATTCGACTATCAGGCCCGGCAGGTCCGCCTATCGCTGCTCGACGCGGGCGAGGGCCGCTCGGGCCGCAGCTTCGGCGATCGGGTGCTGCTGTTCTGCTTCACCTACGACCCCAATAGCAACACGTACACCCTGGCCGCCGTCCGCGTGATGCAGGCCGGCGGGGTGCTCACGATCCTGCTGATCGGCGGCCTGCTGGCCGGGCTGAAGCTTAGCGAGCACTTGGCCAAGGTCCGCCGCCGGACAGCCACCCCGACCACAGAAGAGACAGGACTTGACAGCGGCCGCCCCGATGGGCGGGCCGTGGGAGCCCACGCATGAACGCGATGAACGCCTTGATGGCCAACCTCTCCCCGCTGCTGGCCACGGCCAACTTGCAGGATCGCCTGTGGTTCGGTGACAAGAGCTTCACGGCGGCTGGCAATCAGGCCGACTGGATGTTCCAGTTCATCTGGTGGTGCTCGGTGGTCTCGTTTGTAGGCCTCATGGGGCTGATGGTGTGGTTCTCGCTGAAGTACCGCCGGCGCTCTGGCAAGGCCGCGCCCGCGAGCCCGCACCACAACACGATCCTCGAGATCACCTGGACGGTCATCCCGACGCTGTTCTTCGCGGTTATGTTCTTCGAAGGCTTCCGCGGCTACATCAACCTGAGCTACGCCCCGGTGGGGGCCATCGAGTGCAACCTCACCGCCCGCCAGTGGCAGTGGTCGCTTGAGTATCCTGGCGGGCAGATCAGTTCCGAATTCGAGACCGAGACCGAGGGTGCCCGGGCAACCGAGAACAAGCAATTCATCTCAAGCCAAGATTCACCGGTCTGGTACTTTCCCGAAGAGCAGCCTGTGTTGCTCAGGATGACGAGCACCGACGTGATCCATAGCTTCTGGGTGCCCGACTTCCGGATGAAGTACGACGTGTTCCCCAACCGGTACACGAGCTACACGTTCACGCCCGAACCACTCGACGACACGGCCCGCATCATGGAAGACGAGGAACTCGGCGCGTATCCCTACCGTGACCATACCGTTTTCTGCGCCGAGTACTGCGGTGATTATCACTCCGAGATGGCCGCGATCATCCGCGTCGTCCCGCGTGAGATCTACGAGGCCAAGCTCGAAATCTTTGGCTCACCGCGTGGCACCCTGGCCGAGCGCGGCCAGCTCGTGGCCCAGCAGAACGGCTGCTACTCGTGCCACTCGGTGGATGGCGCAAGCGGCACGGGTCCGACGTGGAAGGACCTGTACAACAACGAGCACCAGTACGCCGATGGCAGCACTGTGCTGGCCGATGACAACCACATCCGCGAATCGATCTACGTGCCGGCCGCCAAGATCCGGGCGGGCTACGCCAACCAGATGGTGAGCTACCAGGGCAGCATCAGCTCCGAGCAGCTCGGCTGGATCATCTCGTACATGAAGACGCTCAGCGAGGCCACGCCCCAGGGCGAGCTGGCCGCCACACAGGTCGACCCCGATGCCGAAGGCGGCGAGGGCGAGACCGGTGAGAGTGCCAGCGAAGGCGATGCCGGAGCGGCCGAGTCGATGGAAGGAACCCCCAGCGGCGGCTGAACGCCGTCGCTTGCAGATCGCTTTGGAGGCGCACGATGAGTTCGCTCGATTCCCATGCCGGCTCGGCCCCACAACACGGTGGCGGACACCATGGGTCCTACCTGACCTCGAAGGGCAGCCTGTGGGCCGATATCGTCAACTGGGCGACCACGGTCGACCACAAGAAGATCGGCCTGATGTACCTTACGGCCATCCTCATCCTGTTCTTCATGGGCGGGGTAATGGCGCTGGTGGTGCGGATCGAGTTGCTCGAACCCACGCGCGTGATGGTCAACGCCGCGGGCGAGACGGTCACGACCGGCCAGCGGCTCTCGTTCCTGGCGAGTGATACGGCCGCAGGATACAACATCTACAACCGCGCCATGACCCTGCACGGGGCGATTATGGTGTTCATGTTCATCGTGCCGGGCATCCCTGCCAGCCTGGGCAACTTCTTCTTGCCACTGATGATCGGCGCCAAGGACGTGGCCTTCCCCCGGCTGAACCTGGCCAGTTGGTATGTATACGTGTTCGGCTCGCTTTTCGCCCTCGCCTCGGCGTTGGTTGGCGGCATCGATACCGGCTGGACGCTGTATACGCCATACTCAACCATCACGGACGCCGACCACTGGCGGCTCGTTTCGATGATCACCGGCGTGTTCATCATGGGCTTCGCGTCCATCATGACGGGCCTGAACTTCGTGGTGACCACGCACAAGCTGCGTGCGCCGGGCATGGGGTGGTTCGACATGCCCCTGTTCGTGTGGGCCATCTACGCGACGGCCATCATCCAGGTGCTGGCCACCCCGGTCATCGGCATCACGACGCTCATGCTCATCTTCGAGCGACTGTTCAACTTCGGCCTGTTCGACCCGCGTATGGGCGGCGATCCGGTGCTGTTCCAACACTTCTTCTGGTTCTACAGCCACCCGGTGGTGTACATCATGATCCTGCCGGCCTTCGGCGTGATCAGCGAGACCATCACCTGCCACGCACGCAAGAACGTGTTCGGCTACAAGTCGGTCGCGTTCGCTTCGCTGGGCATCGCGGCGGTGAGCTTCCTTGTGTGGGCCCACCACATGTTCACCAGCCAGGGCGAGCTGACGGCGGCGATCTTCAGCTTCCTGACCTTCTTCGTGGCCGTGCCGACGGCGGTGAAGGTGTTCAACTGGATCTCGACGCTCTATAAGGGCTCGATCGTCTTCAACACGCCCATGCTCTACACGCTGGGCTTCCTGTTCCTGTTCACCATCGGCGGGCTGACCGGCCTGCCCCTGGCCACGCTGTCGACCGACATGCACCTGCACGACTCGTACTACGTCGTGGCCCACTTCCACTACGTGATGTTCGGCGGCACGGTTATCGCCCTGTTGGCCGGCCTGCACCACTGGTGGCCCAAGATGTTCGGCAAGATGTACGCCGAGACGCCCGCGAAGCTGGGCTTCTGGCTGGTCTTCCTGGGCTTCAACACCACGTTCTTCATCCAATTCGTGATGGGTGCCCACGGCATGCCGCGGCGGTACGCAAGCTATCCCGACGAGTACCAGTGGATGCACGTGATCTCGACGGTGGGTTCGTGGATGCTGCTGGCCGGCTTCCTGACGCACCTGTTCACGTTCATTCACTCCTTGTTGCAAGGCAAGCCGTGCGGCCCGAACCCCTGGGGTGGCATGACGCTCGAGTGGGAGGCCGACTCGCCGCCCGACGAGCACAATTTCGCGCATGAGCCGATCGTCAGGCATGGTCCGTATGCGTACGACACCGAGATCCCGCCGCACTGGACCGAGGACGAGTATCCGCTGCCCGACGAGCCGTCCCAGCACTAACGCCGAATTCCTGACCGTGGATCAGCCAGTGGATCGAATCGTTGTCTTAGCCAGAGAGAACCACGCATGAGCACCATCCAACCCACCTCTCGCGGCGAGCTGCCCACCGGGCCGCTCCCGAAGCACGAGACGATCGAGAAGGGCCACCACTGGCGGACGAAGGACGACGAGTTCGACGCCGGCAAGCTGGGCATGTGGCTGTTCCTGGGAACCGAGGTGCTGCTGTTCAGCGGGCTGTTCTGCGGCTACGCCATCATGCGCATGCTGTACCCCGAGGCCTTTGCCAACGGGTCGCACTATCTCAACTGGGTGTACGGCGGTGCCAACACGCTCGTGCTGCTGCTGTCCAGCTACACCATGGCGTCGGCCATCCGGCACACGCAGCTGGGCAACAAGGTGTGGGCCCAGCGCAACCTGATCATCACCTGGCTCTGCGCGGCGGCCTTCATCTTCATCAAGTTCACCTTCGAGTACATTCCTAAGTGGTCCGAGGGCAAGCGCCCCGGCGTGCTTTTCGATTATCCGTACGCCGAGAACGCGATGGAGCCCATGTGGTGGTCGCTGTACTACGCGGCCACGGGCATCCACGCCTCGCACGTGGTCATCGGCATGGGGCTCATCGGCTGGCTGATCTACCGCAACCAGAAGGGCTGGTACGGTCCCAAGAACTACCTGGCGATGGAGAACGTGGGCCTGTACTGGCACATTGTCGACCTGATCTGGATCTTCCTGTTCCCCCTGCTGTACCTGATCCACTAAGCGATTGGTCTACGCAGCACTGCCCCGCCGGACGATTCGCCCTTCTCGGAGCCAGACATGAGCAGCGACGCACAACACGAGACCCCGCGGCCCGACCCCTCGCAGATGACCGAGGCCGAGTACCAGGACTACATGGCCGACCCGCACTCGTTCCACCCCGACCACCACGGGCCGGGCGAGCACGGCCACGACGGCGACACCCCGCACGTGGTCAGCCTGTTCCTGCTGCGGGCCGTTCTCGGTGTGCTGGTGTTCTTTACCATCCTGACGGTGGCGTCGTCACGGGGCGAGATCTGGCTCGCCGACACGTTCGAGCTCGAGATCCCAACGCTGGTCAACGTGTTCATCGCCATGAGCATCGCGTCTATCAAGGCGATCTTCGTGGTCGCGATCTTCATGCACCTCAAGTGGGACAATCGCCTGAACATGATGGTCTTCCTGTTCACGCTCATGGGCGTGGGCCTGTTCATCGGTCTGACCGCCATGGACTTGGGCAACCGCGACGAGCTCTACGACTGGAAGGGGGCTCAGATCGAAGCCGGAGGTTTGGGCGGCCTGACGCGGGGCGAGGACACCAACATCAGCACGTCGATGGTCGAGTACGCCCGCACGCAGAAGATCCTGGAGATCGGTGAGGCCGAGTATGAGTACCAGGCTGCGAAGAAGCACCCCCACCACGGCCACCACGAGCCGCTGCGTTCGCCCGATCGCAGCCGCGCCGCGCACGGCCTGACTGCTGGCCTCTTCAGCGTCGAGGCTCCGCACGACGACCACGCCCAAGAAGGCGGGCATGAAGAGGGTCACGACGACGGAGCCGAACACGCCGATTCAGGCGAAGAACACTAAACCGACCGGAGACCATGGACCACACCGAGCCCACCCGAAGACCCTTCACATGGAACCGCGGCCGCACCGTCTGGCTGGCTGCCTGCATCCTGAGCCTCGTGGCGGTGGTCGTCCTCGGCTACTTCATGGCCGTGCGGCTCAATGACTACAACAAGAATTCCGGCCGGGAGATCTACGTCTTCCAGCCCATCTTCGCCCGCGAGTTCATGTGGGACGACCAGGACGTGTCGTTCACCGACGATGTCGACGCCGACGGCGCCGACGTGGTCGTGCTCCAGTATGGTGATGACGCCGTTCGCCTGCGCTCGGGCCTTCGTTCGCTGCCGGAAGAAGTCCCGGGCCTCCAGCGGCACGAATCGTGGCTCAAGGTCCTGCGATTCGCACCCCGCAGCGGCATGTCAATCGAGGAACTGCAAGCCGCCATCGATGCGGGCACCGCCGATGAGCGTCTGGCGGTCGTCGTTCGATTGCAACGCCCGGGTGTTGATCAGGACAGCTTCGGCCAGGTCATGCGCGGCGATTGGCGATTCCAGATCGTCGAGCTTCTGCCCGAGGGCGGATTCGACGAAGAGGTGTACCTGTTCCCCGAGAGCGAGCGGGCGTTCAATCGCCGCGTGAGTTCCGCTCGCCGGGCGGGCGAGCCCGTCCCCGAGCGGCGCGATGACGAACTCGTGTTTGGCACGTGGCAGTTCGATGCGGCCCTGCACGTCATGCCCAAGAGCGGCCCACCCACACCCCAATTCGGTCGTGGAGCGATGGACGCCCTGGGCTGGACGCTGCCCGCGGCCACGCTCCTCTTCTTCATCTCGGCGATCTCGTTGGCGATGGCCTTCGCGCCCGAGCGGGTGCGGGCCGAAGACGTGCAAGCCTCAGCCTGAGCCCTCGTCGGCTTGGTCCAAATCCTCGCCCGGGGTTGCATCGGTGTTGTCCTCGGTCGATTCTTCGGGTTCGGCTTCCTTGCCCTGCTCGGCCGCCTGCACCTCTTCGGTGTCCTGCCTGTGCGCTTCGCCGCCGGGTAGTTGCCCCAGGATCGTGGGCCACGCGACGATGATCGCGATAAGAGCCGCGAGCAGCAGTCCCCACAAGATCATCGCGTACGTGCTCTCTTTGGTCGCCTTGCGGTTGTCATACACCGTGTTCGGCCCGACACCCTGCAAGCGGAACATCGCCATCGCGCTGAGGTTGATGCAAATCACATTGGTGGCCGTCAGCATGAGCGCGCCCATCGCTTGAGCCACGGTTGCTTCCGTGCTCACCAGCAGCAATCCAAAGCTCACCAGCGGGGGCAACAACGCGACGGCCACCATCACGCCCACGAGGATCGCCGCGACTCCGGTCGTCGCGGCCAGCGTGCCTGCGGCACCGGCTGCCAGTGCGATCGCGATGTCGCTGGCACGCGGGATGGTTCTCGCGAATAGCTCAACGGTCTCGGGATCGCCCTTCGTAGCGCTGACGTTGGCGAACACGCCGAGACCCATCGCGATCACGGCGGCAAGGATCAGCCCCATCACGTTGGTCACCAACGCCTTACGTGCTAGTTTCAAATCGCCGATTGTCAACGAGAGCGACAGCGCCAGGTTGGGTCCGAGCAGCGGCGCGATCACCATAGCTCCGATGATCACCGCCGCGCTGTTTTGCACGAGCCCCGCCGCCGCCACCACGGTCGAGAGCACCACCATGACCAGGAACACGCGCGTGTGCCCGGCTCCGGCCGCGACCGCACCGACGAGCTCGTCGTTGGCCACCTGGCCGCCAAAAAACGCCCTGCGCTTAGGTTGTTCTTCCACGTCCTTGGAAGTTTCTGACGATGGGGCTGGTTTCTCTTCGATCGTCGGCCGCGTTGCCTCGATAGCTTCGATGATCAGGCGGAAGCCATCGATCGACGAGTATTGCGCGTCGAGCTTCTGGATCAGGTCGTCGCAGTCTTCCTTGGGCAGCACCATGCTGACGCGTACGCGGTCGTCGTTGGTCGGCTCGCTCCACATCGTGCTGGGTTTGCGGCGGCCCACGATCTCGAGGACCTCGAGGTCGTGCCGCTTGGGGACGATGATCTGGAGCAGTCGGAGGGCCATGTCGGGTTATGGCTTGTCGCCCAGGCCCAGTTGTTCGCGCTTGGCCTGCCACTCGGCGGTTTCGCGCTTGTTGTCGCTGGCCAGTTCGCCCTTCCCACCCCGCGAGAGGTTGGTGATGGCCTCGATCTCCAGCCGTGTCAGCCGCATGCTGTGCTGGTGGTAGTCCCGCCAGGCCTCCATGGTCACCGGGGCGATGGGCGCGATCAGGTCGTGCATGGCCTGGGCATAATCGCGAATCTCCTGCTGCGCGTGCGGGTCGAGCCGCAGCTTGAGGAACCGCAGGATGTTGTGCAGGTCGCACTTCCAGTACCACTGGGTGAACTGGCTGGTGGGCAGCCCCACCCGCGCCAGCTCGCGGCTGACGCCCGATTCGATGAGCTGCTCGTACTTGCCGTAGAGCGCCTCGACCTGATCGAGGTAGGCCATGAAGTCCTTGGCGGTCTTGAGTTCTTGCTCATCGCCTGTAGCGAACATGTCCTCGCCACCCTGGCGGTTACTCGAGCTCTGTTTGCGAACCTGGTTCAGCTCCACTCGATAGAACCGATCGGGCATCACCGAATACCGGCCCGAGTACTCGTTCACGTTGGCCGTGCGATGGCGGATCCACTGCCGCGCCACGAAGATCGGCATCGAGACATGGAACTTGAACTCGACCATCTCGAAGGGCGTGGTGTGCTCGTGCCGCAACAGATAGCGGATGAGCCCGCGGTCCTCGTTGACCTTCTTGGTGCCGGCCCCGTAGCTCACCCGGGCCGCCTGCACCACGGCCTGGTCGGCGGTCTGCCCCTCGGGCACCAGCCGCGGCATGGCGTCGACCAGGGCCACGAACCCGTGCTCGTGCAGCGGGATCGTCCACCGGCTGGCCCCGCCCATCACGTCGACCATCTCGCCCTCGGGCTCGGCCCGCTGGGCGTTGGGGGGGGGCGTGAAGCAGGGCTCGGGCTTGTTCTCGACGCTGATGGCAGAGTGGGGGTGGCTCATGGGGCAATATATCGCGGCGGGCAAGCCGGCGATTGTCGGTTAAGAGCTGGATTGCTCGCCCGTCGCCTGTGGTGAGGCTATCAGCGTTTCGGGCGGGTTCGGATCGCCTTGCCCCGCACACGAAAAAGCCCGCCACACCGGCGGGCTCTTGTATCCGAATGGGCGGGCAACCTGAAGGAGCCTCAGCCCTCTTCTGTGTTCTCTTCTTCGAGCGCGATCGGATCGATACCGAGCATCTCGGGGATCATCTCGTCGAGCTTGCCGCGGGCGTTGGGCGAGTGCAGGCGGCCCTGCTGGTCGACCACGAAGATGGCCGGGATCGAACGGATCTGCCAGTTGCTGGAAAACTCGCTCTTCCAGCCGTTGCCCTGGTAGTACTGCGGCCAGGCCACGTCGTTGGCCTCGACGTAGTTCCGCAGCTTGACCAGGCCGTCCTTGCTGGGGTCTTCCTCGTTGCGGGGGCTATCCAGGCTGATGCCGACAAACTCGACGCCCTTGTCCTTGTACGCGGCGTAGAGCTTCTTCATGTGGGGCATCTCGGCGATGCACGGGCCGCACCAGGTGGCCCAGAAGTCGATGACCACGACCTTGCCGCGGAGCATGCTCATGTCGATGGGCTCGCCGCTGGTGGCCTCCTCGAAGGAAAGCTCGAAGGGCTTGCCGACCTGGTCGTAGTGGTAGACCTTGGCCTTGGCCTGGCCGCCCTCACGGGTGTCGGGGTAGTCGGCGGCGATGGTCCGCAGGGTCTGCTCGAGCAGCTTGCCGTCGGTCTGGTAGTACGTCGTCATCATCAGGAGCGTTGCGTTCCGCGCATCATCAGGCGCGACGGCCGCGAACAGCTCGGCGGCTTCGCCCACCTTCTCCGAGTCGTAGTTCGTGGAACGCGCGACCGCGTTGGCGTGCGCGAAAAGCGCCTCGGTCTTCAGTTCTTTGTTGTCGGTCCGTCCCGCCAGTTCCCTGGTCTCGGCCAGGACACTGTCAGCACTACCCGCGCCCATCATCGCGTTCCAACGCACGGGCAGCAACTCGGGCAGGCGGTCGTGCGCCGGATGGCTCCGGTGCAACTCACCGATCAGTTCGGCCTGCTCCAGCATGGCCTCGTTGCGGGCCGCCATGTACTCGGCTCGGTAGCCCTCTTCGCCGCGGCGGCTGGCGTCGTACGCGGGGATCTCGACGGCCTCGTAGGCCTCGATGATCTGCTCGGCCGGGCGGTGGTCGCCCACCATCTGGCCCGGGGCCTGTCCCTGATTCTGGCCAAGGGCCGGGCTGCTGACGGCACCTGTCATGGTCAAGGCCACCGCGACGGTGGCTGCGCCGGAGAGGCTCGTCAATCTGCGGAGGCGATCACTCATGGTCATGGCTTGCTCCTGCCGTTTGGTTTGAGCCGGGCTCGACGCCAAGCTGATTCCGCCGCCTGCACGGTGGGCGGCGATGTTTTGCGGTACCTCAGTATAGAGGAAGGGCATCGTGCGACGTGAGGGGTTATGCCCAGTTGAGGAAAGCACGTTACCACTCATTGTGACTCAGTCCCGAATCAGCGGGCCTTGCCTTGGGCCGCAACCGCCTGCTGGGCTGCGGCCACCTCGTTCTGATCACCTAAGTATCTGCGATCAATGGGCTTAATGTCATTATCGAGCCTGTACACCAGCGGCACGCCCGTAGGGATCTCCACTCCCATGATGTCCGCATCGCTCACGTTGTCGAGGTGCTTGACCAATGCCCGGATGCTGTTGCCGTGGGCCGAGATGAGCATCCGCCGGCCCTCGCGGATCTTTGGGGCGATCTCGCCCTCCCAGCACGGCAGCACCCGCTCGACGGTGTCCTGGAGGCACTCGCCCGCGGGGAGGTCGTCGGGCGAGAGGTTCGCATACCTGGGATCGGCACCCGGCAGCCGGTCGTCGCCGGCCTCGAGGAGCGGCGGCCGCACGTCGTAGCTGCGTCGCCAGATCCTGACCTGGTCCTCGCCGTGTTTCTGGGCCGTCTCGGCCTTGTTGAGCCCCTGGAGCGCCCCGTAGTGCCGCTCGTTGAGCCGCCAGGATCGCTCGACGGGCAGCCACATGCGGTCGAGCCCGTCCATCACGATCCACAGCGTGCGGATGGCCCGCTTGAGCACGCTGGTGTAGCAGCAGTCGAAGTCCAACCCCTCGGCCCGGATCAACTCGGCCGCTTTCTTCGCCTCGGCACGCCCCTGCTCGCTCAGGTCGACGTCGGTCCACCCCGTGAACCGATTCTCGGCGTTCCAGGTGCTCTGACCGTGGCGGATGAGAACCAGCGTATGGGTTTCACTCATGTTCACAGGTTAGGTTTCGAAGTGGCGTGCGTCCGGCTCCGTGCGACACCGCCTACCAACCCTTCAGCATTGCGGTCTCTACACAAACTTCTTCCTCGCCAAGGAGGGATCCGCCCGACGCTGCGAAACTCCAAGCACCCCCGCCTGGATTCGAACCAGGGACCTGCGGATTAGAAGTCCGCTGCTCTATCCAGCTGAGCTACAGGGGCAATCGCCCCTGATCGTACGCGACAAGTGCCTCTACCCTCTGGCATGCCCGACCCGCAGACCGACAACCAGACCGCGGCGCCGTACCACCTGTGGGGTGCGGTGGGCGACGACTTCGACCAGCCAAGCCTGGCCCAACTCCAGAACGCGTGCCGCCTGCCCATTGCCCGGGCCGGGGCCCTCATGCCCGATGCCCACTTGGGCTACGGCCTGCCCATCGGCGGGGTGCTGGCCACCGAGGCGGCGGTCGTGCCCTACGCGGTGGGGGTCGACATCGCCTGCCGTGTGAAGATGACCGTGCTCGACATGCCCGCCAGCGAGCTCGACCACTCGGGCGGGCGGGACCGCCTGGCCAAGGCCATCGAACAGGAGACGCGTTTCGGCGTCGGGGCCAAGTTCGGCAATAAGGGAGACCGCACGCCCCCGCGCGAGCACGCCGTCATGGACGAGGATTGGGGCGTCAGCAAGATCACCCAGCACAACAAGGACCGCGCCCGCAGCCAGCTTGGCACCAGCGGCTCGGGCAACCACTTCGTCGAGTTCGGCGTGCTGACCATCGGCCAGGACGGCAGCGACCTGTACGCCCAAGCCGCGCCCGACGTGCGTGCTGGCGAAGCGCCCAAGAACAAGGTGCCCAACGCCGAGCACGTGTTCGATCTGCCGCCCGGTAAGTACCTCGCGCTGCTGAGCCACTCGGGCAGCCGCGGCACCGGGGCGGCGGTGTGCGACCACTACAGCAAGCTGGCCATGCAGCTGCACCCCGAGCTCGACAAGCAGATGAAGCACCTGGCCTGGCTCGACCTGGACAGCGAGGCCGGCCAGGAATACTGGGCCGCGATGAACCTGATGGGCCGCTACGCCGAGGCCAACCACGCGTGCATCCACCACTGGGTTGCCAAGCACTTGGGCGCCCGCGTCATCGGCGGCGTCGAGAACCACCACAACTTCGCGTGGAAGGAAACACACCAAGTCACGCTGCCCGATGGCTCGCAAGAAGAGCGCGTAGTCATCGTGCATCGCAAGGGTGCCACGCCCGCGGGCGAGGGCGTGCTGGGCATCATCCCCGGCTCGATGGCCAAGCCCGGCTTCGTCGTGCGCGGGCTGGGCGGCGAGGCTGGCACACGGGCGCTGTCGTCGGCCGCGCACGGCGCGGGGCGTGCCATGAGCCGCACCCAGGCCAAGAAGACCTTCCGCTGGGCCCACGTGAAGGAAGACCTGGAAGCCGCCGGCGTCACGCTGCTGAGCGCGGGCATCGACGAGAACCCACGGGTGTACAAGGACATCCGCCAGGTGATGGCCCGCCAGGCCGACCTGGTCGAGCCCATCGCCCGCTTCGACCCCAGGCTGGTCAAGATGGCCGACGGCGGCGAGCGGCCCGAGGATTAGGCTCGACGCACATGCGATCCCGGGCCGGCCCCTACGATTGTGCATGCCGAGCAACACCCAGAACCCCAGCAGCACGAGCCTCCCCCAGGCCGCCCAGGCCCTCACCGAGGGCCTGATCGATTATGCTGGCCTCTTCCCGCCGGCCAAGCTGGATATGGCCCCAGCGGTCGAGAACTTCGCACGCTACCTGCGGAGCGCCCAGGCCCCCATGCTGGGCCGCTTCGTCTGCCCCGCTTCGAGGCTGAGCGAGCTGACCAAGGCCGGCCAGATGCTCATGCCCGGCACGTTCGCCACCAGCGGCTACCCCGAGATGGCCGGCGACGGCGAGCCGTGGCGCATCAGCGCCATCGTGCCCCACACCAGCCAGACGCCGCTGGACGACTCGCTCGAGCAGATCCGCGAATTCAACCACCGCCACGAGGCCGAGGACCAGGGGCTCGCGATCGTCGACGCGATCGAGACGCCGCTCAAGGAAGTCGCCGACGTCGACGGCTTGCTCGACACCGTGCCCGAGCAACTGGCCATCGCGATGGAGGTGCCCGTTGCGGGGGGCACCGACGTCCGCGGCTACATCGCCGCCCTTGCGGGCACGGGTGCCGCCGCCAAGATCCGCTGCGGCGGCGTGACCAAGGACGCCATGCTGCCCGCCGAGCCGATCGTGGAGTTCATCGCGGCCTGCCGCACCGCCGGCGTGCCCTTCAAGTGCACCGCCGGCCTGCACCACGCCCTGCCCGGCTCGTACCGCCTGACGTACGAGGACAACCCGCCCATGGGCCCGATGCAGGGCTTCGTGAACGTGTTCACCGCCGCCATCCTCATCGGCGCCCGCGCGATCGACGAGCAAACCGCCATCGAACTGATGGCCGAAACCAACGGCTCAAACTTCGTGCTCACCAACGACACCATCGGCTGGAAGACCCACACCGTCCCCGTCGCCACCGCCGTCGAGCAGAGAAGCCGATTCGCGTTGAGTTTTGGGAGTTGTTCGTTTGAGGAGCCCACGGAGGAGCTTGCCGAACTGCTGCGGGCTCCTGCCGACGGCTGACGGACCTTTGGCTGCCGCGCTTTTGGGAAGGGCCGAGTCATAGTTGGGGTGGTCATCGGCCGCGGCAGGGCCCCAAGCAGGTCAGGACGGCCGCGAGGCCGTTTCGTGGATCTGAGAGGGTGCTTCCGGGAATCCCAAGTTCGGACCGCAACCCGCTCGGGCCGGGGCCCGAACAATGGGCATGCAATACTGCTCTTTTGGATCGCTCCTCGCTTGCCTCCTGATATCTGCGGCGGTATTCGCCCAGCCCTGCGAGCCGGGCTGGACCCCGGACCTCTTTGGGTTGCCGGGCACCGAGCACGCGTTTGCGGCCACTACCTTTGATGATGGGCGCGGCGAGGCGGTCTACATCGCCGGACAGTTCTCAGTCGCGGGGTACGCCGACGCCACGAACATCGCCAGATGGGACGGGCGTGGCTGGGAGCCCCTGGGTGGTGGCATCAACGGCAGGGTCCAGGCCTTGGCGGTCTTCGACGACGGCCAAGGCCCGGCGCTCTACGTCGGCGGCTGGTTCTCCCTTGCTGGTGACATCACGGCAGCCAACATCGCGAGGTGGGATGGTCAGGAGTGGACCGCGGTCGGCGAGGGATGCGATGGGGCCGTCGCTGCATTGCATGTGTTTGAGAGTGATTCCGGTCCCATGCTCGTCGTCGGCGGTTACTTTCAGCATGCCGGCGGTGTGCCCGCCAGCAACATCGCGAGTTGGGACGGCCAACAGTGGTCCGCATTCGGCTCGGGGGCACAGGCCCCGGTGATTGCCTTCGAAACGTGGAGCGACGATCGCGGCGAGTTGCTTATCGCCGGCGGAGAGTTCGATGAGATCGACGGCGTGGCCGTTCACTCGGTGGCGGCGTGGGATGGGTCCTCCTGGTCGCCACTGGGATCGCCTCCCGATCGGGGCAACGCCAAGATCGCAACGATGGCGGTCTACAACGATGGGTCGGGGCCGCAACTCTACGTGGGGGGGTGGTTCTCAAGCCTCTACGGGCAGGATGCGCTCAACATCGCCCGCTGGGACGGAACACACTGGATGGCCGTCGAAGGGATTGAGTATCACTCCAACCAACCCCATGCCATGTTGGCCGCCGATCTCGGCCAAGGCCCGAGCCTGTATGTCGGCGGCTCCTTGGGCAGGCTCGCGGGCGTGCCGTGCGGCGATCTGGGTCGTTGGGATGGCACTTCCTGGCACACGATCGGTGGGTTCGTGGATGGCAGGGTCCGCGCCCTGGTGCTCACCGAGCAAGCGGGCTACCCCGAGATCATCGCAGCGGGCAACCTGCAGCGTGCCGATGGCCTGCCCTTGCGTGGAACGGCTGCTTGGAACGGGTCGGATTGGCGCGCTCTCGGCGTGGGACTCAACGATGATGTGCTGGCGATCGAGCAATTCGACGACGGTACGGGACCGACCGTGTACGCCGGCGGTGCGTTTACCCGGACCAACGATCCGTCGGTCGCGTACCTCGGCCGATGGGACGGCAGGTCTTGGTCGGCCTTGGGTGGTGGCGTCGACCAAATGGTCACCAGCCTCACCGTTCACGATGACGGCTCCGGCTCATCACTCTTCGTCGCCGGGCGATTCTCTCGCGCGGGATCGATCGATGCCGGATCGATCGCACGCTGGGATGGAACGCGGTGGTGGCCGCTGGGTTCGGGCCTGATTGGCCGCGTGACGAGGGTCAACGCCATGCTGGGCTTCGACGACGGCAGTGGGTCGTCGCTCTACGTTGCCGGCGATTTCGACGCCATCCCTGGTCGCCAGTCCGCCGGTATCGCACGCTGGGATGGTGTGGAGTGGAACGCCGTGGGCGATCACCGCGACGCGTCCGTGGTGGCCCTGGAGGTTTTCGATGACGGGACCGGGCCCGCGATCTACGCCGCCGGGTCGTTCAGCCTCGCAAGCGGACGGTACTACGTTGGCGCGTGCCGCTGGGACGGCGTCCAATGGAAGCCGCTGGGGGATGGGCTGACCGGCCGTGATCGGCGCGTCACGTCCATGCGTGCGTTCGACAACGGGTCGGGCCCCGTGCTCACTCTCGCCGGCAATTTCAATGAGATCGAAGGACGCTACGCGCGCAACATCGCGACCTGGGATGGAGCAACGTGGAGTTCACCCGACGCACCAACCAGAGGCTCCGTCCGAGCCCTCGAGGTCTTCGACGACGGATCCGGTCCGGCCCTCTTCGCCGGCGGTCCGTTCTACGACTCATCGGCCGGTGAAGTCTGGTCGTTCGCCCGCTGGGATGGGGTGGCGTGGACGCGACCCGGTGGTGCGGGCAACAACTCCTTTACGGTCCTTCGGTCGGTTACCGACGCCTCGGGGCCCGCCCTCTACGCGGGAGGCAGCTTCACCTGGCTCGATGGTGTTGCCAGCGCGTACCTTGGCAGATTTGGCTGCCTCGCACTCCCCTGCCCGGTCGACCTCGACGCCGACGGCGCGCTCACCGTTCTCGACTTTCTCATGTACCTCAATCTCTTCCAAGACGGCGACCCACTCGCCGACTTCGACGGCGACGGCGAGTTGACCCCCTTGGACTTCTTGGCATTCCAGGCCGCTTTCGACGCCGGCTGCGAGTGAATACAAACGAGCCCGCTGCCCGCCGTGCAGTATCGCTGCGCACAGCGGTTGCGTTCTCTCTCCCCTACCCTCCCCCGTGCAGCACCCCGAACACCACATCTTCCACTTCACCCCAGACACCCTCGCCCAGTGGTGTGCCGCGCGGTCGATGCCGGCGTTCCGGGCCAAGCAGTTGCTCAAGTGGGTGTACGAGCGGGGTGTGGTCGATCCGGCGGAGATGACCGACCTGAGCAAGCGTGACCGCGAGACGGTCTCGCGGGAGATAGCGTTCCTGAGCGGGCCGACCGTGGCCCACCAACTCGCCACCGACGGCACGCAGAAGCTGCTCGTCGAGTGGCCCGACGACCTCGGCACCACCTCGGCCGAGCACGCCAGCGTCGATACGTCCAACAGGCTCCCGATTCTCGGGCAGGAGATGCCGTACAGCAACACCGCCCGCCAGACCGAGTGCGTGATGATCCCCTGGCCGCCCAAGGGCGACCTCAAGCCGCGTACCGACACGCGCGAGCGCCGGACGGCGTGCATCTCGAGCCAGGTGGGGTGCCCTGTGGGGTGCAAGTTCTGCGCGAGCGGGCTGGGCGGGCTCGATGGGAATCTGTCGGCCGGCCGCATCGTCGAGCAAGTCTGGCGATTGAATCGCCTGCCCGACGTGGGCCGCATCAGCAACATCGTGTTCATGGGCATGGGCGAGCCGCTGGCCAATTTCAAGAACGTCATCCACGCCGTGCGCACCATCGCGGCGCCGTGGGGCATGGGCATCGGCGCGCGGCGGATCACGATCTCGACCGTCGGCCTCCCCCAAGCAATCGAACGCCTGGCGCGCGAGCTTGACCTACCCGTCACCCTCGCCCTCAGCCTGCACGCGCCGACCGACGCGCTCCGCCGCCAGCTTATCCCTTGGGCCGAGCACGCAACGGTCGAGCAACTCCTCACCGCATGCCAGACGTGGTTCGCCAAGACCGGCCGCGAGATCACGCTCGAATACATCCTGCTCCGCGGCGTGAACGACCGCCCCGAGCACGCGCGGTTGCTGGCCGATCTGGCCCGCGCGATGCGCGCCAATATCAATCTGATCCGCTACAACGAAGTCCAAGGGTTGCCCTACGAGCGTCCGCGCAACGACGACGTGCGCGCATTCCAAGACATCCTGGTTAACGCGAACATCACCACCCACGTGCGCGCGAGCCGGGGGCGTGATATCGCCGCTGCCTGCGGTCAGTTGCGCCACGAGCACGCCGGGGCCGATGCGTGAGCGTCGCCGCGGTGCATCCCGCGCCGGGGTTTGCGCCCTTCACTGCCACCCATCTGGTCGCCGCTGGCCTTGGCATCGCGGTCATGGCCGTCTTCGTGCTGGCCGGGCGTCGGGCGTCGGAGCAACGGGAGAAGCAGATCGCGCGCACGTGGGCGGTGCTCTGGCTCATCCAGCAGGTGATCACCACCATCTATTGGCTGCTGCCGGCGAGCTTCGATGTCGGCAAGAGCTTCCCGCTCCACCTGTGCGACGTCATCGGCTGGATCGGGCCGTTCGCGTTGCTGATGGCACACACCCGTCGCACACGATGGCTTCGCACGGTGCTGTACTTCTGGGGCATCGGCCTGAGCACGCAGGCGTTCTTCACGCCCACCGTCGAACAGGGGCCGGGCGACCCGCGATTCTGGTTCTTCTGGATCAGCCACACGCAGATCGTGGGCGCGGGCTTCTACGACGTCATCGTCCGCGGCTACCGGCCGGGCGTGCGGGACTTCAAGACTGCGATCATCGCCTCGTTGTGCTGGATGGTGCCCCTGGCACTGTTCAACTGGGCCACCGGCCTCAATTACGGCTTTCTCGGCAAGGAACTCGAGGGCGAGACCATCCTGAATGTGCTTCCGGCCTGGCCATGGCGCCTCTTTGCGATGGCGGGCATCGTGCTGGTGTTGTTCACACTGCTCTGGTGTGTGTGGCCGCTGTCGAGGATGATCGCCGGGGATCGAACGAACGCGCCAGAATAGTTACGCGGCAACCTGATACGGCTTGAACCCGCTATTGCTCAGGAACACGCGCAGCGCGTCCACCGACTCGGCGCAGATCTTCGTCCCCGCCATCTTGTCGAGGATATCGAACACCTCGCCCTCGCTCATGTCGGTGCGGTAGGGCCGCTTGGCCGCGAGTGCTTCGTAGATGTCGGCGACGCACAGGATGCGATCGGCTTGGGTCAGCTGCGTCGCATCCAGGCCGCGGTGGTAGCCCGAGCCATCGAGCTTCTCATGGTGGCGGGCGGCTAACTCGGTGAAGGGCGCAAAGCACGGCGAACGTCGCAAGATGGTCCGCGTGAATTCTGGATGCTTCTTGAGCACGCCGAATTCCTGATCGGTCAGCTTGCCCGGCTTATCGAGGATCGTGTTGCTCACGCCCAGCTTGCCGATGTCGTGCAGCAGCCCGGCCCGGCGCAGATTGGTGAGCGTGCCCGAGTCGAGCCCCATAGTCATGCCGATACCCACGGCAACGTCCGACACGCCCTGCGAGTGGCACGCCGTCCACGGACTCTTCGCATCGACGACCATCGAGAACGCCCGGCAGAGGCGATCGAGCATGGTCTCGGTCAGATGAAAGACCATGTCCTCGGGCTCGAACGCGGCCACATGCCGCTGAGCATCTACTGACATCACCTTGAGCCAAAAATCGGTATCGTTGCCGATCGAGATGAACGCCCTGACGAGGTCCGGGTCGAACCATGTTTTCCGGCGCTTACGCGCGATATCAAGCGCAGCAACGAGGCCGTAGCGCATCGCAAAAACTTCGGTGGTTTGCGAGATGCTCAGGATGCGCGCCATCAGCGGGATCTGGGTCTTGTGCAAGCCGTCCGGGTGGCCCTTGCCGTTCCAGTGCTCGTCGAGGTTGCGGATGGCTTGCACGGCGTCCTCGGGAAGGTCGAGATCGCGTGCGATCAGTGCGCCGCGCTCGCAGCGAATCTGGACGAGTTCTTTCGCATCCTTGTTCCCCGCCATCGCGATCGACACGAACCGGCGGGCCCGCTCGCCCAGCGAGTCGTCAGGCGCGATGTTGCGGAGGATGTATGGCAGGAACGCGAGCGGATTTTGCCAGTTGGCGTACTTGAAGTTCTGCTTGACCGTCCGGTCGTCGGCACCGAACAAGTAGCACACTTTGGCGGCGTTGCTCGAGCAGCCCAGATCCTTCAGGAGTAGGGCGTAGAACAAGGCCGACCTGTCGGTGGCGTTGAGCCCGATCTCTTGGGCCAGCCGCATGCCGATCATGCACGAGCGGACGGCGTGCCCTTCGGGCTGTCCCTCGGTGATGTCCAGCGCGTACGAGAGCGCGCCGACGATGCCCGAGAGCCTTTCTCGGGTGCCTTGGGTGGGCTTAAGCTGTAGGGTCTCGGCCAACGTCGTCTCCCGAACTTGGGCCCGACGAAGGTCGTGCGGTGCCTCTGGGGGATCGGTTGGCGTCGGGAGAGTCTTCAGGCATTCAACTTGCGTGGGACCGATAGCACATCGGGGCTATCCCGTGACTGTCAATACCGCTACAGCCAGTGGTGGTCAGCCAGGGTCGGCCGTGGCCTCGGCCTCGATCACCGACACCTGCACGGGCACGCTCTTGTCGGAGACCTGGAAGTCCAGGCCCTGGGCCTGGCCCGAGAGGACGGCCTCGAATACGGCCGGGCCGGCGGTGAGTTCAACGCTCTCGAGTTGCAGCGTGGCGACCACGCGCTGGCGGCCGGCGATGATGGCCTCGATGGCCTGGGCCGGCCCGCTCACGGTCACGTCACGCAGATAGCCATCCTCGGGCGCGATGAGCACACGCCACTGCTGCATTTGTGTGGGCGAGAGCCGCACCATGACCGGGACGCTCGGGATCTCGTGGCTCTCGATTGTGCTGCGAAGCGCGATCGTCGCCTTGACGCTCGTCGGGCTGACACGCACCAACTCGCTCTGCCACGCTTCGGGGATCGTGACTGGGATCCCGGGAACCTCGGTCGTGCTCCCATCGCGGAGCAGGCCGCGTTGCGAAGAAGAGACGGTCGCGTCGAGGGAATCGACCGTCGTGGCGTTCAGGATCGAAGCCGGCCCGGTCACCGTGATCGTGGCTGGCTCAACGATCGGCGGGCTGTCGAAGTCGGCTCCCGAGGCCACGATGTTGACGTTCACCGCCTTCTCGATCATCTCGTCGATCCGCACGTCGATGGTCTGGGGGGTCACGTCAACCAAGCTCACGGCCAGCCTGTCGAACACGTTGTGATCACGCAGCTCATCCCGAAGCGAAACGGCCTCCCGGCCGACGCTCGCGGGCAATCCATCGCCGATCGAGAGCTCGACCGGTTCGCTCAGCCGTTGCTCGGCCCGGTCGAGCGCCGCGCGCGAACCCTGGAGTTGCAGGGATACCGCCACTCGTCGCGTCATTTCGGGCTCGGTCCAGGCCGTCAATGTGGAGCCGGCGGGCGCGGTGAGCACGAGCGTCACCGTGCGCGTGGCCAGCGTCAGACTGCGGGCCTCGGCGAAGGTCCAGACGGCGATGCTCAGCGCGATGACCAGGGCAGTACGCAGCAGGCGCGAGCGCAGCGTGGTCTTGCGGCGTGCGGCACTAAGCATCGGAGCCGTCCTTGGGCGCAGGGGCGTCGCTGGCCTGTTGCTTGCGGGCCTCCTCGGCGGTCGAGGGTCGATCGGGCAGCTCCTTGGTCAGGCCGGCCATCATGGCTCGCCGGAGCTCCTCGGGCGTCATGGGGTCGGTCAGTTTGCCGCGCTCGGCGATGCGGATGCTGCCGGTCTCTTCGCTCACGATGACTACCAGGGCGTCACACTCGCGAGAGATGCCCACGGCCGCCCTGTGGCGAGAGCCCAGGCCCGCGTCGGGCATGTCGGCGGCACCAGCGAGCGGGAGTTGCACGCCAGCCGCGTGGACGATCGGGCCCTTGATGATGACCGCCAGGTCGTGCAGGGCCGTGCCGGGGAAGAACAGGCTCTGGAGCAATCGGGCGCTGACCTCGGCCCCCAGGCGGGTGCCGCCCTCGGCCAAGCCGCCCAGGGCGGTGCGTCGCTCCATCACGATCAGGGCCCCGAACTTGGCCTTCTGGAAGTAGCTGCACGCCTCGACCACCGCGTCGACCACCTGGGCGATCTCGCCCGGCGTGCTGCGGAAGATCGGGGCTTCACCCAGCCGGGTGAGCGCCCGGCGGAGCTCGGGCTGGAAGACGACCACCAGACCGATGGCCACGACCACGCCCGCCCGATCCAGCAGGTAGCCAAGCCGCTCGAAGGCCTCCTCGCGGCCGACCAGGGACAGGAACAGCCGGGCCGCCAGCCCGATGAGCAGCAGGGCCACCAGGCCCTTCATCACGCCCGCGGCCCGGGTGCCCTCGATGAACCGGATGATGGCCCAGACCACCAACGCGATGAGCGCAAGCTCGAGGGCGACCTCCCACCACGGGTAGCCGTCCATGCGCTTGAGCGCGTCACCAATAGCGATCGCCAGGTCCACTGCGTTTCACCCCAAGGAGCCGAGGGCCACAGGCCGCACGAGCCACTGTATGCGTCCCGGGGCCCTACGCTGCCCAGCGAACTATGCCCCGCGTCACCGGCTTCGAATCCACGCCCAACCCGCACGCCGTCAAGATCCTGCTGGACGGCCCGATCGCCGCGTCTCCCCGGTCGTATCGCCAAACCCCGCCGGCCGGCTGCACCGACGCTCTGGCGGTGGCCCTGTACGCCATCGAAGGTGTCCGCGTCGTGCTGATCCACCATGAGTTCGTGACGGTGGGCAAGGCCCCCGACGCGAAGTGGCCCGCCATCAAACGCAAGGCCAAGGCGGCCATCCAGGCCCATGACGAGCCGGCCTCGCATGGCTGACCTGCCGCCGGGCGAGCCGGGCAAGGATCGGGTGATCTCGCGAGCCATCGCCCAGTGGTTCGAGGCCAACGCGCGGCCGCTCCCCTGGCGGCTCTCGCCCCGTGACCCCTGGCTCTCGCTGATGAGCGAGATCATGCTCCAGCAGACCCAGGTGGCCCGCGTGGCCGAGCGATTCGATGCCTTTTCCGCCCGCTTTCCGACGCCGGCCGCGATGGCGCGCGCATCGGTGGACGACGTGCTGGCGATGTGGAGCGGGCTGGGCTATTACCGCCGGGCGAGGATGCTGCACGCGTGCGCGAGTGCCATCGTCGAACGCCACGCCGGCTCGGTCCCCGACGATGTCGATCAATTGCACGCGTTGCCGGGGGTGGGGCGGTACACCGCCGGTGCCGTTGCATCGATCGCGTTCGACAAACCCGAGCCGCTGGTCGACGGCAACGTATCGAGAGTGCTGCTGCGCTTGCATGGTGTCGATCAGCCCGCCGACGGGTCGGGTGTTCAGGCCTGGGCGTGGGAGCGAGCGACCGATCTTGCGCGCGCATCGAGCGATCATGTTGCCAGCTATAGCGAGGGCGTGATGGAACTCGGCGCGACTGTGTGCACACCGCGCGCGCCATCCTGCAATGCGTGTCCGGCGTCGAAGCATTGCCGTGCGCACGAGCTTGGTATCACCGATCGGATTCCAAGGCCGAAGTCACGAGTGGCGCGCAAGCCGCTGGCGATCTCCGCGGTGGTTGTCGTCGATCGCCGAGGCCGGGTCTTGCTCGAACCCAGGCCGGCGGGCGGGCTCTGGGGCGGCTTGTGGCAACCACCCTGCGTCGAGCGCCATGCGGCGACCCACCCGCGCCTGGCCAAGACGCTGGAAACCCTCGGGTTCGATGGGCGAGTAGACGTGAGGGGTCGGTCGGTCGGGTTCGAGTTTGCCACGACGCATCGGGCTGTCACGGTCAGGGTCTGGAAGGCGGCCGCGGGCCATGCTGATCGCGTCCGGCGGGCTCGGGGTGGGGACGCGACATGGATCTACGAGGATTCCCTAGGAAAGCTCGGTCTCGGCTCGGCCCAACGGCGGATGTTGTTAGCGGCTGGTATTGCAAGCGGCGGGCCAAAGCCGGGGCAAAGCGCGTAATAGCTCTCGTGCTGGCCACGTAAAGATCTTTGTATGCTCGATTTAGGCGTAGTTATCCCGAAACGGGACAATGTGGACAAACTGGGGATCCAGGATTTGAACCTGAACTAGATGAATCAGAATCACCGGTGCTACCGTTACACTAATCCCCAATTGCAGCCAAATAGGCTTGCTAAGTCTACATCGGCTGACGCGGGAGTTCAATGCCGATCGTTGGTGCTGGGCATGGCTTATGTGGGAAATTGCCTATACACCCGTGGCCGATTGGCGCTCTAGGTAAAATTCTTTTGGTGAACACGCATCGGTCGTGTACACTAATGACGAAGCGTCGGTGGGCAAAACGGGGCCCCTGACGGCTCGAGGCCGCACTCGCCTGGTGCGGGTGCCGAGAGATGAGCGAGGAGATACATGATGAGCAAGATCAAGAGCACGATTGCTGCCGTCACGCTGCTAGCGGTGGCGGGCACCACTTTGGCCCAACAGTCAGAGTTCTTGTACACCAACCGGAACGATCCTGGTATCGATGCGTTCATCGGCGGTGTCGAGAGCAGGATCATCGACGTCACCAATCCCGGGGCGTTCCTGGCTGGCATCGTCCAGGTTGGCGATAGCTTCTTCTTTAATGACGGGGCGGCCAACTTCGATCCCACGCTGACCAGTGGTCTGTATCGTCTTGACGGCGCGTTTGGCACGCCTTCCATCACTCCGGTCGCGACGGGCATGCCCATCGAGAACCCCATTGGCTTGCAGTGGGATGCCGCCCGTGGCAACTTTATTACCGTCAACAACCCGTTCTCTCCCATTGCCGGCAGTGTCGATGGCATCCTGGGCATTACGATGGGTGGTTCGGTCACCACGATCTTCGAGCAGGACCTGTCGATCCCGCGGCCGCGCTACCAGGGTGCGTCGCGTTTGGTGCCCGATCCCACAAGTGATAGTTACCTCGTGACCAGCCCGAACGGCAGCGGCGCCGTTGTTGGCCCGGGTGAGCTCGGCACCGGCAGCGCCCTGTTCCGCATCAACATCGACGGCTCGCTCTCGGGTTCGCAGGAGCTCGTGGTCGATCTGGCCGACACTTCCGTGACCGGCTTGGCCGAACCGCTGCTGGACACCGCTGGCATCGCCGTGAACCCGACCAATGGCTTGGTCTATCTGACCGATCGCAACCAGGGTGCCATCTACGAGATGACGCTTGATGGCTCGGGTGCATTCGATTCGATCCGGGTGCTTCTCGACGGCTTGGACACCCCCGAGGAGATCCAATACGATCCGTTCAATGATCGTCTCGTGTTCGATGAGGGCTTCGGTGCTGGTCTCGGCCAGATCAGCCAGGTCGAGCTCGACGGCACGGGCCTGATGGTGCTGGTTGATGGCGTGGACACCCGCGGCATCGTTGTGATTCCCGCGCCGGCATCGCTCTCGCTGCTGGCGCTCGGTGGCTTGGCCGCTGTCCGTCGCCGCCGCTAGGCGACCGTTTTGTCGCAACACCCAGCGGGTGTGGCGCGTACAACCTGATGCTGAAACGATGGCCGGTGGGTAATGCTCAGCGGCCATCGGTGTTTGTTTGGAACATTGCGTTGCCGAGGAGGAGATCGAGATGACTGGAAGCCGTGCGCGAGCGTTGGGTGTTGCCGCCCTGGGTGTTGTCGGGGCCGTCGCTATTGGTGAGGAGACCGGTTTCGATGGGTTCGCATCGGGCTTTCTCGGACGCACGTTCGCCGACGGTGGGATCACGTTTTCCGAGAACTTGTGGTTCCCCGGCGGGAATCAGGTGCAGTTCGCCGCGACGAACGGCACGGGCTCGATCGGCTCGTTCCCCGAGTTCAGCCCGGTGAACGTGATGACGACTGGCTCGTGGTCGTCGGGCCCGGTGTTGGGCTTCACACGCACGCACCAGTGGATCGCGACGACCGGAGACACGGCTTCCACCGCGCGCATCGACCTGTTCTGGCTCGGCCGCTCGAACTGGGAGGGCACCGAGGTGTGCCTCGAAGGACTGGTGGGCGACGACGTGGTGGTGAGCGATTGCTTCATCCATCCGGGCGTGACGCCCTCGGACATCCAGCACACGCGGATGGAGATTTCGGGCGTCGAGTTCGAGCGCATCCGCTTTATCGCCCGCGGCGGAACGATGCCGGGCGAGCTCGACGGCATTCTCGCGGTGTTCGACAACGTGGTAATCGAGGCGGGCGTTGCTTGCCGCGCCGACATCGATGGTGACGGCGAGTTGACGATCTTCGATTTTCTGGGCTACCAGAACCTGTTCGATGCGGGGGACTTGCGGGCCGACTTCGACGGTGATGGCGAGTTGACGATCTTCGACTTCCTCGCGTTCCAGAACGAGTTTGACGCGGGCTGCGGCTGATGTAGGGCGCGTAGACTAGGCCATGATCCACCCCGCCCCGACCACCAGAATCGCCCCGGGCCTGGCCCGAGGCGTGCTGAAGGAGGCCGTGGCCGCCACGGCCACCAAGCCCGCCCACGTCCGGCTCTCGTTCTCGAACACCAGCTACGTGCTGTATTTGCTGCCGACCGCCCCCCTGGCGGCCGAGCCGGGCGACAAGGTCTTCGGCACGATCTCGGCCCGGGCCCGCCGCGTGGACACGGTGCCAAGCGGCGGGCAGTTCGTCGAGCCGGTCATCGGCCGGCCGCGGAGGGTGCAGGGGCGTGTGGTGGCCAGGGAAGGTGACAAGGTCGTGGTCGATGCGGGCGTTCCCATCCACTGTTCGTTGACCGATGGCCGCCAGCACGCGGGGGACTTCCCGGTTGGCGATATGGTCAGCTTCGACGTGCTCGACGGGGCCAGTTTCACGCCGCAAGCCGACGGTTGATCCACTCGAACCACCATGGCCAAGGCCGACAAGAACCAGCCCAACGCCGAGGCAAAGGCCGTCCCCGCGATGGCCGCGCCGCCCGTGGAGCGTGACAACCCGCTCACGCGCTCGTGGGCGGGCATGGCGGGCATGGGGTTTCTGGCGGTCACGCTGGCGGTGTGCCTGCTGGGCTTGTTCTTTACGCTTGGCGATGCGCCAAACAGCTACCCCGGTGTGAGTGAGGGTGCATCCGTCGAACGCTACAACGCGGGCAGCGCCGAGTATGGTCGCTTGCCCCCATGGTGGGCGGTGAGCGACGAGAGCGCGGTGAAGCTCAACGGGCTGGTTCCCGCCGAAACGGTCGATGAGATCGCCGCGCAGCATGGCGTGACCGATCGCCAGGCCCTGCAAGCGACCGATGGTGATGTTGCCGAGGCCATGCAAGAGCACTGGCCTTATCAGGGCAACCGCCTGGCCATGGTGCTGGGCACCGACGTGCTGGGGCGCAGCTTGCTGTATCGCGTGATGACCGGCGGGGGCATCTCGCTTGGGATCGGTCTGAGCGCCGCGCTCATCAGCGTCATCATCGGTACGCTGTACGGTGCCATCGCCGGCTACGCGGGCGGCAAGGCCGATGCGGCCATGATGCGCATCGTCGACGTGCTCTTTGGCCTGCCGTACATCCTGCTCGTGGTGCTGCTGGCGGTCGCCAGCGACGCCGCGATCGATGAGTATGTGACCCAGCAAAAGGCACGCCAGAGCTGGACCACGCGGCAGGCGAAGATCCTGGCCAGCGAGGACGGCTCGCCGGCTTCGAGCCGGGAGATCGACGTGTGGCGCGGCGAGCCGTACGAACCGGATTCGCCCCTGGGCGCCGTAGCGGTCAATCTGGATATGACCGGTGTCGTGGCGGATGTCGTCGCCGCGACCCAAGAGGCCCGTGCCGCCGCGACGACCGAGGACGCTCCCGACGCCATCGTGCTGACCAATGGCACGGTCATCGACGCCATGGCCCTGAAGGCGCGGGAGCCTCGGCAACTCCAGGAAAGCACACGGCTCGTGCTCGACCTGGTCGTGTTGCTCGTCGCCATCGGCGGGGTGAGCTGGCTGACGATGGCGCGTGTGATCCGGGGCCAGGTGCTGAGCCTGAAGAACCTGCCCTTCATCGAGGCCGCCCGGAGCGCGGGCGCGCCCACGCGCCGCATCTTCATCGTGCACCTGCTGCCCAATCTGCTCGGGCCGATCATCGTGTACGCCACGCTCACCGTGCCGCTGGCGATCTTGCAGGAATCGTTCCTGAGCTTCCTTGGCATCGGTGTGAAGCCGCCGCTGCCGAGCTGGGGCAATCTGGCCGCCGATGGGTTGAACGAGTTGAACCCCTACGAGAGCTTGTGGTGGCTCATCCTGTTCCCGTGCCTGCTGCTCGGGGCCACGCTGCTGGCGCTGAACTTCGTGGGCGAGGGATTGCGCGAGGCGTTCGATCCGAAGCGTGGGCGGCGGTAGGCCGCCGCTACGCTGTCGCGAGCACTACGCCAAGCAAGCCCAGAAACGGCAACAGGTGGACCGTCCACGCCAGCACCGCCCAGCAGCGTTGCGTGCCGGGCGCGAATGCCAGGAAGCGGCGTCGGAAGACGAGCAACGCGATAGCGAAAGTCCCGCTGGCCAGGCCGATGACGGTGAGCAGGTACAGCATGGGCGGTGGGCCCGTGCCCGCGCCGCCGGGGGCCGCTGCCACGGTCACGATGAGCGAGCCGAGAGCCAGCCCCGCCATGCCGCTGAACATGAACGGCGCCAGCGTCGCGATGTAGAGGCCGATGCGTACGCCCGTGACGCCCACGGTGAGCTCGAGTGTGTGCTGGCACTCGGGGCACGTGGGCACGGTGAGGTTGCGAAGGTTGTAGCCGCACACCGGGCACGGTGCGTCGTGGTCCCGCAGGAAGTCGAGCAGGCGATCCGTGTTCGGGCTCATGCGGATAGATACACCAATCCGAGCCGCGCGGTTCGACCGGACGCAGCGAACCGGTCATTGATCATCCGCGCGTGCCGCCGCCAGCTTTCTGGCCCACTTCATAGGCACCATGATCGCGCTCAGCGGGCCAGCGAGGAGCCAGAGCGTAAGCCCCAGCACCGCAATGGCCATGGTCGGCAGGAGCGCTCCGACAAATTCGACGCTGCCCGAGTACCCCTCCCGCACGTCCACCAGCACGAAACGCATCATCGGGATCAACGCCAGCGTCACGATCCCGACGGCCACAACACGTGTGAGCACGAACGCGGCCAGCCGCGCCACGAGCACGCGCTCGATGGGTGGCACACCGAGTTCGGGCAGGGCCGGGTTCGCCTCATAGCCGCACTCGGTGCATCGGCCGCGGTCGAGGCTGGTGAGCTCGAACTTGCACATCGGGCAGGCGACCGGCCCCACGCGCGACCGCACGAGCACCCGTCCAAGCAGGCCGCCGAAGAGCACCATGCCGCCACCGACCAGCACCATGTATGCCGCCAGCGCGAGGCGCGGCCAGTAATACTCCATCCACCACAGGTCGCCGTCGTCGATGCCCTCGATGAGCCACCAGCCGACGGGCAGCACGCTGAAGACCACCAAACCCATCCCCAGCAGTTGCACGATGGCGCCGAACAGCACGCGCAACCGCACGAGGTCGCCGGTGCGCACCTGGATGGCACGGAGGCGCGCGGGCAGTTCGGGATCGCGGCGTGGACCGGCAGCCGGCTCGGGCGGTATCGGTGGCGGATTGGTGTCGGGGGTGTCGGACATGAGGCATGCTATTGGACGCGCGCCACGCTCTGCTTGCGGATGGCGGCGAAGTCCGTATGAAATGCTGTTGTCGCCGGGGCAGGGTTTCGGGGCTCAGCGCCGCCGCCGGACCAGTGCCAGCGTGCCCAAGCCGAGCACGGTCGCCGTTCCCGGTGCGGGGAAGAAGATCACTGCCCGCCCCTCGGTCAGCCCGTCGAGGCGCGACTCGCTGCGGGCGCTGCCCATTTCGGGGTACACGTCGAAGCGTGTGGTCCGTGTTTCGATGTCCAAGATCGGCATGGCAAAGTCGGTCGGCGTAAAAGTCATCGACCAGAAGGCGATCGGGTTGGTGGAATCGGCGTAGATGCCCGCGGGCGGGAAGTTCAACTGGCCGGCAACGATGCCCTGGATACCCCCCGGGCCGAGCGAGCCCGAGCTGGTGCCCGGGCCATCCATGGGGGCGATGAGCGACAGGTCGCTGAACCCGCCACGGCCGGTGTTGTCGATGATCTCGGTGGCGATGCCCGCTATGGCGTAGTCGCCTGAGGGATAACTGGCGCTCATGGTGATGATGGTCGATTCGCCGGGGGCCAGCGTGGGGTTGGCTATGTCGATTTGGATAAATTGGGCGTGGGCGGCGGCGGCAAGACCAACTACCGATAAAACAACAAACGCGGGTCGAATAGTGCGGCTGGCAGTCTTCCTGGGCATGGGATACCTCCTCGATCGGGATCGATCGCGACCAGCATACCAGAAATGGTGCTCTCGCACAAGAGCAACTGAGCATCGCGCCAGGTTTGCCTAGACCGCCGCCAGTTCCAGCCCCATCGCCTTGGCCATCGCTTGCCCCATCTCGGCGGGGCTCTTGGAGACCGTGACGCCCGCGTCCTCGAGGGCCTTGATCTTGGCGCCGGCGGTGCCCTCGCCGCCGCTGATGATGGCACCGGCGTGGCCCATGCGCTTGCCGGGGGGCGCGGTCTGGCCGGCGATGAAGCCGGCGACGGGCTTGGTCACGTGCTCGCGGATGTAGCGGGCGGCGTCTTCCTCGTCGCTGCCGCCGATCTCGCCGATCATCAAAATACCATGCGTGTCGGGGTCGTTCTGGAACAGGCGCAGGCAGTCGACGTGGCTGAGCCCGCGGACGGGGTCTCCGCCGATGCCGATGCAGGTGCTCTGGGCGATGCCCAGTTGCGAGCACTGCCAGACGGCCTCGTAGGTCAGCGTGCCGCTGCGGCTGACGATGCCCACGGCCTTGCCGGTGGTGCAGGCGGGCTCGCTGATGTGCGTGTTGATGTAGCCCGGCATGATGCCGATCTTGCAGCCCGAGTTGGTGTAGGTGTCCTTGGCGCTGGTGCCCTCGCCGGTCTTGGGGCCGGGGGTGATGATGCCCGGGCAGTTGGGGCCGATGAGGGTGTACAGGTCCTGGGTGGGCGTGGCCTCGGCGCCGCGGGCGGCGATGTTCATCGTGTCGAGCGCCGCCCGCACGCGGACCATGTCGTGCACCGGCACGCCCTCGGTGATGCAGCAGATCAGCCGCAGCCCGGCGTCGGCGGCCTCCAGGATGGCGTCGCCCGCGAACGGCGGGGGCACGAAGATCATGGTCGCCGTGGCCCCTGTCGCGTCGACCGCCTGCTTGACCGTGTCGAAGATCGGCAGCCCGTTGTCGTCCTTGGTGCCGCCCTTGCCGGGGGTCACGCCGCCGACGAGCTGCGTGCCGTAGTGCAGGCAGCCCTTGGTGTGGACGGCCCCGAAGCTGCCGGTGATGCCCTGGCAGATGACCTTGGTTGTTGCGTCGACGAGAACGGCCATGGCCACCTCCGGTGGGGGGTTGTGCGGGTGCGGGAGATCCGGCCTTCCAGCGTAGGCCCCCAGGGGCGGGCTCTATACGCTTGGGCCATGCGACGAGCACTCCCAATCGTGGCCCTGCCCGCCCTGGCCCTGGCCCTCACGCTGCCCGGCTGCCACACGGCGCCGCATGCCGACGACCCGATCGGTGTGTCCCGGCAATACCGCCAGCCCGACTACATCGAGACCCGCCTGGAGCCCATCCTCATGAGCCCGGGCTTCCAGTGGACGGGCGTCGCGGCCACCGGCGACGGCCGGGTCTTCGTGAGCTTTCCCAACTGGGACGGGCCCTACCACGGCGCGGTCTTCGAGATCGTTGATGGCGTGCGGCGGGCGTACCCCGACGCGCAGTGGAACCGCTGGCCGCCGGCCGAGACCGACCTGGACCCCGATCCGGCGTTCCGCTTCGTGTGCGTGCAGAGCGTGTACGTGGACGCGAAGAATCGGCTTTGGGTGCTCGACCCGGCGAGCCCGAACATGGCCGGCGTGGTGTCCGGTGCGGCGAAACTGGTGGAGATTGACCTTGATACCGACCAGGTCGTGCGTGTGATCCGCTTCGACGAGACCGTTGCGCCAAAGCAGAGTTATCTGAACGACGTGCGTATCGATGCGGAACGCAACGTCGCGTTCATCACCGACTCTGGCCTGGGCGCGATCGTGGTGGTCGACCTCAACACCAATACGTCGCGCCGCGTGCTGGCCAACCACAAGAGTACCAAGGCCGAACGCGGCGTCGTCCCGATCGTCGGCGGCCGCGAGCTACGCGTGGGCCAGACCCCCGGCGGAGCCGTTCCCCAGATCCACGCCGACGGCATCGCGTACAACCCCGCGGACGACCACGTCTACTTCCAGGCGCTCACGGCCCGCACGCTGTACCGCGTGCCCGCGGGCGTGCTCGCCGACTTCGGTGCCCGCGAGTTCACGATCGCGGCGGCGGTCGAAGCCGTTGGCCCGAGCGTCGCCACCGATGGCATGGCCGCCGACTCGCGTGGCAACCTCTACTTCACCGCGCTGGAGGAGGACGCGATCGCCTACCGCACGCCCGATGGTGAATACCGCACGCTCGTCCAGAGCGACCACCTCGCTTGGCCCGACAGCCTGGCCGTCACGCCCGATGGCATCTACGCGACGACCAGCCGCATCCACCAGACCAAGAAGTTCAGCTTCGACGGGCTGATGCCCCGCGAGCCCTACGGCCTGTGGCGGGCGCCGCTGCCCGAGTAGCCCGCAACCCGGCGGGCCCCCCACCCGTACCACCCATCCATGCGGGCCGTGCGGTTCATCCTGGGGGCGATGGTCTACCTCGCGGTCGCGGCGGCCATCACGGTGGCCGGCGCCTGGGCCATCCACCAGGTCCACTTCCAGCGCCTGGCCGGGGCGGGCATCATGCTCGAGCTCACTGGCTCGCCCGCCGCCGGCCGCTTCACGCCCGAGCAATGGGACGCCCTGCGCCCGACGCCGGCGGGGCTGGATCAGCCTCGGGCCGTCACGATCATCCCCATCCGCCAGGGCGGCACGCGGCTGTGGGGGTGGCGTGGCCGGGCCAGTTACGCGCGAGTAGAGCAGGATCACGCGGGTGGCCGATCGATCGGCGTCGACCTGCTGGCCGAGTTCTCCGCTGGCTGGCCGATGCTCGCGATGCGGCACGCCGATCACGCGATGACGCCGCGGACTACGGCGAATTACACGTCCACCGCCTCGGCCCCGCCGGTGAGCTACCTCTACGGGCTCACGCTCTACCAGGGTGCCACACCGGGCACGACGGCGTTCGCCCGCGCCGCCCTGCCGCTGCGGCCGATCTGGCCGGGGTTCCTGGCGAACACGCTGCTCACCGCCGCGGGCCTGGCACTGCTGGTGCACGGGGCCCGGCCCATCCGCGTGCTCGTGCGGCGCTACCGCGGCCACTGCCCGGCCTGCGGGTACAACTTAGAGGGCCTGGAGCCGACCACCCCCTGCCCCGAGTGCGGCCGCGAGCCCGCCCCCTGATCGCGCTGGCCCCCCGGCCGGTACCCTGATCCCATGCGTTGGCGTCGGCTCGTGCGCACGGTGCTCGTCTACGCCCTGCTGGGGGCGGTGGCGACGGTGCTCTCGTCGTGGGCGATCCATTGCGCGCGTTTCAGCGCCGCGCGCTCGGTCTCGTCGTGGCCGGTCTACGCCCAAGCCGACCAGGACACCCTCGTGGCGGTGTGGAGCCGGTGGCGGCGCATTCCCGCATCGCTGGCCGACGCTCGCCCGGCGGACTTCTTTCCCCAGGAGTGGCAGCACCGCGTGGGGTTCGGGTGGCGGGCCGACCGAAACGTGGCCATGTTCTCCCACGGCGCGGGCCGGTCGCGCGTCGACACGTTCGAGACGCTCGAGTGGTTCGAGGCCGGCGTGCCAGTGCCGGCCATGCGCGTCGTCTCGCACGACGCCCGCTCGGTCGGACGGGGCACGGCCCCCGAGCCACTGGGCTCGCCGCGCCTGTCGCTGGGCCACGGGCTCGAGCTCTGGCGCGACCCCACCGCAACCACGCATAACCTCGACCGCTTCGCCCTCCCCCTGCTCCCACTCTGGCCCGGCTTCCTTCTCAACACCCTCTTCTACGCCGTTCTTACGTTCGCCCTGGTCCGCACCCCGCGCGTGCTGCGTCGGGCGCTGCGGCGGCGGCGCGGGCGGTGCGTTGGGTGTGGGTACGACCGGGACGGGCTCGACACCGACGCGGCGTGCCCGGAGTGCGGGGCGCGGGTGGCGTGATCGGTCGGGCGCGGGGTGTTCGGGTTGGTGCTTTGGGGGGTTACGTATGCTCGACGCTGCGGCGGGGCCGAAGACGGCCGCGCCTCCGCTGCGCTCCGTTGGGTTGTTCTTGGGCGCTCGCTGCGCTCCCTTGCGGCCTACCGGCCGGGCGGCCGGGGGCCGCCGCGCCGGGACATGCGCCCTGCGCCCGAAGACGGGCTGGTGCGGATGCCCCGTCGCCGAAGAGCCAACTCGCGCCCGCACGCACTGGGCTCTTGACGCCGAAGCATCCGCCGAGCGAGGTCTTCCGAGCGACAGCGCATGCGAGAGGCGCGGCCGCTTCAGCGGCCCGGGCGGTAGCCCGTCAAGCGAGCAACGCGATCGCCCAAGAACACCCGCTCCGCGTTCGACCCATGCCAGGCCGCATCGCGATGCCGGGGCCGCAACCGGGCGGGTCGCCTTCCCTATAACCCAATGCCGGGGGCACCGGCGGGAAGGGGATTCGCATGGGCACGAAGGCGTGGATGGCGGGGGCGGTCGGGCTGGCGATGGTGGCGGGGTGGCCAATGGGCGCTGGGGTTTGGCGTGCTGGCCCGGCGCTCGCGGCGGCCCAGGAGGCCCGCGGCACCGACCAGCAGACGGAGACCGAGGACGACGAGACGCTCCAGGAGATGATGGTCCTGAGCATCGATCGCGACTCGGCCCGGTCCTACGCCGCCCTGATGGGTCTGGACGATCTCCAGCGCGAGATGGCCCTGGACATGCACCGTGACTACCTGGAGCAATACCGCGACGCCGCGATGACCACGCGCGACGTGATGGAGCAGGCCGAAGACGCCGCCGGTGGCGACCCCGATGAGATGATGGAGCGCGTGCGCGACAGGATGCGCGTGGTGCTCGCTTTCCTTGACCGCAGCGTCGAACTCGGCGAGCAATACGTGGCCGACCTGGGCGCGCTGGCCATCGACGACACTCAGAACGAGGGCCACCGCCGCGTCGTGCGCGCGAGGCAGCGCGAGCTGGCCGTGGCGCTCGTGAGTGTCGACGGGGGCGAGCGTGCCGTCGATCTCGTGCGCATCGCGCGGGGGCTCGAGCCACCGCTGCGGCCAACAGACCAAGGGAGCTCCGCCGCAGACGTGCTGCTCGCCTATGAGCGTGAGCTCGAGCCCCTGTGCGGGCCGTTCGCGACCAAGACCTTCGACCGCTACCGCAGCATGGTCCGCTCGTTTATGGAAGGCGAGGCCGACGGCGACACCGAGAACGAGATGCAGGCCGCGATCGTGTCCATGGCCGAAACACTCAACGCGGCCGGCGACCGCTACGCTCGCCGGATTCTGAAGGTGCTGCCCGCGGAACGCCAGGCCGAGTGGGATCGGTCTTACAAGCTCGCCCGCTGGCCCGAGGTGTACGCGCCCAGCGAGGTCCACCGCACGCACGATGCCGCCGTGGAGCTTGAGGGGTTGACCGACGACCAGCTTGAGACGATCGCCGCCACCATGGCCCACTACACGCGAGAGGCCGAGGGCGCCAACCAGCGGTGGATCGGGGCGGTGCGGGACCTCGACGAGGCCAGGCGTGACCTGGGCCGGGACTCGACGCCCGACGACTGGGAGGCCTACCAGGCCAGGAACCAGGCGGTGCAGGCCGCCCGCGAGGCCCGCATGGCGATCGACGAGCGCTTCGCCGGGCGCATCCTCCAGATCCTCACGCCCGAGCAACGCGAAGCGATGCCCGCGGGCGCTGGCGGCGAGATCGACGTGGACGCCGTGTTGCGGGAGATGGGCGGGGGTGGGTGATGTGGCCGATTCCGAAGCCCGCCGTGGCCTGTGCCGTCGTCGCGTGTGCACACGCGTCCGTGGCAGCGCAGCAACTCCATTCGATCGATCGGGCCGATGTTCGGTACTATGCCGAGTTGCTCGAGCTGGATGCGCAACAGACCGAAGTGGCTATCGAGTTGCACCGCGAGTACGTGGCCGAGATGCGGCGTATTGGCAACGCGTTGCAGCAACGCTTCGCCCGGCACGCGACCGAGGGCCTGGAAGATATCAGGGAAGGCCGGCTCGGTTCGGCGTACACCAACGCCCTGATGCGGGCCACGGCCGGGGCCGACGAAGAACCGAGCGTGCTGGCACCGATCTCCATCGAGCACAAGCTGCTCGACGATATTCTTGCGTTGGCAATCACACCCGAGCAACGCGATGGTGTCGAGCGTGTGGAACGCGCCTGGTGCCGCGATCGTGCTTCGGCCCTGGAGAGCCCGTGGGGCGACTCGGCTGATGTTTCCGCCATGGTGCGCGCCGAGGGCCATTCGGATCTCGACGGCATCGAACCGATTCTGCTTGAGTACGAGGTGGAGATCTATCCGGTGCATCGGATGTTCCTTGACACGCAATCCGGTGATGTTCCCGCGAAAGCACCAGCGGATGGCGAGGTGCCCGCCTCGATGGGTTCGGCACAACTGCGGGCCAAGCGCATCAACACCGAGTATGCTACCCGGATCAAGGCTGCGCTACCCCTTGAACACCACGAGGCCTGGGATCGTGCCGTGCGAGAGGCCTTCTGGCCCGAGCCCTACGAGCGGAGTGGCCCGCAGAAGGTGCTCATGACGTTGCTGCGCGCGAGGAATCTCTCCGATGAAGAGCGTGCAGAACTGGAAGACATCCAGAGCCGCTACGAGAGACGCGCCAAGACGATCAACCGCACGTGGGCTCTCGCGATCGACGCCCATCTTCACGCCGATGCCGCCCAGGATTGGGCGAGCGCTAGGGAGGCCAACGAGACCATCGACGAGTGCCGCGAAGACCGGCGGCAACTCGATCGCGAGTTCGAGGGGATCCTGAGCGAGTTCGGCCGCAACCGATAGGGCCGGGTCAAGAAAACAAGCCCGCCGGACACGTCCGACGGGCTTGGGATTCGAACTCGAGATCACGCTCAGGCCGCGGCGGCCTTCTGCGCCATCCGTTCGGCACTGGGCACCTTCACGTCCCGCGCCAGCCCCAGCTTCTCCATGCCCTTGATGATGAGGTAGCTGCTGTCGAACTGCCACCATTTCAGCCCGTGGCGGGCGCTCGTCGGGAAGGCGTGGTGGTTGTTGTGCCAGCCCTCGCCGAGCGCCAGCACGCCCACGATGGCGTTGTTGCGGCTCTCGTCGTGGCTATCGAACGGGCGGGTGCCCCAGATGTGGCACACGCTGTTGACGCTCCAGGTAATGTGGTGGACCACCGCGATGCGGATGAGCCCGCCCCACACGAAGCCCAGGAACGCGCCCCACCAACTCATGGTGATCAGGCCACCGAGCACGGCCGGCAGGGCCAGGCTCAGGGCCATCCACACCAGGAACATGCTGCTGAGCCGGCGGATCAGCGGGTCGGCCTCGAGGTCGGGCACGTACTTCTTCAAGTCGCGGCGACCGCCGACGATCATCCAGCCCACGTGGCTCATGAAGAAGCCCTTGACGAGCCCCTTGAACCCCGAGCCGTGGCCGTGGGGCGAGTGGGGGTCGTGCTCGGCGTCGCTGTGCTGGTGGTGGCACCGGTGGTGGGCCACCCAGGTAATGATCGGCCCCTCGCTGGCCATCGATCCGAGGACCCCCAAGATGGTGGTCATGACCGGGCCGGTGCGAAAGGACTTATGCGTGAACAACCGGTGGTAACCGATCGTCACGCCAAAGCCGGTGACCAGGTAGAGCCCGGTCATCAGCCCAAGTTCGGTCCATCCCACCCCATGCCCCCACGAATAGGCGATAGCCCACACGAGCATGCACAGTGGCACCATGATAAAGATCAGATTCGCGATCCGCTGCCCAAGGGGCAGGGGGCCGTAATCTTCGGTCTCACGAGCCGCAGCGCGGGCTGTAGCCTGAGCCGTGGCGTCTCGACGGACGACCACAGGGGGCGTCGATGGGATGGTTGTCATAAGTTCCTTTGTTTCGGACAGTGGACCCGATGGTCTTTAGCGACGGCCCCAGCCACCGCCTCCGCCACCACCGCCGCCGCCACGGCCACCGCCGTAGCCGCCGCCACCACCGCCGCCTCGGCCACCGCCGAAGCCGCCGCGACCGCCGCCGCCACCCTCACGGGGCTTGGCTTCGTTGACCGTCAGGGGACGACCGCCGAAGTCCTTGCCGTTCAGGCCTTCCAGGGCGTTGCGGGCCGCGGCATCGTCGGTCATCTCGACAAAGCCGAAGCCACGGGGACGACCGGTTTCACGGTCCATGATCAGCGACACGCTTTCAACTTCGCCGAACTCACCAAAGAGTTCCTGGAGCGAGCCTTCGGACGTGTCATACGGGAGGTTACCAACATAGATCTTCACGATTCTGACTCCTGCCCTGAGAAAATACATCCGAGAGAGACCTTCAGGGCAAGTCGCATCGGAAGATCGCGGCCGGCGGTACCCCCGGGTCCGCCGCGCCAGAATCCAGTTCCAAGAGTAGCTACGCCCTATAGGACGATCCAGTTCGGTCAAGGGCGGCCGCCGGGGGGCCATACACTGCCCAGGGAGGGGCCTCCGGAGGCATTCTCCGTGAGGCGGGGGTCGGGTTGTCGCATACGCGACTTTTTCAGCGTTGGAGGCTTCGATGCGGGCCATTGTCACCGGGCAGATCGGGCTGGATAAGAAGGCCTACCTCGACGAGGTAGCCGCCTTCGCGGGCCAGCAGGGCGAGTCAATCGAACTGCTTAACGTGGGCGACATGATGTACGCCGAGGCCCCAGACGTCCGGCCCGGCCGCATCCTCGACCTGCCCCTGAGCCGCCTGCACTCGCTGCGGCGGGCGGCCTTCAAGGACGTCATCAGCGAAACCCGCGATGCGACCAACGTGCTGGTCAACACCCACGCGACCTTCCGCTGGCGGCACGGCCTGTTCAGCGCCTTCGACTTCGACCAGATTTCCAAGATGCGGCCCGACCTGTTCATCTGCCTGGTGGACAACATCGAGACCGTCCACGAGCGGCTGCACCGCGACCACGAGATCGACGCCACCATGAAGGACTGCATGGTCTGGCGCGAGGAAGAGCTGCTGGCCACCGAGCTCATGAGCCAGGCCGTGCCCGGCAGCGACTTCTACATCGTCAGTCGGGGCCGCCACGCCAGCACGGTGCGGACGATGTTCCGCCTGGTCTGCCGGCCCGAGATGCGCAAGGTCTACCCCAGCTTTCCGATGAGCCATGTGGTGGACATGCCCGAGGTCCTGGCCGAGATCGACGCCTTCCGGGCCAAGCTGGCCGAGCAGTTCATCACCTTTGACCCGGGCGACGTCGACGAGAAGCTGCTGCTGGATCGTGCGCTCGAGGCCGCCCGTCAGGGCCAGGAGTTCTTCGACCACGCGCCCCATAGCTTCGGCGGCGGCAAGGCCAGCACCAAGCCCCTACGCGTACGCACGAGAGAAGTCCTCGATATCGCCGGCGACATCGACGGCCAGATCTACATGCGAGACTTCAAGCTCATCGACCAGAGCGACATGATCGTCAGCTACATCCCCGAGCTGCCCGGCGGCATCCCGGGGCTCTCCAGCGGCGTCGAGCGCGAGCTCCAGCACGCCTGGGAGCACACCAAGGAGGTCTACGTCGTTTGGCGGCCGGCCAAGGCTCCCAGCCCCTTCATCACCGAGACGGCCACGCGGATCTTCTCGACGGTCGAGGAGGCCATCACCCACTTCGAGGAGTCGGGCATGTTCGCGCAGACGAACCTGTTCGGGCACTGAGCCGATGGGAGGTACACGTATGACCGACCCTGAGATGGCGATTCATATACAAAAACTACGATCGGTGGCGAGGCTGATCATCCGCATTAGCGCCTCGCTGTTAATCGGCTACGGAGTCATTCAAGCCGTCCTCGGTTTCACGCTCACGACCCCTCTGCGCGGCCGGTATGAGGCCATGGGCGCAGAAGGCATGCCTCCCTGGGACATATTCATCGTCGCGGCTTCGGCGTGTTTCGTCGTGATCGGGTTGCTGCTGTTTCTCTTTGAGCGGTGGATCATCCGTACCCTCGTTCCGGGCAAGCCCATTCGATAGGGTGCCGGCTACCGAAAGGCAGCGGTCATGGAGTCGAACATCTCCGATGGCATTTGGATCGGCAGAATGCGCATGGTGGCGCGGCTCGTGATTCGGGTCGGCAGCTTCGTGCTCTTCCTGCTGGCTGGCGAGACGCTGTTGTCGTGGGTGTACTACGCCGCGACGCCCGCGTTCGGCAACGTGCCCGGCCAAGTGACGGCCAGCTACCATTGGTGGTACGTTGCCATGGCGGCTTTGTATGGCGCGCCGGCGGCGTGCCTGTTAACGTTCGAGCCCGCGCTGTTGCGGTGGTTGGTCCCCAGCCCCGAACAACGCTGCCCGAGTTGTGGCTATCCGATCGCGGCAGAAACCGTGCCCGAGTTGTGCCCGGAGTGCGGCGTCCGGCTGAAAAACCAGCCGCTCGATGGCGGTTCTCGGAAGGACGATTGAGCCATGCCTACGCCAACTGCCCGAGAGGTCATTGCTCTGCGGTGGCGCGTGCGGATCGTGCTGCGGCTCGCCACGTTCGCTCTCACCCTCGTGTCGCTCGCCTGGGCCGCACTGCGTCTGCCCGATTTTCTCCGAATCCGCCGCTTCGCGGGCACGGGTTTTGCTCCGTCACCAGACCCGCTGGCCCTGGAGTGGTTCGCGTTTCCCGCCGCGATCTTCGCCGTGGCCGTGTTCATCGCGCTGGTTGCTCAGTTCGGCATCAAGATGATCGTTGAAGTACCCAAACCCAGTTGCCCAGGGTGCGGCTACGACCTGGGCAAACCCAGTGGGGACAAGTGCCCCGAGTGCGGCCTGCGCATCGGCGTCCCGCGTTCCTCATCGCGCGCCAACGATCCCGCGTGAGTGAACCCCCCCAAGACCAGGCAACCCCATACCAACGCCTCGGCACCGAAGGCTTCGACCGCCTCACCCGCGGCTTCTACGACGCTGTGCCGGGCGACGACATCCTCGGGCCCATGTACCGCCAGCATCTGGCACAAGAACATGGCGTTGATGGTGACGACGATGCCGCTATCGCGCCGTTCATGGAAGAGGCCCGTGTGCGGCTGCGGGACTTCCTGATCCAACGCTTCGGCGGGCCCACGACCTACAGCGACCAGCGAGGCCACCCCCGCCTGCGTATGCGGCACATGCCCTTCGCGATTGATCATGCTGCCGCCGAGCGGTGGCTCGAGGTCGTGTTCGCCTCGCTTGACGACATGGGCCTCGAGCCCGATCTCTACCGAGAGCTTCGCGTGTTCTTCACGCAGACGGCGTTATTCATGGTCAATCGCTGACGCAAGCCGGCAGAACGCCTGCAGCGAGACCTCCTCGGCCCGCATGTCGGGCGACACGCCCTCGGGCGGTTCGCGATCGCCTAGCAACTCGCGTAACGGCTTGGCGATGCGTTTGCGTCGCTGTTGGAACAATGCGCCGCAGACGGTGCTCAGCGCGTATGGGTCGCACATGGGCTCTGGCCGGCGACGGAGCACCAGCATCGAGCTATCGACCTGCGGCCTGGGCCAGAAGCACGCCGGCGGCAGGTGGGCGATCTTCTCGACGTCGCACACCGCCCGGGCAATCACCGAGATCGGCCCATACTCGCGGTTGCCCGGCGTCGCGAGCAGCCGGTCGCCGAGTTCCTTCTGGATGGTCACGCCGAGGATGGAGCACGTCGGGTAGTGCATGAGCAGTGTCGACATCAGCGGTGTTGCGCAGCCGTAGGGCAGGTTGGCGACGAGCCTGAACGGCTCGGCGCCGAGCCACTCGATAATCTGCGGGTTGAGCGCCCGCTTCCCTTCCAGGCAGTCGCCATGAATGAGCGTGAAGTTCTCGCGATCCCCAAGCCGTTCTTGGAGCAACCCGGCCAGCGCATCGTCAAGCTCGCACGACAGCACCTGCGCTCCGGTATCAACCAGGGCCTCGGTCAGCGTTCCAGTACCCGGGCCGACTTCGAGCACGCGAGAATCGACAGCAATCCCGCACGCTTTCACGAGCTTCAGGATCAGGTTCTGATCGGTCAGGAAGTTCTGCCCCAGCGATCGCTTGGGACGCAGGCCTCGTGATTCCAGCAGTTCCTTGATTTCCGCGAGCGTCTGCACGCGATCACCACTCGCCGTTCAGGATACGGTCGATGGCCAGCGCCACGCCGTGATTCGCGCACGTCTCGGACACGCGGTCGGCCTTGGCCTTCACGAAGTCGGGCGCTTCGCCCATCGCCACGCCCAATGCAGCGCCTTCGAGCATCTGCAGGTCGTTGGCCTGATCGCCGATGGCCGCGATGCGGTCGTGCGGCACGCCCAGCCGATCGGCCAGCCGCTGCAGGGCGCTCCACTTGTCGGCCTTCACGGGGAACACCTCGAGCACGTGCGGGGGTTCCGTATCCTCGGGCACATGGGTGCTCAGCGGGAAGGCATGAACCATCGCCACGCCCGCCAGCTCACGCGTGAGCAGCTCGCTCAGCCGGGCGACTTCGGCCGCGCTGCCCGAGGCCACGGCGCGGACGCTGGGCAGGTCGTGCAGCGGCCCGTCGCGGCTGACGCGATACTCCACCGCCGAGCCCTTGGCCTTCTGCTTGTCCATCCACAGCTCGAGCACGGGGTGCAGCCGCTCGCCCTCGTACAGCACGACGTAGTCGAAGCCCGCCTGATCGCGGTCCTTCTGGACCAGCACCGCGAGATCGTGCCCGCGGCTGAACTCGGCGACGCGATCGATGAGCACCGAGTCGAGGCTGAGCCCGTCGAGGGTCCGGCGCTCCCGGCCGCAGGCGATCTGCGCCCCGCCCGAGACCACCACCGGCTCGAGCTGCTCGATCGCGTCGAGCACCGCGTGGCACTCGCTCAGCACGCGCCCGGTGCAGATCGTCACGCCCACGCCCGCCCGCCGGGCACGTTGTACGGCCGCCAGATTCTCCCGGGACACCGCTCCCTGGCGGCCGACGAGGGTGCCGTCCAGGTCGATGGCGATGAGGTCGTAGCGTGATGGCATCGGGGCATCGTTGGCGCGCCCGGGTACGCAAACCGGCGTCGCATTGCCGATGCAGGGACAATGCCCGACGCGCCCGCCAATCCGTCCGTGCTCATCCCCATGCCCCAGGGCATGGGCGTCAACGGCGTGGTGAGCTGGGCCCTGCGGCTGGCCGGAACGCTCACCGAGCGTGGATGGCCCGTGGGCCTTGTGTTGCACAACGAGCCCGAGGGCCACGCGCCGGCGGGGCACCAGATCCCGCGAGGCGTACGCACGTTCGACCTTCGGCACCTGCCGCCCATGAGCCCGCCGGGCCAGCCGCTGGCACCCTTCACGCGGGCGTATCGCGAGGCCCTCGCCGAGCTTGGCTGGTCGCCGTGGAATCCCGCCGTCATGCTGCCCAATCTCGACGCCGGCACGTTCGCCATCGCCGCCGCCCTGAGCGCCACGCACGGCGACTACCTCCGCGTCGTCGGCTGGCAGCACAGCGACGTGCCCTTCGACACGGCATTGCTGACCACCTACGAGCCCATGCTCGCCGCGATGGTGGGGGTGAGCGCGCACATCACCGAGAATCTGCGCGAGGGACTCCCGTGGCGGGCGGATGGCATCCACAACATCCCCTGTGGCGTCGAAGTTGTCGAGGCACTGCCCGAGCGGGAGCCCGGCCCCATCCGCCTGCTCTACGCCGGCCGCCTCGAGCACGAGCAGAAACGCATCGGCGTGCTCCTCGAACTCGCCGAGGTGTTGCACGAGCGTGGCGTGCCACACGATCTGCGTTTCATCGGCGATGGCCCGGCCGCACGCGAGATCGAAGAACTGGCCAGGAAGCTCCCGAGCGTCCGGCATGTTCCGCCGGTCAACCGAAGCCAGATGCACGAGCACCTGGGCTGGGCCGACGCGATGCTGCTGTCGTCGCGCTACGAGGGGCTGAGCCTCTCCATGCTCGAAGCGATGGCGGCCGGCGTCGTGCCGATCGTGACGCGCGTCCGTTCTGGCGCATCGGAAGCGGTCGAGCACGGCGTGAGCGGCTGGCTCATCGATGGAGAAGGCGAAGACCCGGCTGTCGCTCGTCGCTTCGCCGACGTGATCGAGCAATTGGCCGGCGATGGATTGGCCAGCATGTGCTCGGCCGCCCACGCCCGCGCCGCGGAGCGGTACAGCCTTGGCACGCACGCCGACGCGTGCGCGCAACTCTTCCGCCAAGCCGTCGCCGGCGAGCCCCGCTGGTGGCCGCTCGACCGCCCCTGCACGTTCGGTGGCTCGGGCTCTGGCTCACCGACCGCCAGCGTGCCTCCCGACGCCGCCGAGCGTGCCGCCAAGGCCCTCGCCACCATCGAAGGCCCCATCGCCATCTACGGCGCGGGCCGCCACACGCTGGCCATCGCCGAGGTGCTTGCCAACGCCGACGTCGTGTGCGTGATCGACGACGACCCGAAGAACCACGGCAAGACGCTGTGGGGGTGGCCGGTGGTGGGGTTGGAGGATTGCCCGAGGGATGTGGTGGTGCTGGTGTCGTCCTTCATGCACCGGGATGGAATGGCTCGGCGCTGCCACGGCGTGGGTCTGAAGCCGCTTGTTCTCTACCAGGTTGCAAGAGACTCACTGTTGGAAGGACCACAATAAGGTGCGGTTCTCGGCGAAAGCAGGAAACGCGACTTGGCTCCACCAATCGTTCGGTATGTGCTCAAACTGAACGTGGACTTCGTTCTCAAGAGCCTCGAAACCGTCCATATCTTCCTGAACCTCGTAGTGTGATCCGTCCCGCAGCGCAAAGAGCAGGCAAATGCAATCGACCGTATAGCAATCAAGCTTGTATGCGTCGATCCTCACCACTTCGTTCCACGCGAACCCCTCGGCTCGCGCGCCTCGGACGATTCGAAGGCCGCCCTCGTCCAACTTGATGGAAGGCTTGGAGCGTCGCCGAAGCCAGAATCGCACTAGATCACCGAGTCGTGCTTAGGGATGTTGTGTGCCGGGGCGGTGTTGAGCTCGACCAGCGTCTCCTCCTGGATCTTCTTCGCGTCCTCGTCATCGACGTAATCGCTGTGGCACGCGGCCTTGCCATCGTCGTCGGCGGGCAGCGTGCCCTTCACCTTGCTGGCCAGCTTGTGGATCTCCTCGGGCTTGAGGTACCCGCGCTGTTCGAGGATGCGTTGCTGCTCCTCGCTGAGGGCGTCGCTCTTCACGGGCTTGCCGCGATCAAAACCCTCGGCCTTGCCCGACGCGAACTCCTGGATCTCCTTGCTGATGCGCACGCTGCACCAGTCGTGGCCGCACATGGCGCAGAAGTCGGTGTCGACGTCCAGGTCCTCGTCGTGGTACGCGCGGGCGGTATCGGTGTCGAAGGCCAGCTCGAAGTGCTTCTCCCAGTTCAGCGCGGCACGAGCCCGGGTCAGCTCGTCGTCCCAGTGCCGGCTGCCAGGGATGCCCAACGCCACGTCGGCGGCGTGCGCGGCGATCTTGTACGCCACGCAGCCCTCCTTCACGTCGCCCTTCTTGGGCAGGCCCAGGTGCTCCTTGGGCGTCACGTAGCACAGCATGCTCGCGCCGTGGTAGGCCGCGTTGGTCGCGCCGATGCAACTGGTGATGTGGTCGTAGCCCGGGAAGACGTCGGTCACCAGCGGCCCGAGCACGTAGAACGGCGCGCCGTGGCACAGCCGCCGCTGCAGCTTCATGTTGTACTCGATCTGGTCCAGCGGCACGTGCCCCGGCCCCTCGACCATGACCTGCACGCCGTGCCGCCAGGCCCGCTCGGTCAGCTCGCCGATGGTCTCCAATTCGGCCAGCTGCGCGTCATCGGTCGCGTCGGCCAGCCCGCCGGGCCGCATGCCGTCGCCGATCGAGAACGTTACGTCGTGGCGGCGCATCAGCTCGCAGATGTCATCCCACATCGTGTACATCAGGTTGTCGCGGTTCTTCTCGAGCATCCACTTGGCCAGCAGGCTGCCGCCGCGCGACACGATGCCGATGAGCCGGTTCTTGACGTACTTCAGGTCCTTCTTCCGTACGCCCGCGTGGATGGTGAAGTAATCCACGCCCTGCTTCGCCTGGTGCTCGAGGGTGTCCAGCACGATCTGCTCGTCCAGGTCGGTCAGCTTCCGCCCGATGATCATGCTGTAGATCGGCACAGTGCCGATGGGCACCGTCGAGTTCCGCAGGATCGCCTCGCGGCACTCGTCCAGGTCGCCGCCAGTGGACAGGTCCATTACCGTGTCGGCGCCCCACTTCTCGGCCCACCGCAGCTTCTCGACCTCCTCGTCGGTGCCGCTGGAGACCGGCGACGCGCCCATGTTGGCGTTCACCTTGGTCTTGCTCGCACGGCCGATGGCCATCGGGTCGAGGTTGTACTTGAGGTGCGTCAGGTTCGCGGGGATGACCATGCGCCCCGCCGCGACCTCGTCGCGCACTTGCTCCGGAGTGAGGTGCCCCTCACGCTCGGCCACGCGCCGCATCTGATCCGTGACCATGCCCAGCCGCGCGCTCTCGAGCTGGGTGATGGGCTCGAAGCCGTCGGGCGCAACGCACCGGATGAACTGCCCAACCGCATCCTGGTTATGCCCCGAGCACCCGCTCGCATGATCGCTCGCCGCTGCGATTGCCCAGCCCTCGGGCAGGAAGTCCCACGCGGTAAAAGGGCTCGCCTCGGGCATGTTCGGCGTGTCGGGCGAACTGAACGTCAGCGGCTTGCCGATCTCGGCCTTGTTCGCGAAGCTGCCCGGCGTCGTCACGCCGTCATCCCCCGGGTTGCCCGCGCCGCGCTTGGGCACGGCGAAGCGGGCGGTAGGGGTGTCCGCCTGCGGGTTGGCCGCCAGGCTCTGGACGTGCGATTGGTTGTTGTTGATGGTCGTCATAGCGCGTTCCCTCCGCCGGCATAACCCGGATCAGGTGGTGCGGGTGCGTCTCAGCCCCCACAGACAAGTGGGGGCGCCCCGAGCGAGTTGAATGATAGGTGGCCGCCCAGACCGAACTGGCCTACGGGAAGATCTCGGTATCCACCCAGTGCATGACGCTCCCCGTCGGCGGCTTCTCGACGCCCACGTGCCGGAGCATGTTGATCATCTGGGCCCGGTGGTGCATGCTGTGCGTGGTGACGTGGACCAGGATGTGGGCCCGCGTGAACCGCCGCGTCGAGTCGCCACGCGGCCGTTCGATGACTTCCTCAAGTGGGAATTGGTCCGCGATCGCGCCCCAGTCGTGGTGCAGTTCGGTGGTGAGTGCTTCGAGTTGCTCGATGGTGTACGGCCCTTCATCGGGCAGCCAAGCCCGCCGCGGACGGTTCGCGTACACGTCGGCCCACCCACGGAGCGCCCCCAGGTTGTGCTCGAACGTCGCGCGGATCGAACCTGGGCCCATCTCGAAGGGGCGGTCCAGTTGCTCGGGTGAGAGCCCACGCATTGCGGCGAGCAACTCGGCATCGGCTGACTTGCAATGGGCCAATAGGATTGCGAAAGCGTCGGTCTTGATGTTGCTCGGATCGATCATCGCGCGATCTCCACCGCTCGTGTTTCCCTCAGCACCGTCACCCGGATCTCCCCGGGGAACGTCATCTCGTCGGCCACCCGCTTGGCAATCTGCGTCGCCACGTAGTGCGCCTCGTCGTCGGTCACGCGCTTGGCGTCGACCATGACGCGCACCTTGCGCCCCGCCTGCACGGCGTACGCCTCGGTCACGCCCTTGTGCGCCAGCGCGATGTCCTGCAGGTCGTTCAGCCGCTGGATGTACAGCTCCATCGACTCACGCCGCGCCCCGGGCCGGGCACCGCTGAGCGCGTCGGCGGCCATCACGATGGGCGTGTAGAAGCTGGTCGAGGGGATGTCGCCGTGGTGCCCGCCGATGGCGTTGAGTACGGGCTCCTTCTCGCCGTAGCGCTTGGCGAAGTCCATGCCGATCTTGGGGTGCCCGCCCTCCATCTCGTGGTCCATGGCCTTGCCGATGTCGTGCAGGAAGCCGCACCGCCGCGCGAGCTTGCCATTGAGCCCGAGCTGGTCGGCGATGATCTGGCTGAAGGTCGCGACCTCGATGGAGTGCTGTAGCACGTTCTGGCCGTAGCTCGTGCGATAGTGCAGCTTGCCCATGGCCTCGATGACCTTGGCGTGCAGCCCGCCGATCTTGACCTCCATCTGCGCGTCTTTGCCGTGCTTGCGGATGCGCTCCTCGAATTCGGTCTTGACCTTCTCGACGGTTTCCTCGATGCGTGTGGGGTGCATCCGGCCGTCGGAGATCAGGCGTTCGAGGGCTTCGACCGCCACCGCCTGCCGAACCTTGTCGAAGCACGACACCGTAATCACGCCCGGCGTGTCGTCGACGATGATGTCCACACCGGTCATCTTCTCGATGGCGCGGATGTTGCGGCCCTCACGGCCGATGATGCGGCCCTTCATCTGGTCGTTCGGGATCGCGACCGACCGCACCAGGTGCTCGGTCGCGAAGTCGCCCGCGTACCGCTGGGCGGCTTGCAGCAGGATCTCGGTCGAGCGCTCCTTGGCTTGGGCCTCGGCTTCGTCGGTGATCTTCCTGGCCACCGCCGCCGCCTCGTGGCGTGAATCCTCGGCCACGCGTTCGATGTACGCCTCGCGAGCCTCCTCGACGCTCATGCCGGCGACCTCGGCGAGTGCCCGGGTCTGGCGGTCGATCAGCTTCTCAAGCTCGCCCGAGCGTTCCTCGAGCTTCTCGTCGCGATCGCGCATCTCGCGATCCCGCTTGTCGGCCTGCTTCTCGCGATCGGCCACCCGAGATTCGGCCTTATCAAGAGCCGAATCGCGCTTCGACAGTTCCTTGTCTTCCTGGCGTAGACGCTTGCGTTCGGTGTCGAGTTCGTCTTCCACTTCCCGAAGCCGCTGGTGCACCTGCTTCTCGGCATCGGCCTCCGCGCGGCTCTGAATGGCCTGCGCCTCGGTTCGTGCCTGTTCGGTGATCAGGTCGGCCTCACCCCGGGCGTGAGACAGCGTGCGCGCAATGATCCTCGCGTGCGCGAATAAGCCAATCACCCCACCGATAACCAAACCGGCGGCGATATACAAAATGGTCAGTGTGTCGGGCATCGCGTCGGCCTATCAGCATGCGTTCATTGCACGCGCGACCACACGGTTTCCCCGAATCGCTCACCCTACGTCGCAACCTCGGCTCTCCGGAGCTGCCGTCCTCTGTCGGATTGACGCCACCGGAGAGTCGGCGGCTTGCAACGGGGCGAGCGACCTGCGTCGGCGGCCCCGAGAGATCGGGTGATATTCGGCCCTGTCGGTCGAGCGTCAGCCGGGCATTCCCCAGCCGCTGGCAGTATAGCAGAACGCCCTGTAGATTATGACAACTTCACAAAAGTCCGCGAGACAGGGGTGGGGCTCAACCCGCACGCCGGGTTCGTTGCATGCCGGTAACCCGATCGACATACCCGGTAATCTGCCGAACAATGAAGTCCCGGTGCTCGGCGTGCTGCGAGAAGTCGAAGGCGAAACCCAGGTGCAGGTTCTGCGCGCTGTCGAGGTGCTGATGCACACAGCGGGCCGTTACGACCAGCGGCGCGGGCATCTCGGTGCCGAGGGCCATTCGCAGCCAGTAGCGGCCGCTCGAGTCGAAGCTGGGCCGAGACGCCGGCGGCACCACCAGCCCCGCGCCTCCGCCACCCACGTTGACCAGCTGTCCCTGGTACGCCCCGGCAACCTCAGGCATGAGGGAGATCGGCGACTCGAGACCCAATTTCGGTGAACTCGCATCCCCCTCATCCTCGAACGGGATCCGGCTGGCGACTTCGGCGGCTACCGCGGTCTGGGGGTCGACCAGCCTCCACCCCTGCACCAGAGGCAGGCTAAACCCCGCGGTCGTGGCTCGAAAGAAGTTGCGCCGCTGGCATCGTTCGACCAGCGTCGGTGCGGCGATGTGCAGCAGGCCGCGCATATCGCCGGCCGGCGGCTCGACCGACATGGTGCGGAACATCCAGCGGTTCTGGCCGATCGACATCGCGACAACAAGACGCAACCCCGGCTCGACGCGCATGGTCTGGCCCAGGGCAACCGGCTGCTCGAGCACGAGGCGCTCGTCATCGATAGCCAGCAGCCGCACGCGCCACACGAGGTTGGTTGCGCCCTTGTCGGCTGCGTCCCCGACGTCCACGCTCACTTCGAGCGAGCCGCCACGGTCGCGGATCTGGTCCAGGCACTCGCGCCATCGCTCGGTGCGTGATCGGTTGGTATTCATGCTGCGGGCCTCCGAGCCGGCGGCCAGCGCCGGCCCCTAAGACCCATATCGAGCCAAATCGATGGCTACTTCAACTCGACGCCGTTGCGGGTGGCCCGGCGAGGCGTTGCCCGGCTTCGGCGATCGTCCGGCGCAGGCCCTGGGCCTCGCTAGCGCTCAGGGGGCGATTACCGAATCGGGCTTCGTACAGGCGATCGACCACGTCCGAGAAGCCCTCGGCACCGCCCGGCACGTCGCTCACGTGGGCCAGCAATGGCTTCCAAGCCGGCTTGGGGTGCCCGGCCTTGTCGAGGGTGCGGAGCAGGAACTCGCCCACCTCGCGCGTGCCGCCCAGGATGCGCACCCGCGGGCCGCGTCCGCCCCCGATGCCCAGATTCCGGAAGAACGACTGGGCCACGATGGTGATGACCAGCACGCCCGTGAACGCCAGTGCGCCCGCGAGCACGGCCTGCACGATCCCGACCCAGCCCGACGAGCGGGCTCGCTGGATGAACTCCGAGATCGATTCGAGCGCGACCATCTGCGGCTCGTCGTCGGACTCTTCCGATCCGAGCACCCGCCGCTGCGAGCCACGATCGAAGCTCACGACAGAATCGACCCAGAAGAACTCGATCGCATCGATCCAACGCCGGGCGACCGAGGCCAGGCTCGTGCCGGGTGCGTGGATGCGTTCGAGGTCGGCCGGGGGCGTCGGGTCGTGCCGGCGCCAGTGCCCAGGCGCGTGCTCGACCTCGACCCACGCGTGGGCGTTGCTCTCGCGCACGGTGTACTGGGCCGTCGCGTCGTTGTATTCCACCGCGACGTAGCCGGTTACGACCCGCGCGTTGATGCCCACGCTGCGGCACATGGCCGCCATGGCCGAGGCGAAGTACTCGCAATGACCGCGCTGGCCGGCTTCTTCATTGAACAGGAACCACTCGATCGGGTCTCCTCGCGCGCGCAGGATGTCGAGCGTGTATTCGAATCCCTGGAGGTGCTCGCGGATGGCGCGGGTCGCGCCGGCGATCTCGGTCGCCGAACGAGGGACGCGTTCGCCACTCAAGCCGTTGGCCTCGATCAGGCCAGCCGTGAGTTCCCGGATACGCTCGGAATCGAACGTCGCCAATCGGCTCGGGCCGAGTGCTGCTGGTGTTTGGGTTCCAAGGGTGCGGGATCCTGGCAGGCCAGAATGCACGATGTAGCTCTGCGTCTTTGCGTTCTCTTGCAGCCGCAGCGTGCCCAGCGCGCGATCGTGCAGGAACTCCAGGGGCTCGCCGAACTCCCATAAGAAGGGCTGCTGGATGGCGAACACCATCGAGCCATCGGCGGGCGGGTCGTAGAGGGAAATCTCCTGCACGATCACGGCTCGTGTCTGCGTGTCGCCGGTCTCGAGGCGCTGGTTCTCATCGGTCCGCATGACCCCGTACTCGGCCGGACGCCGTCGTGCTCGCGTCCAGCGACCATTTTCATATGCGTCCAGCACGCCACCACGCAGGTAGTACACGCGGCCGGCCCCGCCCAGATTGCCGCCGGTCGTGTCGCTGACGCGCATCTCCATTACCTTCTGCTGGCTCTCGGAGATGAGCCCCGCGCGCCCGAGTTGGACCGTGTCGGTGTAGCCCGTGACCGAACCACGCTCACCGCCAAGGTCTCCCAGGAAGCTGGGCGCGAGCCCGCGTGGCACGAGCACGAATACGGCCGCCGCGATAAGTGAGGCCGAGATAGTCAGCACCCCGGTCATGCGTCGCAGCCCGCGAGACAGCGCCCCGCCCTGGCGCACGCGCCGACGCGTGGCGCCGATCTCGTCCTGGTACGCCTCGACACGCTCATCGGCGGCGACCACTTGCTGCACCAGCGCCGCCCACACCAGCAGCGGGCAGAACACCAGCAAGAACACGCCAACCGATAGCTTCAGGCTCGTGAGGATTGCCCCGAAGACGAGGAACACCGCGAGCGCCAGCACCTCGGCCGCGTCGCGAGCATTGCGCCGGTCAAAGAGCTTGATCACCAGCAGCGAGGCCAGCATCTCGGCGATGCGTTCCACGTTGAATTCGCCGTTGAACGACGCAAGGCCCAACCCCAACGCTACCACGATGAGCAGCACGGCGTTGATGAGCATCCGGGGAACCGAGGGCCCCCAGGGCTGGTGGGCCGCCCACCAGCACAGCCACGCGCTGGGCATCCCGAGCACCGCGACGGCGATCGACTCGGCGGCAATGGCATAGATCGCGATGGCCATCAGGGCCGTCCAGATCAGGGCCAGTCGCAGTGTGCGTTGCAGGGTCATGGTGTGGTTGCCAATTGGGTCCGAACGAGCACGATCAGAATGCTGTTCGGTCCGGTTCCTTCGTCGGTTCGGCCCGCAAGCGGGCCAGGTCTTCGCCGCTCAGCGTGTGGACGCCGCCACCGGCCGGCCCGCGAGCCAGTGTCAGCACGACGGCGCCGAAGCGGGCGGTGGGCTTCGCAGTGGTGTTCCCGGTACCGCCGGAGAACCCGTACGCGCCGAGCCGCCGCAGCAGCCCCGCGCGGCCGGCTGGGGTGGTGACCGAACCGCTCGAGACCCCCATCTGGGGAATCGCAAGGCTCACGGCGATGGCGCGGCGGCCCGCTTCCACGATCAGCGAAGCCGCCAGGCTAAGGAGTTGTTCCGCGCCGGCGTCTCGATCTTCGGCCAGTTTGGGATCGAGGTCGAGGTGCAGCACCAGCCGACGCGGGGCACGGGCCGAGCGCTGCGTGACCACCAGCGTGTCGCTCCGCGCCGAGAGCCGCCAACTCACGTCGCGTACGCGGTCGCCCACGCGATATTCACGCACGCCAAAGAAGTCCTCGCCCGCGCCGGGGCTGGCGATGGCCTCGGTGCCGTCGTGGGCGGGTTCGAGGATAGTCTCGACCACGTCGCTGCGGAGGCGGTGGACGGCGGGCGTGGCCAGCGATGGCTGGGTGAGATCGAAGGTCACGCTCTTGCGCGCCACGCCGAAGGGGAAGGTCGTGCTCACACGCACACGCGACAGCTCGAACGGCCCGCGTTGTTCGATGAGGGCGCTGGTCTCGCAGCGCACGGTGCGCCGAGGCGGCACCCGGCCGACGCTGGCCACCGGGCGGCCGACGAGCGGCATCTCCTTGCGGCTCTCGCCCTTGGGGCGGAGTTCCTCGATGAGCAACGCGTACGCGGGCATGAACCGGCTGCGGTTGCGCACGCGGTACCGGATTGCGAACGGCCGGCCCACCTGCGCCTCGGGCACCGGCTCGCGTTCGATTGCCAGGCCCATGAGCGAGGTGCCGCTGACGAAACCAGAGGCCAGCAGCCCGCCGATGGCCAGGCCGAGGGCCCAGAACAGCAGGTTATTCTGGCTGTTGACCGCCCCCAGCAGCACGAACGCGGTCACGATGGCGTAGGCCACCCCCGGCAGGTGGAGGTGGTAGCGGCGGACCGGCTTGGCTCGGTGCGCGCTCAGCCGGACCGCTCCGCATCGCTAGCTGCCGGTGACTCGGGCTGGGGATCAACCGTGCGCCGCTGGCCCGGGCCCTGGATCATCGTGATGTACAGCGAGCGGTAAAAAGAACGCAGCGGCACGGTCTTGTCCACACGCGAGTACCCCTCGGCTTCCACGATCACGCGTACCGTGCCTCGGGCCATCTGGCTGCCGCTGGTGGGCACGCTGAAGCGGCCATCCTCGTCGGTCTGCGTGTCGACCAGCGTGCGCCCGTTGCCCGTCAGGCTGACGCGCACGTGGGCATAGGGGATGCCTACCTGGTCGAGGCGGGTGTCGTCGTTGTCGATCACCGCGACAACGCCGATCGGGCCGGGGATGACGACGCCCTCGAGTCGGGGGGTCGAGCAGCCTGGCAGGAGCGTTGCCGCCAGGGCGAGCATGCCCACCAACATCACGCGGGTCAGGGTTGTCATCGTCGGTCTCCTTCGTGGAGTTGAGTGGTCGCTTCCGTGCGTCGGTCGTTTTCAGGTCTTGAGTTGAGAGGCCGCGCCGGGCAGGTCCTTCAGGCTCGCGAGCCCGAACAACTCGAGGAACTGCGGCGTGGTGCCGTACAGGATCGGCCGGCCGACCTCCTCGGCCCTTCCTTTGATGGCGACCAGCTTCCGTTCGAGCAGGCTGCGGAGCACCTCGCCGCAGGCCACGCCGCGGATGGCCTCGACCTGGGCCCGCGTCATGGGCTGGCGGTATGCGATGATCGACAGCGTCTCGATGCTGGCCCGGCTGAGCTTGGTGCTCTGGCGGTTGCGATCAAAGGTAGCGACGACCGAGCCGTACTGGGGGGCCACCATCAGCCGATACCCGCCGGCCAGCTTCTCGGCCCGAGCCGGGCGGCCCTGGGCTTCGAGTTCGTCGTTGAGCTGGGCGGCAAGGGTCTCGAGGATGTCCTTGGGCTTGCGCTCACCCGCGAATTCGGCCGCGCCGCTGCTCAGGGCCAGGGCCTCCCACAGCGCTTCGGCCGGCACGGCCCTGCCGGCGGCCAAGAGGATGGCTTCCAGCCCCGCCGTCAATATGGCGGGGGCTTGTGCGGCGTCGGTCTGGTCGGCGGCGGCGGTCACGGTGCGATGCTAGGCGGATGGGGGGTTTGCGCTCGCCCGCGCCGGTCCTCCAGAGCCCTGGGCGGCCGCTACCGTCACGATCATGGCGATCTCCGACGAAGCCCGGGCCACGCTCCCCAGCCGCCAACACGCCTACGACGGGCTGGCGTTCCTCGACGAGGCCACGCTCTACCGCCGCCGCGAGGGCGTGTTCCTGGTGCTGGCCGGGCTGTTCCTGGCGTCGCTGGCGATGCTCAACATCCTGGGCATCAGCCGGTTCATCAAGCTGGGCGAGGTTTCGGTGGGCGACGCGGCCGATCCGCTGGTGCTCACCTTCGCCGTCGCCGTGGGCGTGCTCCCCTACCCGATTACTTTCCTCTGTACCGACTTCATCAGCGAGCTCTACGGCCGCCGGCGCGCGAACGCGGTCGTGTGGATGGGGCTGGTCGTGAACTTCTGGGTCATCGCCGTGCTGTGGGTCGGCGGGCTGCTGCCGGGCTTCGAAGCCATCGATCCCGAGATCGGCGCGATGGCACGCGATGATGCGGGGCGGTTGCCGGTGTTCTTCGAGATCAGGAATCTGGCCTTCGCGGCGGTGCTGGCATCCATGGTCGCCTACCTCGTCGCCCAGCTCGTGGACGTGCACGTTTTCCACTTCTGGAAGCGCCTTACTAAAGGCAAGCACCTCTGGCTTCGCAACAACGGCAGCACCCTCATCAGCCAGCTCGTTGACACCGTGGCGGTCATCCTCATCACGCACTACGTCGCCAACGGCCTGCCGGTGAATGAGGACAACCCCATCGCCGCGCAGTTGTTGCTGTTTATCGGTACTGGTTATGTGTTCAAGCTCGTCGCGGCCCTTGTGGATACCGTGCCGTTCTACATAGGATCGAAGTGGCTGGCGCGGTACCTGCGCCTGCCGCCGGCCCACGGCCTGCCGTCGCCGCCGCCCGGGGCGGCCGTGGAAGCCGGAGTCGGGTGAGTTGTTCGGGGTCTTGTGAGGAGATTGGGATGCGTGCGATTGCCGCTTGTATGTTTGGTCTGTCCGTGTGCGTGCTGGCCCCATTGGCGTGGGCCCAGGGCACGCTGACGGCCGCCGATGTCTCGCCCAACGCCGACCTGCCGTACGACTACTTCGATGGGCTGCACTTCGACCCGGCCGTGCCAACGCCCGAGGGCACGCTGGGCTACAAGGTCGGCGAGCGTTTCACGCGCCACGCCGACCGCGTGGCCTACAGCAAGGCCTTGGCCGAGGGCAGCGATCGCGTGCGCTTCGCTGAGTATGGACGCAGCCACCAGCAGCGCCCGCTGGTCATGCTCACGATCTCGAGCCCAGACAACCTCGAGCGCCTCGACGAGATCATCGCCGCTAACAAGGAACTGGCCGACCCCGACAACCTGACCGACGCGCGCCGCCGCGAGATCGTCAAGAACAACCCGGCCATCGTCTGGTACAGCTTCGGCGTGCACGGCAACGAGGCGAGCTGCGGCGAGATCTCGATGCAGTTCGCCTACACGCTGGCCGCCGCGGTCAACGACGAGATGGCCGACATCCTGGACAACTGCGTCTTCGTCGTCGACCCGCAGGTGAACCCCGACGGCCAGAGCCGCTATGTCGCGTGGTACGAGAACGCGACCGGCCAGGCTCCCGACCCAAACCCCAGCGCCTTCGAGCACGACGAGCCCTGGCCCAGCGGTCGCAGCAACCACTACCTGTTCGATCTCAACCGCGACCTGGTGTGGGGCGTGCACCCCGAGAGCCGTGCGCGCCTCGCGGCCATCCGCCGGTACCTGCCGCAGCTCCATCTCGACTACCACGAGCAGGGCTACCACAGCCCCTACTTCTTCGGCGAGGGCGATAAGCCCTACAACAAGAACATCCCCCAGGACACCAAGGATTGGATCGCCCTGTACGGCCGCGAGAACGCGCGGGCCTTCGATAAGCACGGCATCGTCTACGCCACACGCGAGCGGTTCGATTATCTCTACCCCGGCTACGGCAAGGTGTTGCCGGTATACCACGGCGCCATCGGGCTTCTGCTCGAGAAGGCCGGCCACGGGCGCGCGGGCCTGGCCATCCGCGTGAGCGACCAATACATCCTTACCCTCGCCGAGCGCGTGCGCGACCACCTGGTCACCGCCATGAGCTACGCCGAGACCACCGCGGCCAACCGCGAGGTCCAGCTCGATCGCTTCGCCAAGTTCTGGCGTGACAGCGTGGCGGGTGAGGGGCCGGGGCCCAAAGCCTTTGCCATCTCGGCCGACAATGACCCGGCCGTGCTCAAGAAGGTGTGGGACTTCTGCCTGATGCACGGCATCCGCGTCGATCGCCTGACCGAGCGCGTGACCACCGGCGCGTTCGCGACCTACGACACGGGCGAGTTGGTCGAGGATCTGGAACTGCCCGAGGGCACCTGGGTCATCGGCACGAATCAACCCATGACCAATCTCGTGCGCACCATGTTCGAGCGCGTGACCGAGGTTGAAGACCCCGACACCTACGACATCACCGCGTGGAGCCTGCCCATCAGCTTTGGCGTGGAGGGCTGGTGGAGCGACCAGGTGCTCAGCGCACGCACCGAACGCGTCACACGATTCGCCCCGCCCACCGCGCGCCTCACAGGCAGTGGGGGCGTGGCGTTGCTCATCGATTCGAGCCACCACAACTTCCCGGTGGCCGTCGGGCAGGCCGTCGAACACGACATCTTCTGCCGCGTGCTGGGCAGCGAGGTCCAGGTCGACGGCAAGACCTTCGCGCAGGGAAGCCTCCTCGTCCACCTGATCCGCAACCCCGACCGCGACCTGGAGGCCTTCGTGCGCGACGTGCTGGCCAGCGGCGTGAGCGTGCACCGCGCCAGCGAGGGTTTCACCGCCAGCGGCCCGATGCTGGGCAACAACGCCAACCCCATTATGCGGCTGCCCAAGGTGCTGCTGGCCACCGGCCCGAGCGTGAACAGCCTGAGCGCGGGCCAGCACTGGCACATGCTCGAGATCAACTTCCCCTTCCCCCACACCCGCGTCGACGCGGGCGACCTGGGCCGCATGAACCTGAGCGACTACAGCGTCATCGTCCTGCCCTCGATGGGCGGGCTTTCCGGCACGGCCGCCGAGAACATCAGCGACTGGGTCCGCCGCGGCGGTGCTGTGGTTGCCAGCGATAGCGCCGCCGGTTGGGCGCTGCGCGAGATCGCGGGTGCCGAGCGAGAGCGAGACGAGCAGGACGGCGACGAACCCAAAGCCAACACCAAGTCTTGGGAAGATCGCGAGCAGGCTTCGGTCGCCCGCCGCGTCGCCGGCGCGATGGGGCTCACCAGGCTCGACACCAGCCACCCGCTCACCGCGGGCTTGCGTGACCACCAGGACTGGATGGGCGTGCTCGTGCGCGGCATGAGCGACCTGCCGATGCGTGACGACGCCTACGTCGTGGCCCGGTACGACGAGGAGCAACCCATCATCTCCGGCCCGGTCAGCGAGCGTAACCAAGATCGCATGGCCGGCGAGCCGTTCATCGTCCACCACCGCGTGGGTGGCGGCGCAGTCATCGTGTTCGCCGACGACGTGACCATCCGCGGCTTCCACCACGCGGGCATGCGCATGCTGATGAACGCGATCGTGTACGGGCCGACGCTGTCGCGGTTCTAATCGCTACTGTGGCCGGCGGCTCTCCGTCGTAATGCGCCGTTCCTCGATCCAGATCTGCGGATTCACGCCGTCGCCAGTGTACCGCAGCAGTTGCATCTGGAAGATGTACGACACCTGCAGATCGCGGCCGAGCTCGGCGACGTCCTCATAGATCTTGGCGTTCAGGGTGTACGAACGCTCGGGGAGCGTGCCGCGCGTAGCCAGCGTCTCGAAGTCGCTCGGCGTGTAGCCGACAGCTTGCTGGCTGTTGACGAACACCTGCAGGATGCGATTGGTCACGCGATCGCGATCGATGTTGATCTGGCTCGTGTTGTTCACGAAGCGGTTCATGGCGATGGCGGCCGGCTCGCCCTCGGCCGTAATGTAGTTCGAGGCGATGAGGCTCTCGGCCAGCTCGATGCCGACGCGCTCGACGTCCTGCACGTTGAGGCCGTGCGTGGTGATCTCGGTGCCGCGGGCCTGCTCGCGCGGGGCGTAGGCGTCGCTGCGGCAGGCGGGCATGGAGAGCGCCAGGGTGAGGCCGGCCAGTGCGAAGAGTGTCTTGGTGTGCATGGTGGGATTTCCTTGTGTTGATGTGCTGGGTGAAGCGTGGTTAGGGCGCGCCGATGATCTCGAGCTGGAAGTCCACGACACGGTCGTTGGGCGCGACGGCGCTGATGCGGGTGCGCTCGCCCGACAGCAGCGCCCGATCGCGGAACTCGTCCATGGCCGAATCGACGGCGAAGCCCTCCGCGTCGAACCACTCGAAGCGGTAGCGGATGGCAAGCCGCTGCCGGGCCGCGTTGAACAGCTCCGCCTCGACCTTCTTGAAGCCGTTGGGCGCGGTGCCCTCGATCAGGCCGACGAGTTGGACGGCCTTGGCCAGGTCCTCGTCCCAGATCAGCCGGGCATCCTCGATGGTCTCGGGCGCGCCCTCGGGGTTGGCCGCCACGGTGGTGTTCACGCGCGGGTGCCACTTCGAGCACCCGGCGAGCAGGCCCGCGGCGATGATGCCGCCGACAAGCACGAGTCGGATTCCAGAACGTGAGATGGGCATGTTGAATCTCCCTTGAGTTGGATCACTGTGTTTCGAGTTGGATGAAGGTCCAGGGGTCCGGCTCCAGCAGCGTGCTGGTGATGAGCGGTGCGAAACCGGGCCGGACCGAGCGTACGACGACGAGGTTGATGCCCTTGGGCTCGACCGGCACCGAGAGGCTCTGGCCGCCGAATATGAGCTCGACAGAGCCGTCGGCAGGCGTGTTGAGCCGGGCGTATTGCACTTCCTTAGGCAGCGTGGCCCAGGTGCGCAGGTCGGCCTCGTTGCTGGCCGACGCCCAGACCCCGCCGGCGAGCATCGCGACGATGCGGATCAGCGGATCCGAGCGTCGTAGGGCCTGATTCACACCAAACTGCACGCCCACCTTGAACGCCGCGGCAGCGATCATCCGCGTGGTCAGCCGGGGAAGCTGCGCGCGAAACTCGGCGGCGACGATGCGATCGATGCTGGCCAGCATCGCCGTGCTGCGCCCATCGGCGTGGAGCGTGCGGGCGAAGGTCTCGTCGAACACGATGTATGGTGCGGCGATCGGCACGACTTGGACCCGATCGCTCACCAGGAATACCGGCACCGAGATCTGTGATTGCGCCCGGAACGGCGCGAGCCCTGTCTCGAAGAACACGTAGACCATGTTCGGCCGATCGATCTCGCCCTGGGCCAGCTTATCTGCAAGATCAAGGTCTTCGAGAATATACGGATTGTCCGGCGCCATGCCGGCCACCCGCCGCATCAGGTTGCGCGCGACGTCGAAGTCGCTCGCGCTCTCGGCGACGCCAAGCAAGTACACGGCCCGCAGCATGTCGACGTACGGGTTGGCAAACTCGGCATAGGCCTCGAATTGCTCGAGGTCGCCGTAACGCTCGCGTGTCGCGCTGGCCAGCCTGGGGTCGGACGCGGCGCGATCGAACGTGCCGAACTTCCGCCGGGCCGCGGCCTCCTCCTCGCGCAACTGCTCGGCACGCTGCCGGTTCTCGAGTATCGCCAGCGCCTGCCAGCGGTCGGCCCGGACGAAGTGCTGCCGGGCGTCCTCGAGGTTGCCCAGGGCGATCGCATTGAGCGCGCGATAGGCCGCGACGAACTGGCGGTCGTAGAAGTAGCCCTCGTAGGCGATGCGGTCGGGCGTGCGCGCCATCGCCGACACTCGCTCGGTGGCGCTGATGCCCGGGTTCGTGTCCAAGTCGGCCATCCTCGCCTCGGCCGCGGCGAAGGCGGCGTCGCTCTCGGCGAAGCGACCCACCATCCGCGCCATCGACCCGTGCTCGATCAGCGCGATCACCGTCTGGGGCGTGCCGCCGTCGTGCCTGTCCGAATATCCGCGGATTTTGTTGGCAGCGGTTTCGAAGTCGCCCTGCCGGAAGGCCTGCTGGATGGGCAGCAGCCCCGACGCGCAGCCCGAGAGCAGGCCGGCGAAGGCCAGGCAGAGCAGGGTCGGGATGCAGCGGGTGGGGCAGCTCATGGCGTACGGCAAATGCTAGTAAGCACTATACTATTTGGAAGCCGCCCGGGCGATTTCAGGGAGCTGTGTTATCCGGACGCTATGGCGAGGCACTCGCCGCCCCTTCGGCCTCGCTCGCGTTGATCACACGATAAATCGCCGTGCTGATGGCCCCGCAATCGCCGTGCTCGCTGTTGGTCATGACGACGACGCCGTGGCCGGCCTCGGGGTAGAAGACCATCCGCGTGCGAGTCTTCTCTTGCGACCCGGTATGCATGATCCGGAGCTGGCCGTTGTTGGTCGAGATTCGCAAGCCGAGCCCGTACCCCGAGCTTTCGCCGTTCGCATCGATGCGCGGCGTCCACATGTCCCGGGTGGTCGCCTCGCTTACGAGTTCGCTGTTCATCAGCGCAACGGCGAATCGAGCCAGGTCTTCCACGTTCGAGATGAACCCGCCGCCGCCGAGCTTCCAGCTCACGTCGGTGTTGGTGCTGGGGAAGATGTGCCCCCGCACGCGACGGTAGCCTTTCGCGCGATTAGGGATGTCGACCCACTGGTAATCGGGCTGGAGCGTGGTCAGCCCTAGTGGCTCACAGATGCGCTCTTGCACCTGCTCGGCGAACGGCTGCCCGCCCGCGCGCTCGACCACCGCGCTGGCCAGGATGTACCCCCGCGTGCTGTAGCTGTATCGCTCGCCCGGCTGGCTCACCAGCGGCGAGGGCGCGAACGTGTCGAGCGCCAGGATCACGCTCTCGTACGGGTTCGGCGTGTCATATTCACGCTGCGTGCGGATCACCGGCCCGTTGGTGTAATGCACGATGCCGCCAAGGTGCGCGAGCAGTTGCTCGGTGGTGATCGGCGCACCCTTGTCGGGAAACTCGGGCACGTGCTCGTGGATGTCCGCCGCCAGATCGAGCGTGCCCGCCTCGACGAGTTGCATCGCGACGATCGCGGTGACTGGCTTGGAGATCGACGCCCAGCGGAACAGCGTGCCATCGGTGACGGGCACCTCGTTCTCACGGTCGGCGTAGCCGTAGCCGGCGGTGTACGCGACCCCGCCCTCGTGGATCACGCCGACGGCAACGCCCACGAGTTGCTGCCGATCCATCTCCTCGCGTACGGCTGTGTCAATGGCCTCGCGAAGATCCTGCGAGAGTGTTTCGACGACGGCGGTGGGGGCCACATCAGACTGCGAATGGACCGGAATGGCCACCAGGCCGATCGCGAGCAGGGCCAGGACGCAGCGGGTGGGCGTGTTCATGGCCGATGGTACTCCCTCACACGAACGCCAACGCGACCAGCGCGAGCACCCCGCCTCGCACGTCGATGAGGCTCCGCACCCGCGGCAGGAACGCGATGAGCATGCCCATGGCGGGAAGCCCGATCGCCAGCGTGAGCGTGGTCGGCGTGTGCTCGCCAAGGCCTAGCCAGTACGCGACCGCGATCACGTAGATTCCGATGGCGACCACCCTGGCCCATCGCCGACCAGCCAACACCGAGACGGTCTTCGTGCCGAACATCGCGTCGGCGGGCGTGTCGTCGATGTCGCTCAGGATCGCGTCGCCGGTTACGAGCATGCACACTATGCCCAGGGCGATCCAGGGCAGGCGTTGCTCGAACAGTTCCGGAACCGAAGCAAACAGCACGCATCCAATCAGCGTCGCATACGCGAGGCCCGTGAGCGCGTTCTTGATGACCAGCACGTCCTTCGGTCGCGTGCGCCGGCTCTCGCTTCTACGCGAGCCGTAGATGATGACCGAGACCGCCCCAATCGGCACGAGTACAACCAGCCATGGCTCGACAAGTACCGCCAGCATGCACGCCGAAAGCCCAAGCGAAGCGGCCAAGACGTTCATGGCGACCCGATGCCGTTGCACGAAAGCATCGCGCACCGGGTTGGCCATACGGTCGGCCGGGTCGTCCCATGCCATGAGGGGTTTGGCGCGGTCGAGCAGGTGGGCCATCCAGACGATGGTGGTGATCAGGGCGATCGAGAGCGACCAGGTTCGAGCGTCGAAGGCCGCTCCCGAGAGCTCGAGTGTCGCGGTTGCCAGGCCGGCCGCGTACAAGGCCGACGGGAGGCAGGCAAACTCCAGCCGGGCGAGCGCGGACGGATGGCCACTGGCGATCGATCAGCCCTCCGGCTCGGTCATGCTCCGCGCATCGAGCAGCGTGTCGAGCTCGTCCTTGGGCAGCACGTTCTTCTCCAGGGCGATCTCGCGCACGGTCTTGCCGCTGGCGAAGGCCTCCTTGGCGATGGCGGCGGCATTGTCATAGCCGATGACCGGGGCCAGGCTGGTACACATGGCCAGGCTGCCCTCGATCAGGGCGGCGCAGCGTTCCTCGTCGGGCTCGAGCCCATCGACCAGCTTCTCGCGGAACACGTCGCTGCCGTTGGCCAGCAGGTCGATCGAATCGAGCACGTTGGCGGCCATCACGGGCATGGCGACGTTGAGGTCGAGCAAGCTGCCGATGCCGCCCAGCCCGCCCATCGCGACGGCCGCGTCGTTGCCCACCACCTGGCAGCACACCATCATCACGGCCTCGCAGATCACCGGGTTCACCTTGCCCGGCATGATGCTCGAGCCCGGCTGCACGGCCGGCAGCTTGATCTCGCCGATGCCGCAGCGAGGCCCGCTTCCCAGCCAGCGCACGTCGTTGGCGATCTTGCTCATGCTCACCGCGATGGTGCGCAGGTGGCCGCTGGTCTCGACGAACGCGTCCTTGGCGTGCTGGGCCTCGAAGTGGTTCTCGGCCTCGCGGAAGGTGCAGCCGGTGGCCTTGGCCAGTTCCTGAGCGACGAGCGAGCCGAAGCGGGTGTGGGTGTTGATTCCCGTGCCCACGGCGGTGCCACCGAGGGGCAACTCCGCAAGCGTTTCAAGGGCGCGCTCCAGGCGTGTCTGGCCCTGGCGGATCTGCCGGGCGTAGCCGCTGAACTCTTGGCCGAGCCGGATGGGCGTGGCGTCCTGCAGGTGTGTGCGGCCGATCTTGACCACGTCGTCCCACTGCTTGGCCTTCTCCTCAAGGGCCGACGCAAGACGGTCGAGCGCGGGCAGCAGGTCGTTCTTGATAGCCGTCGCCGCGGCGATGTGCATGGCGGTGGGGAAGGTGTCGTTGGACGACTGCCCGTAGTTGGCATGGTCGTTGGGGTGCACGCCGCCCGCGTCGAGGTAGGCCTGGTCCTTCGAGCTGCCGATCGCCGCGCTACGCTCCAGGCACACGAGATTGGCGATCACCTCGTTGGCGTTCATGTTGGTGCTGGTGCCGCTGCCGGTCTGGAAGATGTCCACCGGGAAGTGGCGTTCGAGCCCGCCGTGGTCCTTGAGCCCGTTCGTGATAGCCTCGCACGCGCGCTCGATGGCGGCGGTGCGATCCTTGTCGACCAATCCCAGTTCAGCGTTCGCGCGCGCACACGCGGCCTTCAGCGTGCCGTACGCCCGGACGATCGCCATCGGCACGGGCCTCCCGCTGATCGGGAAGTTCAGCACGGCCCGCTGGGTGCTGGCGCCATAGAGCACGCCCTCGGGCACCTCCATCGTGCCCATGGAGTCCTTCTCGGTGCGGGTCTTCGTGGCGGTCATCGTGCTCGATGGCGACATGGGGGCTCCTGGTAGGCTTGGATTGGGTCTCTGGTTGGGTCCGGCAATCAATCGTACGGTGCCCATAGCTCGGAGGTCACCACGCAACCCAGCATCGGGTGGCCCGTACAGTTACTCGAAGAGCAGCACCGCCGCCCGCCGGCCGTGCCCCACCCACGCCCAACTCCAAGGGGGCCCGCCCATGCTTCGGACCACTCGATTTGTCGCCCTCGCCGCGGCCAGCCTGGCGCTGGCGGGCAGCGTCCTGGCCCAGAGCAGCGTGCTCCGCCAGGGCGACAGCAAGGACTGGACCATCCGCTTCCGCGCGAACATCCGGGCCTGGCAGGATTTCGGCAACCAGCAGCAGGAACGCGGCGCGTCGCACGACCTCTGGGAGTTCGAGCAGGCGACCATCGTGGTGCCCATGCTCGAGCGCACGAGCCTCAGCCGCTCGAACGACAGCAAGATGACCATGGAGGTCCGCGTCAACGACCGCGACGCGGTGCCCGCCAGGACCGATCCGTACGTCCGCCTGAACAACAAGCACGCTGGCTCGCGGTACCTGGGCTGGGCCGTCGCCAAGGGCAGCGCCCGCGACATCGAGGTGGTGACCCAGCAGGCCATGACCTCCTACGACGTGACCGTCGATGACGACCGGGCGCTGCGCGTCGAGTGGCCCGCGGGCGACTGGCCCGACGATGCGCTCAGCGCGCTCGACCCGCAGGTGGGCATCGAGTTCGGCCTCGACGGCAACCCCTACGACGGCCTGGACCGCACCGCCGATCGCATCGACACGCTCATCGGCCGCCTGGGCCGCAGCCCGCGCGACGTGTCTCCCTACCTGGTGGCCAAGTACCTGACCGGCGCCGTCTGGGGCCACATCCGCTCGCGCGATGGCACGGGGCTGAACACCTCGCGCACCGGCGAGATCGAGGGCGTTGATATCGCGGGCGTGCCGACCACGTTCGTGCGCCGCCGGGGCAACCAGTACGAGACGTGCGCCCTCTTGGTCTACACCATGCGCCGCGCCGGGCTGCCGGCCCGCATGGTGATGGGCTTCGTCGCCGACTCCGATGGCGACGGCGAGGACGAGCTCACTGGCGACCGAGATCGCGAGGGCGAGCCCATCTGCTGGGTCGAGTTCGCTCTGGTCGAGGGCGGCCGCACCACCTGGATCCCCGTCGACCTCAACGGCATGATGCGCTCGTCCAGCCGCGCGCCCAACATCGCCGACCTGGAGACCCTGCAAAAGCCCTGGGACGGCTTCGGCACCATCGACGACTCGAAGTATTGGGTGCCCTTCGCCTTCCACGTGCACCCACCGATCACGGTCAAGGCCTACGGCTCGCCGGGCTTCTGGGGCATCTTCGCCACGCCCACCGAGCCCAGCCGGGCCGAGCAGATGATCATGATCGACGTGACCACCACGCCCGTGACGGCCGAGACGCGCCGGGAGAAGAAGGCCGAGGAGTCGGGCAACGATCGCCCCCGCCGCCGGCGTCGCTGAGGGCGATGGCCCCGGGGCCCATAGCCTCGGGGCATGGAACTCAGCCCCAGCCACCTCCGCGTTGCCGACCGCTACAAGCTGCTCATCGGGCTGATCGTCCCAAGGCCCATCGCGTTCGTGTCGACGGTGTCGCCCGACGGCCGGACCAACCTCGCGCCGTTCAGCTTCTTCAGCGGCGTGGGCAGCGAGCCCATGATGCTCGCCTTCTGTCCGGCGACAGGCGCGAATGGCCAGGACAAGGACACGCTCCGCAACGTCCGCCCGGCCGATGATCGGGACCACCCCGTCGGCACCGGCGAGTTCGTCGTCAACGTCGTGACCGAGGCCATCGCCCGCCAGATGTCGGCCACCGCCGAGGATTTGCCATATGGCGACAGCGAGTTCGATCTCTCTGGATTGACGCCCATCGCCAGCAGCGTCGTGAAACCCCCGCGCGTGGCCGAGTGCCCGGCGGCTTTCGAGTGCGTCACCCGCCAGATCGTCGAGACCAACCCCGGCGTGCCCAGCAGCGGCAACCTCGTGCTGGGCGAGGTCGTCCGCGTGCATGCCGACGAGGGCATCCTGAACGAGCGCTACCACACCGACGCCGCCAGGCTCGCCGCCTTCGGCCGCATGGGCGGGCCGGCGTACTGCACGACGCGGGATCGGTTTGAGCTGTCGAGGGGGAAGGGAGCGCTGGAGTAGCACGTGTGGCTCAGCCGTACTCGTTTATCCAATCCTCCAGCCAAGCGACAACTGACTTCGCTTCTTGACGCGTCTCGAGCAATTCTGCATCGATGCGATAGACCGGCGACTCATGCTCGAGTGTAGTGCGGAGGTAGTATAGATCAGCCCCCGCATCCTCCATGATGACCAGCGCATCGTCTGGCAGTGGGCTCCCATCGGGGCCTCTGCGGTCCTGGTTTCGCATGTCGATGTTGAGGAGGCCATCGGGATCATTGAAGCCATAGCACATCTCGCCAGCCAGATCGATCCGCGAGTGCATCTGCAATAGTGTCGCGTATTGCTTCGGCGCCTTGCCAGGAAGGCCGGTCATCATCCGCTCGGCGGCATCTCCATCGAATGGCTCGCTTACTTGGATAACTCCGGCATCGATGCCTCGCTTGATGACGTTGCGGATCGCGTTTTCGATGTTCCCAGGCATCTGTCGTTCCTTGCGTTGATCGAGTATTGCGTCGCGGCTTCGAGAGGTTATGCTCCGGCCTTGCCTGCAGAGATCACATTCTTGTACCGGTTTCTGCCGCGCGTCTGAGGCCCCGTGCTCACGCCCGCGGCTCGGTTTCGCGGCGGGCTAGTTCGTTGAGATTGGCCTCCAGGCGCGCAAAGCCGTCGATGACCCATTCAAGAAAGGAGTCTGAGGGCGCGTCCGTATCCGATTCCCGCCGATGGGCGAACTCGACGGTCCACCGTCTCGCGTTCGTAAGCACGGAACGCGCCCAGTCGCGCTCGTTGGGATCGCTCAAATCGACCAAGTGCGAGTCCTGATACCGGTCCCGCTGCTGCTCCGTCAGGACGGGGTTGGACTCCAAGATTGCACGGCATATGAAGTCGAAATCGATGTTCCTGACCTTCCAGTTGAGATCAAGGTCTTCTTCGCGCGTGCTGATCATTATCAAGACAGACATCGCAAGACCTCCGGATGGCCGCCAGATTGGGCCGCGGGATGCTACCGGCGGGGGTCTCGCCTGGCTCCATCGAGCCCTATCCTGCCATTCCCGACGGCATCTCGCCCCGATACCCCGTCACGGAGTTACCGATGGAGATTTACGAGGACCAGGCCCGCGACATCCTCGCCCGGCCCGGCGCTCGCCGTGCGATGCCTTCGTGCGCCGGGCGGGCCAGGTGCGGCATGGCGGGTTTGCTTGGTCTCCTCGTGCTGGCCATCGTGCCTGGGTGCGCCTCGACGCCCACGCCCGCGTGGTCCCCCGACATCCCGCCGCTGGGCGTCGGCGACCGGGCGCCCGCGTTCGAGGCTGATCACTGGATCCGCGAGCCGCACGTGAGGCCCTTCGAGGGCGGGTCCATCTACGTCGTCGAGTTCTGGGCGACGTGGTGCGTGGCGTGCATCGCCGGCTTCCCCGAGCTGGCCGACCTGCAGGCCGAGTACGCCCACCGGGGCGTCGTCGTCATCGCGGCGACCAACGCGGACGACCGGGGCTGCACGCTCAAATCGGCGACGGCCATGGCGCTCGACCCCGCCCGGCGCATGGACTTCGGCGTCGCCTTCATGGACGATCCCGGCGTCTACCGCGCCTGGGCGAGGGCGGCCGGGCACCGGGGCATCCCGACCGCGCTGGTCGTTGACCGCTCGGGCCGGCTGGCGCACGTGGGCTACGAGCGGCCGCCGCGTGCGGTCGTCGAAGAGCTCCTCGCGGGGACGTTCGACATGGAGACCGCCGCCGAGCGGCACGAGCGTGTCATGGTCACGCGGGCCTCGGTCAAGCGCTACGAGGAGCTGCTCGAGGCCGGCGATCCCGGCGCGAGCGCCTTCGCGTGGCGAGCGCTCGAGGGGCCGACCGGGCGGATCTCCAGCGGGCCGACGGCCATCGCCGAGCTGGCGATGTTTTCCACGCCCGGGGGTACCGAGCCGGACCTCGGGCTGGCGCTGGCGGGTGCCCGCCTGGGGTACGAGCTGCGCACCGACCCGACAGACCTGTGGTACGACCAGACGCTGGCCGAGGCCGAGTTCCGCGCCGGGAACGTCGAGCGGGCGATCGAGGTGTGCGAGTGGGCCCTTGACCAGGAAGGGGCGCTGGGAGCGGACGCGCTGCGGGAACGGCTCGCCGGGTATCGGCAGGCGGTGGCAAGCGACGGGTGAGCACGACGGGCCGCGCGTTGGGCCGCGCGTTGGGCCCGCTGGCCCTACCCTGAGACGCCCGACGACACCTGACCCAAAACCCCGGCACGGAGTGCCCCGCATGAAGATCCATGAGTACCAGGCCCGCGACATCCTCAGCCAGGCGGGCGTGCCCGTGCCGCCGGCGGTCACGATCGACAACGCCGACGAGGCGGCCCGCGTCTTCAAGGACGTGACCAAGGACATGGGCGACAAGAAGCTCGCCGTTGTCAAGGCCCAGGTCCACGCCGGCGGGCGGGGCAAGGCGGGCTTCGTGAAGCTCGTCAAGACGGCCGAGGAGGCCACCGAGGCCGCCCGATTCATGCTGAGCAACAAGATGGTGAGCGTGCAGACCGGGCCCGAGGGCCTGGAGGTCACCAAGCTGCTGATCGCCGCGGGTGTTGACATCGCCCACGAGTACTACGTCGCCATCACGACCGACCGCAAGACGCGCCAGCACGTGCTGATCGCCAGCAGCGAGGGCGGGGTCGAGATCGAGAAGGTGGCCGAGGAGAACCCCGACGCGATCGTCCGTGAGCGGCTGCACCCCTTGCTGGGCCTGCAACCGTACCAGGCTCGAAAGGTCGCGTTCGCGCTGGGCTTCAAGGGGAAGCTCGTCAATCAGGCGGTCAAGACGCTGATGGCGCTGGCCAAGTCATTCCTTGAGAAGGACTGCACGATCGCCGAGATTAATCCCCTCATCACGACCAAGCCGACCGCCGAGCACCCCGACGGCGAGCTGCTGGCCATCGACGCGAAGTTCAACTTCGACGACAACGCCCTGTTCCGCCACAAGGACGTCCAGGGCATGTTCGACCCCAGCGAGGAGAACCCCGGCGAGCTGCGCGCCAGCCGCATGGGCCTGAACTATATCGCCCTGGACGGCAACATCGGCTGCCTGGTGAACGGTGCGGGCCTCGCGATGGCGACGATGGACACGATCGCCCTGGAGGGCGGCCAGCCGGCGAACTTCCTCGATGTGGGTGGGAGTGCGAGCGAGGAGGCCGTGACCGAGGCGTTCCGGATCATCCTCGACGACAAGGCCGTCAAGGGCGTGATGGTCAACATCTTCGGCGGCATCATGGACTGCGCGGTCATCGCCCAGGGCATCGTCAACGCGGCCACCGAGATCGGCTTCGAGGTGCCGCTGGTTGTGCGGCTGGAGGGCACGAACGTGCAGGCCGGCCGCAAGATCCTCGAAGAGGCTAGCGGCAAGCTGACCACGCTCCAGGCCGCCAGCGACCTGGGCGACGCGGCCAAGAAGGTCGCCGCGGCCGTTGCCTGAGGCATGAGCGAGCCGTTCGCAAACGTCGATCGCGAGGTCATGGCCCGTCTCGAGCTGGCGCTCGAAGCGGCGCGCGCCGCCGGTGGCGTCACGTTGCAGTTCTTCCAGGGCGACCAGCTCGGCACCATCAGCAAGGCCGACGGCAGCCCCGTGACCGAGGCCGACAAGGGTGCCGAGCGTGTGCTGCGCGTGGCGATCGAGGAGGCGTTCCCGAGTGACGCCATCATCGGCGAGGAGTTCGGCGAGAAGGACGGCGAGTCGGGCTACCGCTGGATCCTCGACCCCATCGACGGCACGGTGAGCTTCGTGCAGGGCGTGCCGCTGTATGGAACCCTGGTTGGCGTGTTCAAGGGCGACGAGCCGGTGGTGGGCGTCGTGCACATGCCCGCGCTCAGCGAGACGGTGTTCGCGGCCAGGAGCGGCGGGGCGTGGTGGATCCCCGGCGTGGGCCAGGACGCCCGGCCCGCGGGATTGACGAACACGAGCAGCCTCGCCGACGCGCTACTGGTGACGACCGCGCTGGAGTACTTCGACCCAGCTACCGGCGGGGACGTGTACGCCCGCCTGACCAGGGCCTGCAAGCGCACGCGCGGGTGGTCCGATTGCTACGCGCACGTGCTGCTGGCGACCGGCCGGTGCGACGTGGTGGTCGAGCCGACGATCAACCCGTGGGACATCGCGCCGATGGCGTGCGTCCTGGCCGAACTTGGCGGCCATTTGGTAGATTGGACGGGTGCGAGCCGGATCGATGGCGGCGATGCCATCCTGACCAACGCGCACCTCAAGGACGCCGTGCTGGACACCCTCCGCGGGTCGGCGTCCTGAATCGGTTGCGTCGGTTTGCGCTACTCTTCCCGCATGGCACGCACGCAACACGCCATCTTCGGGGCCGGCTGCTTCTGGGGCGTCGAGCACTCGTTCCGCCGCATTGATGGTGTCATCGATGCCACCACCGGCTACGCGGGCGGCACGATGGAGAATCCCAGCTACGAGGACGTCTGCACGCACACCACCGGCCACGCCGAGGTCGTGCGCGTCGAGTACGACCCCGAGCGCGTCGCATTCGATGAGATCCTGCACGCCTTCTGGCGCATGCACGACCCCACCCGCCGCGCGCAGCAGGACGGCGATACCGGCCAGTACCGCTCGGTGATCTTCACCACGAGCGACGAGCAACTCGAGCAAGCACGGGCATCGAAGGACGCCGAAGAATCCAGCGGCCGCCACGGCGAGCCGATCGTGACGCAGATCGCCCCAGCACCGGCGTTCTACCGGGCCGAGGAGCGCCATCAGCGATACGCCGAGAAGCACGGCGCGGGCGCCTGCCCCCAAAACCGATAGCACCTGGTGTGCAGGGCGTGTTCGGGTCGGCCGCTGGCACGTGAGCGCGGCGGGTACAGTTGCTGGTGAGCGACACGAAAGCCAAATCCAAGACCGAAGCCAACGGTGACCAGCCGCACCGCAAGCGTCCCGGGCCGCTGCAGATGGGCCTGCTGGTGCTCTCAGGGCTGGTGATGATCGCCGGCGTGGCCCTGGGTGTCACCGGCACGCTCCAGGATGAGGCCGCGGTCGAGACCATCCAGCAGCAGCAGGCCGCCGCGACCGAGGGCCAGACCGCTCCCGGTGCCGATATGTCCAGCGGCTTCGTGGGGCAGGGCGGCGACGTCACATTCCCGTTCCCCGTGCCAGGCCTACCCGGCAGCACGCCCGAGCCCACTGGAGAACCGACCGGGGCACCCGCCGGGGGCGAGCCGGCCGAAGCCGCCGAGGAGACCGTGACCGATCCCTGGAGCCCGGCGATCTTCCGCATGGGCTTCAGCTTCTTCGTTGGCTTCGCGATGGCCTACGCGCTCAAGGCGTTCGCCAAGGTCACCGTCGTGTCGGCGGGCATCTTCTTCCTGCTGCTCTTCGGCCTGCAATACGCCGGCCTGGTCGAGGTGCGATGGACGGCCATGGCCGACCGCTACGACACCATCCAGGCCTGGCTCGGTGCGCAGCTCGGCGGCTTCCAGGCGTTCGTGACCGGCTATCTTCCTTCGGCGGGTGCGGGGATCGCGGGCCTCGGCTTGGGCTTCATCCGCAAGTAATCTCAGGACATCGACCGCACGGTCGCACGCCCAAGCGCCAGACCCACGAGATTCGCGAAGCCGTGCAGGAAATGGGCATCGCCTTCATCGAACTTGTCGGGTTCCGGGCTGTCGGCCTCGAGCACGCCCCAGCGATCGGTGCGCGTGCGGATGATGACGTTGATGGCCGCGTGGATGCCGTGATCGATGAGGATCTGGGGCCGGCGGAACTTGTCTTCTTTTACAAGGTCATTGCTCAGCACGATGTCATCGAGCTTGAAGGCGTATCCCGCGGGAGATTCCAGATCGGCCCCCACACGCATCGTGCCCACGACGCCATCGCGCCATCCATATCCGGCGCGAACCAGGAAGTCGCGCCTCTTGGGGTCGTACTCGAGCACCTTGGCGTACTTGCACTTCAGGCCCTCGGCCGTCAGTCTGGCCGCAGCACCGAGAACCTCGTCCAGATCGTCGCTCTGGAGGGCCGCCCAACCGAACTCGGCGAGCGTCTTCTGCCGATTCATCATGGTGAACAGGCGGTCGTGGACTTGATCGAGGTGCTCGAATGGATTGCTAGAGGGGTCTGCAATACCCACGCCATTTCCTCCCGTTGGGTTGGATGAGCCGTGCTTCATATACTATGCGATCCCCCGTCTGGCCGGCGGGGCAGCGCCGCCCCTAACCTTGATGCCACCACCGAGAGGACGAAATGGACCACCCCGAGCCCGTGACCGTCGGCCAGTTCCCTACCGAGATCCAGGCCACCTTCGCCGCCAACATGCTTCGCGAGGCGGGCATCCGCTGCGAGCTCCTGGGTGGGGCCAGTTCGGGCTTCAAGGCCGAGAGCCCCGGCTATGTGCGTCTACTGGTTTCCGCGAACGACGAAACCAAGGCCCGCGCGTTGCTCGAGGAGTTCAACGCCGAGAAGGCACCCGACGAAGATTCCGACTGATTCCAGACGATCCGAGAGAGGATTCCATCCATGCTGTACATGCCCCGCGCCCGCCTGCTGGCGGCGATGACGCTCGCCACACTGGCCCTCCACATGTCGGGCTGCCTGGCGTACGAGATTCGCAACGAGCTGCGCCAGGCCAACGCGTCGCTGGACGACGTGAAGCTCAGGCTCGCCACCGTCAACGACAGCCTGCTGAAGCTCGAACGCACCAACACGGTGCTCTCTGACCTCGACATGAAGCTCAGTACGCTCGAAGCGACCAACGCTTCGCTAGCCAGCATCGATTCCTACCTGGCCTCGTTGCGGCGAGCGCTGACCGCCCTGGCCGATCTCGATGCTCCCGACGACGAGCAGGACGCCAAGCCAGACTCTTCACCATCGGATCCCGGCTGAGGCGTCACCCGCCCGGGATGCGCACGCTCTCGAACTCACGCCGGCTGGCCAGTCGCGCGGGCAGTTCGAGCATCTGCCGCCCGCGCCGCACGCTGAGCACCACGATGTCGCCGGGTATGTATCGGCCCACCACGCGATACAACTCGTTGATGTCGCGTGTGCCCTGGCCGTTGATAGCCACCAGCACGTCGCGAGGGCGCAAGCCGGCATTGCGCCCAGGCGAGCCGCGTGCGACGCGAAGCACCGCCAGCCCCTCGCCACGCTCGCCGTCCACGTCGATGCCCAGCGATGCCGTGGGCGGGTGGTTCTGCTCGGGCGCGACGGGCAGGCGGTCGAGCCACCGGCGGAAGCTCAGGTCGATGCGGTCGATCTCGGTGCCAAACGTGCGCTCGAGCGCCTGCACGCCAGTGCGGTCGCGTTCCCACGTGTCGACGTAGTTATCGTAAAACTCGCCAAGCTCGCCGGCGGCGACCAAGTACAGCATGACCGTCCGCGCGTGGCCGTAATGCAACAGCTGCGAGGTGCTGATGAAGACGTGGTCGGGTGTTTCGGCGAGCTGGGTGAGCGACTTCAGGCCGCCGCGCGAGCTGGCCTTGCGCACCAGATTGCTACGCCACGAGGGCGCGAAGCTGGGCGTGCCATCGGGGTTGGCATCGATGTCCTCGACGAGCGACGCCATCCCCTCCATGATCCACGAGGCGTGCCGCTGGCCCTCCAGGCTCTGGCTGCGATAGTGCAGCGCGTGGAACACCTCGTGCCGGAGCGTGGCGCCGAGGTCCTTGCAGACCAGTTCCTTGCGATCATGGTCGTACGTGCCGGCGATCTGCCGGGCCGCGCCGCGTGCCGCATCGCCGTGGCGTTGCTGGGCCCATCGCGCGAAGTCCCGATCGGTGGGGATCACCACGCTCACCCAGGGCACCGACGCCGCGTCGGCCTCGACCAGATTATCGAACAGCTCGGCCACGGCCCAGCGGCTGACCATGTCGAGCTCGTCGCGGGCCATCGAGAAGCTGGGCTGCGGCAGGCCGACGGCGAACCGCAGCCGCAAGAACGCGTCCTCGTCCTTGAAGTACGAGCCGCCGAACTTCCTGTAGAGCGCGTCGAAGCGGGCTTGGGCGAGCGCTTCCATCCGCTCGGGCCAGCCCTCGATGATCGCCTCGAACCGATCGGTGCCGCGAATCGACGCGAGGTCGGGATCGTTTTGCAGGTGGGCCAGCTCATCGAAGCCGAGCCCGAGCGCGCGATCCAGGGCATCCAGCGCCTCATCGGTGCGCCCCAATCGGGCGAGCGAGCTGGCGATGTTGTACTCGGGCACGAACGACTCGGGCTGCCGGCGGGCCATCTCCTCGAACAACGGGAGGGCCGCCTCAAAGTCGCCGTCCATGGCCAGCGTAAAGGCGTCGGTCTCGAGCTGCGCATCGGACAGGCGGGCGGGGTCATCCTGAGCGAGGGCGAGGGTGCACAGGGCCAGCACAACCAGTGGAACCAATCGCCTCATCGTGTCGCCTCCTGCGCCGCGCCGTCGCGCGACAGCAACTCAGTCAGGGCCTTGGGGTAGGCCCGGCATTCCAACTCGAACACACGCGCGGCAAGGGAATCAACCGTGTCGCCCGGCAACACCGGGCAGCGCTCCTGCAGCACGATGGGCCCCGTGTCGTACTCGGCATCGCACACGTGCACCGTGCAGCCGCTCTCGGTCTCGCCCGCGTCGAGCACGGCCCGGTGCACACGATCGCCGTACATGCCAGGGCCGCCGAACTTGGGCAGCAGCGCGGGGTGGATGTTCACGATCCTGCCGGCGAGCTCGTCGGGCACGTCGATGCGTTGCAGGTAGCCGCACAAGACGACCCATGACGCGCCGTGCGCGCGCACGAGTCCGAGCAGTTCTTGGGCTGGGATCATGCCGCGAATGATCTCGGTTTGCAGGCCTCGCGCTTCTGCTCGCTCGGCTCCCGCGCAAGGCCTCGACGCGACCACGCCGGCAACCCGGGCGTGCAACGCGCCCGCCTCGATCGCGTCGAGCAGGTTCAGCAGCGTGCGGCCGCCCCCGCTGAGCAGGGCCAGCAGCCTTGGGGCCTCGCGTTGGTCGCCCATGGGTGTCTCCTGCGTGTTCTACCGGCCGGCGGTCATTGGGCTGAGGCTGGGTCGGCAGGCGGCTTGGCCGGCAAATGGGCCGTGGGGGGGCTGTCCATCGGCACGGGCCGCCCATCGGGCCCGATCGCCACCATGGTCAGTTGCGCCTCGGTCACGCGGACGGTTTCACCGCCCTCGTACCGCTCGGCCTCCACCCGCACCTCCACGGTGGCGCTGCTGGTGCCGGTGCGGGTCGTGCGCGTCAGGCAGGTCACCAGGTCGCCCACGTGGACGGGCTGGCTGAACTCGACCTTGTCGACGCTGGCGGTCACCCAGCGGTGGACGCCGTGGCGGCGGGCCTCGACGAAGGCCGCCTGGTCGATCGCGCTGAGAATCACCCCGCCGAAGATCGTGCCGTACTGGTTGGTGTCCCTGGGCATCGCCATGATGCGCAGGCTGCACGCCCAACCCTTGTTCTCGCTCGGGGTCGGGGCGCTCGGGGTTGGTTGGGGTGTGGGGTTGGTCACCATCACAAGGTTAGGGGCACGCCGGGCCCGTACCATTGGCCATGACACAAGCCCCCACGAACACCCAAGCGTGCGATAGCCAGGCCGGCCCGATGTCAGGTCCGATGTGCCGCCAGCTCGAGGTCGCCCCCGTCGAGGCCCTGGCCGCCATGGACTGGCCCGACCTCGTCCGCCGCTTCGCGGTGTCGGTCGAGTGGTTCGACCCCCGCATGTTCCACCTGCCCGAGCAGGATCTCGACACGCCCTTCAAGCCAGAGGCCGCGGCGGGCCTGCTCCCCATCCGGGCCCTGGTGACCCACCTGGCCGACTGTGAGATGGTGTGGCTGCACCGCATCCGCCGGGCCGTGGCCGAGCAGACCCCCATGCTGGCCAACTTCGACCACGACGCCTTCCTCGACGGGCCGCTCTACGGCCGGGGCACCCGCAGCGGCGTGACCAGCGCCCCGCCGGTGGCCGGCTCGGTGGCCGTGCTGCACACCATGCGCCGCTGGGCGCTCGACTGGCTGTTCGACATGGACGAGGCAACCCAGAACCGCAGCGCCATGCACCCCGAACGGGGAAGCATGACCGTGCGCGACATGCTGGCGACCACGACCTGGCACCTGGAGCACCACGCGAAGCTTCTCAATGCCAAGATCGAGCACCTGCTCGGGCCTCTGACCGAGGCCCCGCCGATGGCCAATATTCCCGAGGGCGGCTGCGGCCCGGGCTGCGGGTGCGCATCGAAGCAAGCCGGTGGAGGCGATGCCCAGAGCTAACGCGATCATCCTGGGATTCTCGATGCTGGCGCTCGGTGGCTGCCAGGAGGTGGTCCTGAACGAGACGCCCAAGAACGACCTGTTCGGCCGGCTCAACGGCTCGCCCAGCAGCCGCGCGGCCCGGGTCTCGCCCGACGCCCGCCAAGCGATCGATCCCGACTTGCAGACCCCCATCCGCGAGGAGCTACCCGACGGCGAGATCGTCCTGCGGTCTCGCACCGCCCGCGACCTGATGGCCCACATCCAGCGGGCCCTGACCCATCGCGAGCGGGACCTGGAGCGCGAGCTGTTCACCGAGCACCTGCTCAGCGACATGACCTGGGCCGAGTACGAGGCCCGGGGGCTGCCCCCAGAGCAGGCCTACGAGACCCTGCTGGCCCACCGCGACGACGTGCTGCTGCTGTTCAACCGCATCGGCCCGCTAGCCGAGAATTCGCCCCAGGTCATCATGCGGTCGCTGGGCAACAACGTGATCCGCCTCCAGGTGACCGGCATGGCCAGGGAGGGCCTCCGCTGGACCTTCATGGACATGGTCATGGAGGGCGGCAATTGGCGGCTGCGGTGGTTCGGGTAGGGCTGGACCCGGCTGAGGCCGGCGGGCTATGATCTGGGCTGTGGCGGATGCCGGCGTGGCCGGCACCGTGTGGTGGTGGCAATCGAGTCCTTACTGAGAATCGGAGAGGCCAGCGTTTATGGCAATCGAACCCGCGGTCAAGCAAGAGGTCATCGGCGAGCACGGACGGCACGAGGGCGATACGGGCTCTCCGGAGGTCCAGATCGCGATCCTGACCAGCCGCATCAAGGAACTCTCCAGCCACCTGCGTGAGCACCGCCACGACTTCCACAGCCGTCGCGGGCTGATCCTGATGGTGGGCAAGCGCAACCGCCTGCTCCGCTACCTGAACAGGACCAACCACGACAGCTACAAGGCCCTCATCAAGAAGCTGGGCCTGCGCAAGTAAAATAGGTTTCGTGCGTACAAAGCCCCGTGTGTTGGAATTCGGAGGGCTTTGTCGTTTTGAGGCATTCCCGGGGCGGGCCCGGCGCATGGGCGTCGGGGAAAGAGGCCGTCCCGTTCCGACAACCCGGGCCACGCGTGCCGAGCCTCGGAAGGCTTGGCGGGCCCGTCCACAGCGAGGGCTTCGGAAGGCCGAGGAGCAGTCGGCGCGATGCAGTTTGTGGTGGAAGCCACGAATGGGAACTGCCTTACGTCCTCTGCCCCTTCCTTCTGAGCCACACTCTCCCCTCGCGGCCGATGCGATGCTGGCCTTTTCCAGCAGCCTCGGCGGTTGGCTTTTTCCCGAGCCGGCGGTCGATTCCGACTCTCGGCTTCTACCCACAGGGGTTTTCAAATGGCAGATGTTGTGATTTCCGAGCAGATCAAGGTCGAGCGCGAGATCGCCGGCCGCATGATGTCGATCGAGACCGGCGTGGTGGCACGCCTGGCCTCGTCGGCGGTCATCCTGCGGTACGGCGGCAGCGCCGTGCTGGCCACCGTGGTGCGGGCCGACGCCCGCGAGGGGCTGGACTTCTTCCCCATGCAGGTGGACTACCGCGAGAAGCTGACTGCCGCGGGCAAGTTCCCCGGCGGCTTCCGCAAGCGTGAGGGCCCGCCCAGCGAGAAAGAAATCCTCACGATGCGGATGATCGATCGCCCGATCCGCCCGCTGTTCCCCGACGGGTTCATCGAGGAGATCCAGATCCAGTGCTGGGTCATGAGCCACGACGGCGAGAACGACACCGACGTGCTGGCCTCGGTCGCCGCGTCGGCCGCCCTGGCCATCAGCGATGCGCCCTTCGAGGGGCCCATCGCCACGGTTCGGGTTGGCCGTGTGCACACCGACGACGGCCCGACCCTGGTGGCCAACCCGACCGCCAGCCAGATGGACTACTCCGACCTGGACATGGTGCTCAGCGGCCACGCCGACGGCATCAACATGATCGAGGTCGGCGCCGCCGAGGTGGGCGAGGACGACATGCTCGACGCGATCGAGTTTGGCCAGGGCGTCATCGACGATATGCTCGTGCTGATCGACGACCTGGTGGCCGAGGCCGGCCAGGAGAAGCGCCCGGGCAACCTGGTGCTGCCGACCGACGACGTCATCGCGACCGTCGAGAAGGCCGCCAAGGCCAAGATGCTCAAGGCCCGCCAGATCATGGGCAAGCACGACCGCGGCGCTGCCGTCCGCGAGCTGCGCGACGAGGTGCTCGAGAAGCATTTCCAGATCGTGGAAGACGGCACGCCCGGCGAGCACATCACGTCGGTCAAGCGCCGTGCGATGGCCAAGGAGGCCTTCCGCACGCTCGAGAAGAAGTGTGCCCGGCAGTTGCTGGTCGACAAGGGCATCCGCGCCGATGGCCGCGACCTCGAAGAGCTGCGTCCGATCTTCGGCCAGGTGAACTATTTCGAGCGCACCCACGGCTCGGCGCTCTTCCAGCGCGGCGAGACCCAGAGCATCGTGAGCTGCACGCTGGGCACCGGCAAGGACGCCCAGATCGTCGACGGCCTGATGCCCGAGTACTCCAAGAAGTTCACGCTGCACTACAACTTCCCGCCCTTCTGCGTGGGCGAGGCCCGCCGCATCATGGGCCCGGGCCGCCGCGAGATCGGCCACGGCGCACTCGCCGAGCGCAGCCTGCTGGGCATCCTGCCCGGGCCCGACGAGTTCCCCTACACCGTTCGCCTGGTCAGCGACATCACCGAGAGCAACGGCTCGTCGTCGATGGCGTCGATCTGCGGCGGTTGCCTTGCGCTCATGGACGCCGGCGTGCCCATCCTGGGCACCTGCGCCGGCATCTCGGTCGGCCGCGTGACCGACGAGAAGGGCGGCAGCGAGACCTACATCACTGACATCATCGGCGAGGAAGACTTCTTCGGCGACATGGACTTCAAGGTCGCCGGCACCCGCGAGGGCATCACGGGCATCCAGCTCGACCTCAAGGCTCGCGGCCTGGTGATCGACCAGATCGAGCGCATCTTCGAGCAGGCCCGCGAGGCCCGCATCGAGATCATCGACATCATGGAAGAGGTGATCGAAGCGCCGCGCGACGACATCTCCAAGTTCGCCCCGCGCATCGAGACCGTGAAGATCAACCCCGAGAAGATCGGCAAGCTGATCGGCCCGGGCGGCAAGACCATCCGCGCCATCCAGGAGCGGTGGGGCGTGCAGGTCGACGTGGCCGAGGACGGCACCGTGTCGGTCGCTTCGACCGACGCCGAGGGTCTGGCCGGCGCGAAGCAGGAGATCGAGGCACTCGGCGAAGAGATCAAGGTCGGCTCGATCTACACCGGCAAGGTCGTGAGCGTGCGCGACTTCGGCGCGTTCATCGAGATCGCGGCTGGCACCGATGGCATGTGCCACATCAGCGAGCTCAAGGACGGCTACGTCGAGAAGGTGACCGACGTGGTGAACGTGGGCGACGAGGTCACCGTGAAGGTGATCCTCGTCGACGACCAGGGCCGCATCAAGCTCAGCCGCAAGCAGGCGCTGCCGCCCGAGGAGCGTGGTGGCGACGACGATGACGATGGCGAGCGCGGAGAACGCGGCGACCGGGGTGATCGTGGCTCGCGTGGCGAGGGCAGAGGCGATCGCAACCGCGACGGCGGAGGCCGCGGCGGACGTGGTGGCCGGGATCGCGATCGAGACGGCAACCGAGACGGCAACCGCGATGGTGGCCGGGACGGCGAGCGGCGGCCCAAGCGCCGTGGCGGCCGGAGGCCGGCTTCGGTCGAGTAGGCAAGAGCCGAGAACCGACCAGGGTTCTGAATGAATCGTGAAAACGCCAGCTAGCGCTGGCGTTTTTGGTTTATGTATGGCATTTCGATTATCCCCAAAACGAGGGAATCAAGCCATTTAATACATATTTTGTACGGTATAATTCCACTATCTACGGTGAAAGTTCTGCTAACTTGGGTGCCATTGGTAGAAATAGCGTCACGAAAGTATCCGGTTTCCGGTAAACTGGGTAAAGACCCGGCTCGGGCTGGCCATGGTTGGCCCGATTGCATGCCGTTCCGAATTCCCGCGACGTGGGGTAGTTTGCGGGTAGGGCGGTGGAGTGGCGGCCATGTCCGAACAACCGACCGACACGCTGGTGGGTGTCGAGGGCGAAGTGAAGTGGTTTGATGCTCGCAAGGGCTTTGGCTTCATTATCGGCCCCGATCAGCAGGACGTGATGGTGCACTACTCGGTGATCAACGGCCCGGGCTACCGCTCGTTGCGCGATGGCACCACCGTGGAGTACGACGCGAAACGAACCGAGCGGGGTTGGAAGGCCACCCGCGTGGTGCGGCTTAGTTCTGTAGAGACGCCCAAGCATCGGTCGGCCCCGCGTACACCCAGGCAGTGAGCCGCGCCCGATCGCTCGCGCAACTATGCTCTGCCCATGGCGATGGAGCCGTGGGGCACGACCCTGACCAACACGATCGCCGGCTTTGGTGCCGGCTTGCTCGTAGCCGCCTGTGCGGGCTGGTGGGCGACGCGCGTGCTCATGCGCCGGGCGCGGCAGGCCGAGGGCCGGGCGCGTGCCGCCGAACACTTGGCCGAGATCGGTGCGATGACTGGCGGTTTGGCGCACGAGATCAAGAATCCGCTCTCGACCATCGGGATGAACGCGCAATTACTGGCCGAGGCTGCGGAGGAGTTGCCGACCGTCGATGAGCAACAGCGGGGCCGCCTCGTGCGCCGGGCGGGCACGCTCAAGCGTGAGGTCGAGCGATTGGGGGACATCCTCAGCGACTTCCTCGATTTTGCGGGCGAGTTGCGGTTGGCACCGGTTCGTGTCGACCTGAACCGGCTCGTGGAGGAACTCGGCGACTTCTTTCTACCTCAGGCCGAGAGCAAAGGCGTGCGGCTGCGTGTCGAATTGGCCCCCGACCCGGCGTGGGCGAACGTTGATGCGCCGCGCCTCAAGCAGGCGGTGCTGAACCTGATGCTCAATGCCACGCAAGCGATGGCTGCCGCGTCAGAGGAGGGGGTGCCGAAGGAACTCATGCTCCGCGTCCGCCACCATGCGCGCGACGGCCGGGTCGAGGTCCATGTGACCGACACCGGGCCGGGCATGGACGACGAAACCGCCGAACGAATCTTCCATCCGTACTTCACGACCAAGGCCGGCGGCACGGGCCTGGGCCTGCCGACGAGCCGGCGGATCATCCAGGCGAGCGGGGGCGAGATGAGTTTCACGAGCGAAGTCGGGCGGGGGACGGACTTTGTGATTGCGTTGCCGGCGGTGGAGTGAGCTCGCAATAACCCACAGTAGCTATCGAAGCACATGACCAAGCAGGATTGCGGATCCGATTTACTTTTCAGGCTCCCATTCGGCTTCTGCGCGTTCGAGCATGGTTGCGATCCGGTCGGCCTCTTCGCTATGCGGCATGCTCGGCTTGATCTGGCGAGGGAGCAGGCCCTGGTCGTCCCGCGCCATCGGGTTCGCACCTGCGGCAAGCAGCGCCTCGACGAACTCGGCCCGGCAGTACACGACCGCCTGATGCAGGGGCGTCCGCCCGCGATAATCCAGAGCGTCGACCGGCACTCCAGCTTCAAGTAAAAGGTGCATGACCTCGACGAGACCGCTCTGCTGGGAGAGCTCGTGGAGCAGCGTGGCCCGGCCATGCCCGCGTGCGATGGGGTCGGCACCGGCTTCGAGCAATGCACGGATGGTATCTTCCAGTGGCAGAGCCTCTCTCAAGGGCCATAGCTCGGCGTGTCGTTGCGGGGAGATGCCGAGTTCCAGGGCTGCGCGGGTCTGCGGTGCGCCGTGGACGGGGTTGTAGATTGAAGCCCTGATCACGTCCAGCTTGATGGCTTGGCCGAGCAAATCGCGGCCGATTTTCTCTTCGATTGAGAGGCCTTTGGCAATGACCGCTTGCATTACCCGATCATCATCGATCTGATACTTGATGATGTCGAACAGTTGGGTCTGGTCCCAATCGAAGTGTTCCAGCAAGAGCGTGAACACGGGTTCTGGCTGGACGCGGATCTCGCGGGGAAGTGGGTCTGGCGCTTTGCCGGTTGGTGTGTGCATGAGGATGAGTGCCACGATCTCCGGATCGGTATCCCCCCAGTCGAGTGCGTCGGTCAGTGCCAGACTGAAACGATCGCGCCGATGGAGCGGGCTGGCACCGGCGTCGAGCAGCAGCTTGCACATTTGCGCATCATTCGCGCGGGCGGCGAGCGCGACTGGGGCAGGGTCGAAGTTCATGCCGCTGTTGCCACCAACACCATCCGGCGACGCCCCGGCCTTTAGGAGTGCCGCGGTGGCGTCTGTTTTACCACGGCCGGCGGCCCACGAGAGTGGGGTGCTGCCGCTCATCTGGAGTTCCACGCCCGGGATGTTGTCCACGCCCTCGTTAACATTCTTGCCAGCGGCAAGCAAGAGCCCGATGTCGTGCAGATTTCCGGTGGCCGCCGCGTGGTGCAGGGGTGGTAGCATCGGCCTCGCGCTCCATTGGCGGTGAGCGAAGTACGCGAGGCCGGAGGCGAGCAGGAGTACGGCCAATGTTCCGACAACCATGGGCAGCACACCGATGAGTGGTTGCCGTTGGACGCGGGGCTTGCCGCACTCGGGGCAGATGTCGGCTCCCGACAGCGGATAGCCGCACCGGGTGCATCGGTCGCGGCGGCGCCGCCAGCGCATTCGCAATAAGCCGGGAAGGATCGCGGGCATCATCACGATGGCCCATGCCGAGCCAAACACGAGCGAGTTTGCAAACAGGCCGAGCCACATCGGCGTGAGCGGCAGGGCGTGCTCGAGTTCGACTGATTCCCAACGCGGCTGGAGCCAGTGGTACGGCTTCTCGGGTTGTTTCCGCTGGTGGGCGGTGTGGCTCCACGGCCACTCCCAAGCGGCGACATGGAGCCCGCCGCGGACGTACTCCCCGGGGAAAGCAACGCGGTGGTCCGCGACGGCGTGATGGGCGCTCAAGCAGCGCATGGGCCACCCCGCCTCGCGCTCCCAGACCCTGGCTTTGAGGTTGATCAGTCGGTGATCCGCCGGATCGGCCTTGCGAGTGCGAACGATACTACCTCGACTGATAGCGGGTTTATCGGCGCTAGGTAGGGTTTCAAATTCGAGGTAGGGTGGCACCGGCGACTCGGACCAGAGGTTGATGAGCCGTCGCGTGCAGGTGGCGTCGCTGGTTTCGTCCACGAGCCAGCCGTCGACGACGGCGGCTCGCTCGACCGTACCACGGGTGAGCGGCACGTCGGGCCAGGTCTCTCGGTTGAGTGCAGCGCCGAGCCAGGCTATCGCAACCGACGTGAGCAGGCCGAGGAACAACGCCAGCGAGATCAGCGGGACCCAGCGACGCATCGGCTCGCCTCCAGACTCGACCGGCGGGCTACCTGCTGGGTGCCGGCAGTTCCTCGATCCGCGTCCGCACCTCCCACAGCTCCGGGAAGAACTGGTGGTCGATCATCTGGCGGAGGAAGGGCACGCCCGACGAGCCGCCGGTGCCGCGCTTCATGCCGATGATGCGGTGGACGGTGCGCAGGTGGCGGTAGCGCCACTGGCCGAACTGATCGTCGACGTCCACGAGCTTCTCGGCCATCTCGTAGCTGGCCCAGTGGTCGTGGGGGTTCTCGTACACCGTCTTAAGGACGGTAATGACGCTCTCGTCCATTTCTCGCGGCTCTGAGTAGTCGCGGTTGACGGCCGCTTCGGGCACGGGCAGGCCCTGGCCCTTCATGTATGTCAGGAAGGCGTCGTAGATGCTGGGCGCTTCGAGCGCCTCGGCCAGGATGTCGTGGGCCACCTTGTCGTGCTCATGCACCTTCAGCATCCGCCGGTCCTTGTTGCCCAGCAAGAACTCGACGAGGCGGTACTGGAAGCTCTGGAAGCCGCTGGCATTACCCAGAATGCCGCGGAACTGGGCGTACTCGGTGGGCGTGAGCGTGGCCAGCACGCTCCATTGATTCAAGAGTTGCTGGAGGATGTGCTTGACGCGGGCGAGGATCTTGAAGCTCGGCTCGAGGCTGCCGGCCTGCACGGCCGCGATGGCGGCGCGCAACTCGTGGATCATCAGCTTCAGCCACAGCTCGGTGGTCTGGTGCTGGATGATGAACAGCATCTCGTCGTGGTGCGCGGGGCTGCTCAGCGGCTGCTGGGCCGTGAGGACCTTCTCCAGATGCAAATAGCCGCCGTAGGTCATACGGTCGGCCATGTCGGTGTGGAGCGTGGATTCGAACTCGCGTTGGGACATGGAGGGACGTTAGTCCTTCCACTTGCGAAGGTCGGGGCCGACGTAGTTCGCACGCGGGCGGATCAGCCGGTTGTTGGCGTGCTGCTCCATGATGTGGGCGGCCCATCCGGTAATGCGGGCGGCCACGAAGATGGGCGTGTACTGCGGGATGGGGATGCCCAGGGCGAAGTACGTCATGCCACAGGGGAAGTCGACGTTGGGGTGGATGCTCTTCTCGTCGAGCATGATCTTCTGGACGATTTCGCCCAGTTCGAACCACTTGACGAACTCGGCCCCACGCTTCTCGGCAGCCGCACGGCCAAGATTGTGCAGGATCGGGGCCCGGTGGTCGCCGTTCTTGTACACACGGTGACCAAAGCCCATGAGCTTGCGCTTGTCCTGGAAGGCCTGACGCATCCATGCCTCGACGGCGGGCTTCTCGATCTTGCCGTCCAGATCCTTCATGATCTCGCGGAGCATGTCCATGGCCGCCTCGTTGGCGCCGCCGTGCAGCGGGCCCTTCAGGGCGGCGATGGCGCCGGTCACCGCGCCGTGCATGTCGCTCAGCGTGCCGGCGATGACGCGGCTGGCGAAGGTGCTTGCGTTGTAGTCGTGCTCGGCGTACAAGGTGAGCGAGACATCGACGACCTTCTCGGCCTCGGCGTCTGGCTTCTCGCCGCTCATCAGGTAGAGCATATTGGCCGCATGCCCCAGGTTGGCGTCGCCGCCGGTGTCAGGCGCAACGATGTCGCGGCCGTCGATCACGTTCTGCATGTGGCCGATGATCGTGGGGATCTTGGCGGTCAGCCGCTTGGCCTTGCGCAGGTTGGCCTCGGCGCTGATGTCCTGGCTTTCCTTGTCCAGGTTGGCCAGCAGGCTGACGGCCGTGCGGAGGATGTCCATTGGCACGGCGCTGCCGGCGATGACCATGGGCTTGACCGTCTTGAGGTAGTCGATGATCTGCGGCGGCAGCGCCCGGTTGGCGATCAGCTCGTCCTTGAAGAACTTGAGCTGGTCGGCCGTGGGCTTGTCGCCCTCGAGCAGCAGGTAGGCCACCTCCTCGAAGCTGGCGTTGTCGGCCAGGTCGTGGATTTCGTAGCCGCGGTAGATCAGGGCGTCTTGCTCGACGTTGCAGATGCTGGTGTCGCCGGCGACGACGCCTTCGAGGCCGGCCTTTGGGGCTGGTGCGGCGGTGGTCATTGGAAAGCCTCCGATTCGGAAAGTATTTGGGAATGGCAGGCGTGAGCCCGCCGGATCAGAAAGGGCGCGGTGGGATTCGAACCCACGGTTGGATTTCTCCAAACGGATTTGCAATCCGCCCCATTAGTCCACTCTGGCACACGCCCGGGGCATCCACCGGCATTCGCTCCGGCGGAGCGTCATTATTGCGCGCTCGGCGACCAAAAGCCCGGTTTCATGGCCATGTCCGGGCATTCGCGGTCAGAACGCCCGATTGACCACAGCCTCGGCCATTGCCAGCAGGATCCGACGGGCCGGCGAGTCGACGACGGCGTCCAGGTGCCCGCGAGCCCTGCCCACGATGGTCTCCGAGGCCCGCTGGGCGTGCTCGACAGAGCCGGTAGTCTCCAGCCGCTGGCGGAGGCGGGCGGGGGCGTCGCCCGAGTTTTCGTGGGCGGCACGGACGGCGAGCGCCAGGCTGTGGGCCCGCTCGTCTGGGCTGGCGGCCCGGAGGTGGTGGATGACCGGGAGCGTGAGCTTGCCCTTACGCGCGTCTCGGCCCACGCTCTTGCCCACCACCTCCTCGCGGCCGGTCAGGTCGAGCAGGTCGTCGCGCACCTGGAAGGCCGATCCGATCTGCCGGCCAAAGGACTCGAGCGCCGCGACGATCTCTGGTGTGCCGCCCGCGGTCACGGCTCCGAGTTCGCACGCGGCGGCGATGAGCTCGGCCGTCTTGCGATTGATGATCTCGAAGTAAGTGGCTTCGTCGAGCGAGAGGTCGTCGCGGCGGTCGAGCTGGAGCAGCTCTCCGCTGCACACCACCATGCTGGCGCGCGCCACGCGCAGGGCGGTGGCCTGCTCGTCGAGCGTGGAGCAAAGGTGGTACGCGCCGGCGATGAGGTAGTCGCCCAGGATCACGGCCGTCTCGTTGCCGCTCATGGCGTTGACGGTGCGTCCGCGACGGCGCGTATCGGCCTCGTCGAGCACGTCGTCATGCACCAGCGTGGCCATGTGGACCATCTCGCACACGGCACCGATGACCTCCAGTGCCTCGCCCTTGGGCCCGCGCAGCACTTTCGTGAGATCGCCATGGGACGCGCCCGCCGAGAGCGCGACGAGCGCGGGGCGCAGCATCTTGCCGCGGTAGCGTTCGACGTGCTGGGTCAGCCGCTGGACGGCCAGAATATCGCTGTGCAGGGCGTCGTCGAAGCGGTCGGCCACGCGGCCCAGGAACGAGGCCAACTCGCCCTGGACGGGTTCGAGCGAGGCGTCCAGATCCAGCATTTCTCGCATGGGCCCTCCCGGTGCTAACCCTGCTGGACGATAGGCCCAAAGCCACGCATGCCCGGCCCGAAACGGGGTTTATGATCGCCCCATGAGCCTCAGCCCACAGCGTGCGACCGAACTCCTGCAACTGGCCCGTGATGCCACCTCACGCGGCGACTACAACCAGGCCCACACGCTCGGCTCGACGCTGCTCGAGAACCTGCCCAACGACCCGCAAGTGCACCTGCTGATGGGCGAGGTCTCCCTGGCGACCGGCTTCATCGACAAGGCCATCGAGCACCGCAAGTTCGTGGTCGAGCACTCGCCGCCCTCGCCCCTGCGAGAGGTGCAACTGGGCGAGACCTACGTCCACGCGGGCAAGCTGGGTGACGCCCTGGCCCACTACGCGAGGGCCCTGAAGCTCGACCCGAACTTCCCGCCTGCCGTCGCCGGGCGGGCCGAGGTGTACGAGATGCAGGGCAACACCAAACGCGCTTGGAAGTCGCTCGAGCCGGGTATCGCCGCCCACCCGACCAACCCATCGCTGGCGGCGGTGGGGGTCCGGGTGCTGATGGAGTCCAATCGCCTCAAGGACGCCATCGACCTCGGCGAGCGGGTGATGGCCGCCGGCCTGCCCGAGGAGCCCCAGCTCCGCAGCACCTGCCTGACCATGGCACGCGCCTACGAGCGAAACAAGCAATATGAGCAAGCCCTCGACGCGGCCGAGCGCGGCAACGCCATGCTGCGCGCGCCGTTCAGCATCGAGACGTACAAGAGCCAGAACGACGAGGTCATCGAGACCTTCAGCAAGGACTGGATGCAATCCGGGCCGCGCGCCACGGTCGATGGCTCGTGGGCCGTGTTCATCGTGGGCATGCCCCGGAGCGGTTCGACGCTCACCGAGCGCATCATCCACGCCCATCCCGATGCCTTCGGTGCCGACGAGGACTTCACGCTCCAGCTCCTCATCGGGGGTTTGAACGCCCAATTCGAGTTGGAAGCCCAATGGCCCGGCAACGCCCGAGAGTTGGACGTGGAGCAGCTCAACGAGTGCGCGCGCAAGTACGAGCGCGGCATGAGAACCAAGGCGCCCACCGTCAAGCTCATCTCGAACAAGGATCTGGCCAACATGCGCCGCCTGGGCTTCGCCGATCGCATCCTGCCCGGTGCCAAGTTCATCCACACGCGTCGGGATCCGGCAGACAACTGCCTGTCGTGCTACTTCGAGCGTCTTCGGCCGGTGGCGATCCCGTACGCCGACAGCTTCGACAGCCTCGCCGCGGTGTACGCCGAGAACGAGCGGCTGGCGGCCCACTGGCAGGTTGCGTGCTCGAACGACTTCCTGACCATCCGATACGAGGACCTGGTCGCCGACCTGCCCACCGCGGCCCGGCGGATCATCGACTTCGTGGGCCTGCCGTGGGACGATCGCTGCCTGCGGCCCCACGAGGCCAACCGAGCCGACCGGACCCTGAGCGTGACCCAGGTCCGCCGGCCTATTTACAAATCGGCCAAGGGCCGGGCGGCCAAATACGGCGACCTGATCGCCCCATTGCGCCAGGCGCTGAAAGCCCACGCACTGGAAGCGTAAGAAACAGTCTGGATCGACCTGCCGCCTCCTCAAGGGAGTCCCCATATGCACCGTGCCTGTCTTGCCGTCGTTGTCATATTCACTGCTGCCACCGCCGCTCTAGCCCAGCCAGCGGGGCAGAACGAGGCGCCGGAAGCTCCCGGCCAAGAGTTCGAGTTCATCCAGATCGAATCTGGGACCTCCGGCTACCGCGGTTTCGAGCGGAAGGTGTTCGCCGATTTCATTGAGGCTGCCCAGGGTGACGACGACGCGAGACAGCGTTTGATCGCCGCCTGCGAGCGTGCGATCGAGGCAGACGCTAAGAACGCCGAGGCTATCGCCTGGCGCGGCGCCGCCAAGATGTTCGAGGCCGGCACGGCTTCGGAAGAAGGTGACTTCATGGCCGCCATGAGGCACACCAACGCGTCCCTGGAGGATCTCAATACGGCTCGCGAGCTCGAGCCCGAGAATCCCGGTGTGCGGATGGTCGCCGCGCAGATGCTGCTCAGCCTGGCCAAGTACCACCCGATGGAGAACATAGCCAAGGGCTACGCGAAGCAGGGCATCGAGGACGCCAAGGCGGCGTTATTGAAGCTCTACAACAACTGGGGCAAGCAGCCGGCCGACGTGAAGGGCCAGCTCCTATCGGGTGTCGCCGAGAGCTACGACAAGCTCGGCAAGGCCACCGAAGCCCGCGACTGGTTCAATCGCGTCATTGGTGCCGTGCCCGGCACGACGTGGGCGAAGCAGGCGCAGGCATGGATCGACGCGGCCGACAAGAAGGCCAACGAACTCTAGTGCAGAATCAAAACCCAACCGCCTGTCCGTCGGCCCGCAGGTCGCTCGCGGCCAAGTAGCCGTCTTCCAATCGGTAGATGACCTGCCCGCGGCCGAACGTCGCGTTGCGCGTGCGATAGCGGCGCATCGGGTGGCCCATCGCTTCGAGCTGGTCGTACACGCTATCGCCCGCGAGCGTCTCGAAGCCCGGCTCGATCATGACGCGGCCGTCGCGTTCGATCTGCCAGCGCGGCGCGTCGAGACACGCTTGCGGGTTCTGTCCGTGGTCGGCCAGGCGCACCAGCACCTGGGCGTGGCCCTGGGGCTGCATGAACCCGCCCATGACGCCGAAGGCCATCGCGGGGCCGCCCTCGCGCGTGACGAAGCCCGGGATGATGGTGTGGTAGGGGAGCTTGCCCGGCGCGATCTCGTTGGCGTGGCCCGGTTCGAGCGAGAAGTTGCCGCCACGGTTCTGCATCGCGACGCCGTAGCCGGGGATGACCATGCCCGAGCCGAAGCCCGTGTAATTGCTCTGGATGAAGCTGACCATGTTGCCGTCGGCATCGGCGGCGGTCAGGAGCACGGTGCCGCCGTCCTTGGGCTCGCCATATTCGAAGTTACCGGCCTTGTCGCGATTGATGAGCTTGGATCGATCTTGCAAGTACCCATCGTCGAGCAGGTCGTCGACCGACACCCGCATGTGCTCGGGGTCGGCGACGTGCTGGTGCGCGTCGGCGAAGGCCAGCTTCATCGCCTCGATCTGCAGGTGCATCCACTTCGCGGAGTCGATCTCAAGGTCGGCAATATCGAAGTGCCGCAGGATGCCAAGGGCGATGAGTGCCGTGATCCCCTGGCCGTTGGGCGGGATCTCGTGCAGCCGCCAGCCGCGGTAGTCGATGGAGATCGGGTCGACCCAGCGGGCCTCGTGGGCCGCGAGATCGACCATTCGCAGCGAGCCGCCGTGCTTCTTGCTCTCGGCGTCGATGGCTTGCGCGATCTCGCCCTCGTAGAACGCGCGGCCGTTGGTCTTCGCGATAGCCTCCAGTGTGCGCGCATGGCCCGGGCTGGCGAACAACTCGCCCGGTTCGGGCGTGCGTCCGTCACGCGTAAACGTCTGCTGCCAGCCATCAAACCGATCGGCCCCGCGATACCGGCGGGCCGACGCGCCCCAGCTCTGCGCCACGCCCGGGCTGACGAGGAAGCCCTCGCTCGCGTAGCGGATCGCCGGCTCAAGGACCTTTTCGAACGGCAGCTTGCCGAACTTCTCGTTCACCGCCGCCCACCCCGACACCGCGCCGGGCGTGGTCACCGCGCGCCAGTCGTAGAGCGGCATACGGTCGAGCCCGTCGTAGTCCTCGCGCTTCAGCCCCTTGGGCGCACGGCCCGAGGCGTTGAGGCCGTGCAGCTTCGTGTTGCCGCCCTCATCCTTCATCCACAGCAGTGCAAAGTTGTCGCTGCCGATGCCATTGGCCGTGGGCTCGACGACCGTGAGCGCGGCGGCCGTGGCGACCGCGGCGTCCGCCGCGTTGCCGCCCAAGCGCAGCATCTCGAGCCCGGCTTGCGCCGCCAGCGGCTGGCTGGTCGCCACGCAGTTGCGCGCCAGCACGGGCATGCGCTGGCTGGTATAGGGCAGGTCGTAGCCGAACGGCCCCTGGCCCCACTTGCGATCCTGCGGCAATGCGTCGAGTTCTTCCACGACGGCATCGTTGCGTCGCGGCGAGGCCGACGCGCGCGACGCGAGGTACCCGCTGCCCGCCGCGGCCGCCAGGCCGGCCGACGTGGCACGCATGAAATCCCGTCGTGTGAGGTCGTCGTTGGGGTCACCCGGCGCTTTGTGTGGGGTTGTCATAGCATGAACGGTATAGACCATCGCCCCGCGGCGTGAGGCCCGGGGCCCAATTCGCTCAGGAGGGGTCTTGTTATGCCACGCCGCACGCTTGCTCTGGGCATCCTCGGGTGCCTCCTCGCATCGACCGCCCACGCCGACCCGGCCGTGGACGCCTTCACCCGAGACGGCGCGACGCTCACGAAGGCGACCCAGGAACTCGGCAAGCTCGTTGACAGCGGCGATGCCGACGCGCGCACCCGATTCGCCCACGCCCTGGCCTCCTTCTTCCACAGCGGCGAGCGTGCGGTCCAGCGGTTGTACGACCACGGCGCGGGCCAGCCCATCCGCTCGGGCAGCGTCATGATGTTCCGTGGCATGATGCAGGCCGGACGCAACCCCGACCCCAAGCCGGTCAGCGCCGAAGACGTCCGCGATATCGCCCGCCAGTGGCTGACCGACCTGCGACGGGTTGACCAACTCTTCGACGGTGTTCCCGAGGGCGATTGGAAGCTGCGTCTGGACATGGCGCAGATCCCCATCGACTTCAACGGCGACGGCGTGGCCTCGCCGGGCGAGGCGCCAGCCCGGGCCTTCTCGATCCTCTTTCGCGGTGGTGTGAACATCCCCCAGGACCAGCAGTCGTTCGTGCTCGGGCTCGACGCGACCGACCTGCACTGGCTGCGGGCGTACAACGACGTGCTGATGGCTGCCGCCGAGATCATGCTGGCCTACGACAACCAGGAGATGTTCGACCGCTGCGGCCACTTGTTCTTCCCCAAGCCCCAATCGCCGTATCCGTTCCTGCAGCAGAGCCGCCCGCTCGATCCGATGGGCATGGATATCGACGTGGGTGACATCCTCGCGTTCGTGGGCAGCCTCGACTTCCCGCTGGCCGCCGACGGTGCGACGCGCATGGGGAATGCCCGGCAACACCTGCTCCGTGCCATCGACCACAGCAGCGACATGTGGAGCAGCGCCCGGGCCGAGACCGACGACGACCGTGAGTGGCTGCCCGCCCCGGGCCAGACGCCCGCGATGGATGGTGTCGAGATCGGCGAGCCGCAGGTCCGCATGTGGCTCGACCTGCTCGACGAGGCCGAGGCATTGCTCGAGGGCGAGAAGCTCCTGCGCTTCTGGCGCGGCGACGGCTCCCAGGGCATCGATGTGCGCGAGTTTTTCGAGGAGCCACGCGACTTCGACGTGTTCTATTGGGTCCAGGGCTCCGCCGCCGCGCCTTACCTCGTACCGGTCGAGGATCGCCCCGTGACGCGCGACGAGCTCTGGAGCGACATGCAGGACGCCTTTGGCGACGATCTGTTCCGGTCGCTGTTCTACATCAACTGATCTGCGGGAAATAGAACAACGCGGGCGGCCTGGCAAGGAAAGCACGCCCGCGTGTAGGGAAGTGATCCGGTTTGGGCCTTAGTCGAGCACGCAGCCCGCGTCGAAGGCGTTCTGGAAGGCCTGGAAGTCGAACATGTCCAGGGACCCGTCGCCGTTCAGGTCGGCGATCAGATCACCAGCGTTGTAGGCATTGAAAAACGCCAGGAAGTCGAAGACGTTGAGCGTCGCGCTGCCGTCGAAGTCGGCCACGCACGCGCTGAGCGGATTGAACAGTGCGTACAACTGGCCCCCCTGGACCAACTCGGGATCGGCTTCGGCCTCGTGGACCTGCATGTCCATGAGCCACCAGCCTTCGCCCAGCAGGTCGTCGGCGTAGAAGGCGCCGCTGCTCTCCTCGTTGGTCGTGATGAACTCTGGCTCGCCCTCGGTGAAGAACTTGCCGGCCGACGCGGCGATCTCGGTAAGCACGCCGCTGTCGACGTTGTAGTTCCAGATCTTGGCCAGGCGATCGCTGCCACCCGGATCCTCCTGGATGACCACGTTGCCGCGATTGTCGATGCCCATGTTGTCCATGGTCTGCTGGCCCTCATCGCCCTGCAGCAGGATCTCGATCACACCGCCCGCCTCGGGGTTGGTAATGTCGTCGAAGTAATTGGCAAACAGGCGGCTGTTCAGCGAGCTGCTGGCCGTGGTCACCCAATAGAAGTCGCTCTCGCGACCGTCGCGGACATCCCACGCGCCATCCTCGATGCGCTGCCAGCGGGTGATGTCTTGGGCGATCGATTCGGTCTGAAGCTCGATTCCCGTCATGTCGCGCACGTCGCCTAGGTCGATCAGCTCGAAGCGGGCTTGGCCGACATAGCCCGTGGTCGCGTCGCCGAAGCCGAACTCGTTGCTCTCCTCGACGACCGTCGTGCCGTCGAAACGCACGACCTGGACGCCGTACAGCGTGCCGTTGGTCAGGCCGGCCTTGTCGGCGGGGCTGCCTTCGGGCTGCTTCTCGCCCACGTACACGTACAACTCGCAGGGGGCCGGGCCGGGTGCGGTGCTGCGATCGGCGTCGTCCATGGGGATGACGATGGTCTTGACCTGCTCGAAGGGATTGGCCAGCACGTTCTCGTGGGCCATCTTGCCGACGGCGGGGATTTCGTAGCTCACGCCGGCGTCATCGCCGGTTACGACGTGGGCGAACGCACGGCCGTGGTCGGCGCTGAAGGGCGGGCGGGTCTCCTCGCCGCTCATGAAGATGCGTTCGGTCGTGCCCAGGCCGGTGGTCGAGTCGTAGAACGCGCTCACGGGCGGCAGGTCGGCCGAGCACAGTCGGTTGAGCGTCTCGCTGAACGACTCCGTGTAGCCGACGAACGGTGTCCACACGAAGACGCGCTTGATCAGATCCTCGCCGGCGATCACTTCGAGTGTGTCGGCGTCGATGGTCCACTTGCTCACGAACGCGCCGATCGCGCCATGCTCACGAACCACGCCGGCGGACGTGCCAAGTTCGTGGTTCATAAGCACGGTGAACGTGCCGTCGCCGTTGTCGTATCCACCCATGCCGTCGGGAATGCCGACCATCCGGTAGTCGCTCCCCGTCGGGCTGTCACCAACGGTCAGGATGCTGGTCGATCGGGCGTCGCTCAGTGTTCCGTCGACGTAGGGCTCGGCCGAACTGTTTGGGCCGGTGGTCTGGGCAAGGCCGGTGGCGGCACCAGCGAGAAGCATCAGGGTCGCGATCGAATTGCGCATGGATTCTCCTTTGCTCGCAGGCTCGATCGGAGCGGACGCGTGCCTGCTCCACCGAGTGCGGCTTTGGTACCCATGCGTGAAACGAAAGCCAAGCAATCCGGGTCGCTCTGCGCCGAGTCTTCGCGCAATGACGCCGGTCTTGTCCGAGCGTAAACACCCTCTTTATGAACGGGGGCGTGCATGCTCCGCGATGTGCTGCGCATGCGAGTGCTGCTTTTTCTGAACAACACAGTGTTGCATCTATCCAAAGACGTGCAGCAGCGCCCAGATCGCCAGCACCGGCAGCAGCCAGTCGTTGCCGTGATACCCGTGATGGCCGTAGTGCCCGTGGAAGCCGTGGTGGCCGCCGTGGTAGCGGTAATGCCCGTGGCCGTGGCAGCCCGAGAGCAGGACCGCGCTCCCGACACCAATGAGCACCAGCCCGCCGCGCCACGTATTGAGTCGAGTTCGTCCGTTGGTCGGCTTGCCCATGATCATGCTCCTTTGGCCGCACACACGGGCCGCTAGCCGCCCCCTCCAGCGGCTCGCAGCCCGATGTGTAAGCTAGTGCTAACAACATAACGGCGATCGGCTGAATCCGAGCCAAGAAATCGCCGGTGTGGGGCGATTTTACGGTTATCGGGCTATATGATCTGCCCCAGCGGCTCGGGAATGGCCGCCCTATACTCACGCCCTCCGGCCGAGAGGCCAAGCGAAACCGGGGCGGTAGCTCAGTTGGTAGAGCGCATCGTTCGCAATGATGAGGTCGCGTGTTCGACTCACGTCCGCTCCACTTCCCAATCACACAGGCATGACCGATCGACCCAATCGACTGTGGTGGGCCGTATATCCGCCCCTGGCGGTGGCCCGAGAACTGGCGATTCCGATCAAGCAGGCCCGGGCGGCCGTCAAAGCTGTTCAGAAGCGACGCCGGATCCTGATTGCGGCCGCCCCTGCGGCGTTCGCTATCGGGGCGTTCGGCTGGCTCGCGTTTCTCGAAGCCGTATCCACCATCTACAACGAGGTGAACACGTTCCACCCCGATGGCTCGCTCGCGTCCACGAGCGCCACCGGCCCCTTCGGCACCACGACCTACCCGCTGCTGGCCAGCGCGATCCTCGGGTATGGCGTCGCGTGGCTCATCGGCGTCGTGCTGACGTTTGTCGCCCAGGACCGCATCATCGGCACCGAGGCCCGCCGCTGCGCGCGCACGCCCGCCTGCTTCGCCTGTGGTTACGACCTCTCGGCGGTGGTGGGGGATGTCTGCCCCGAGTGCGGCACCGCCCGCGTTGGCGAGCCTCCGGCGCGTATCGTGTCGCCATGATCGAGACCGACTTCCTGCGGACCAAGTTCGAGCAAGCCCTGCTATACGACGCCTACGTCGCCACCGGCAAGGACAACCACCAGAAGGCGTGGGCTGACTTTCGCCAGAGCGTCCGGACGACCGTCGAGCACCACTCCCTGTTCGAGGGTTTTACCCGTCGCATGCACGTCCTCGCCATCAGCGGCACGTGGTGCGGCGATTGTGTGCAGCAGGTGCCGATGCTCGACGCGATCGCCAAGCTCCGGCCCGACCTCATCGGGCTGGGATTGCTCGATCGCGACGAGCACATGGACCTGGCCGAGCGGCTGGTGATCAACGATGGCAACCGTGTGCCGGTGGTGCTGTTCCTCAACGAGGAATTCGACTTTGTGTCGATGTACGGCGATCGCACGCTGACGCGATACCGGGCGATCGCCGAACGGCAACTTGGCGCATCGTGCCCGCTGCCGGGCGCGCCGGTGCCGGCCGACGAGATCGCGGCGACCTTGCAAGATTGGATCAACGAGACCGAGCGGGCCCAACTGGTCTGCCGGATGAGCACCAAGCTGCGCGCCAAGCACGGCGATTAACGGAAGTCTCACGATGCTCGAACTCTGGCCCCACGCCCGCTACATCTGGCGCACCGCGTTGTCGGACGTGCGCCACCGCTACGCCGGCGCGAGCGCGGGCGTGCTGTGGAACGTCCTCCAGCCGCTCTCGATGATCCTGGTGTACTCGATCGTGTTCGCCCAGATCATGGACCGCCCGAGCCGGGGCGATGCGCCGTACGTGGTCTACCTGTGCAGCGCGATGCTGCCGTGGCTGGCTTTTGGCGAGACCGTTTCTCGCGGCAGCAACGCCATCCGGGCGAATGCCCAGTATCTACGGAAACTGCCCATCCCAGAGAGTGCTTTTGTCGCCCAGACGGTCGTTTCGAGCGCGATCGGGCTGGCGATCAGCTTCGCGCTTCTGGCGGTGGCCGCCATCCCCTTCGGCTTTATTCCGAATGCGTACTGGCTCCTCGCGCCACTCCCGTTCGCGCTGCTCCTGTTGCTCGCGTTCGGCGTGGCGTCGCTCGGTGCGGCGGTTGTCCCCTTCGTGTCAGACGTGAGCGAGGTCATCAAGATCGGCCTGACCATCGGTTTCTGGGCCTATCCGATTGTCTATGTCGCCGACATCTTGCCCCAACCGATCCAGGCCGTGCTCCCATACAACCCGGCGTATCCGGCGCTCGAGGCCGGTCGGCAGATGATCATCGAAGGGCGTTTGCCGGACTGGTGGCTCATGCCCGCCGCGCTCGGCTGGGGCGTGCTGTTTACGACTCTCGGTTTGCTCGCGCTCAAGGCCGTTCGGGCCGAGATCCGCGACGTGATCTAAGCGTCAGTCTTCGATCAGCCGCAGGTCGGTCAGCATGATCGCCAGCGGGCGGCCCTCCCCCTGATTCCACTTCCACATGTTGAGCTGCAGGTGGTTCGCGCCCTCGTTCACGCGCACGGGGATGGTGATGGCGTGGTCGGTACGGGGTTGTGTCTTGGGGATGGGCTGGTCGGCCACCTGCTTGCCGTTGAGGACAACTCGAATACGTTGACCGGGATGCGTGTTGCGGCAGGTGATCGCCAGCTTTGCCTTGCCGGCCCTGGTTGCGTGCAACACGGCCGCCGCGCTTGGCCCGCGCAGCCACCGGAAGCGGTCGAGGTTCTGCTCGGGCTTGGGGCCTTCCCAGTGCTCGAAGCCGAAGCGGGGTTCATACGCCGGGTGCGTGGGGCGGATGAGTGTGGCGCTCTGGGGCATCGGCGCGGGTCGTGTGAAATCGATCTTGCGGCTCAGGCCGATGCGTTTGCCCGCGCCGCTCTGGGCCAGGGCCGAGTGCAGACGCTGGTAGCTCGTCCACAGGCTCCACTCGTTCTGGGTGTGGATGCGGGCCCATTGGCCCAGGTCGCTGCGGTAGCTGGCGTCGCGATACAGCGTATCGATCGCCGCGGCCAGCGCTTCGGCTGATACGTCGGATGCCACGAGCCCGGTCACGCCGTGGGTGATCGCCTCGGGCACGCCACCCACCGGGAAGCCCACCGAGGGCGTGCCGCACGCGGCGGCCTCGATGAAGACCTGGCCGAACGCCTCGTCGGTGCTTGGCGCGACGAACACGTCGCACGCCGAGTAGAGCATCGTGAGCTGCTGGGCGTCGCGCATGTAGCCCATCGCGCGCATGCCGGGGATGGGCGGCTTGGCGTTGGGGGCCATATAGCCCACGCCGACGACGGTGGCGTCGGGCAGGTCGAGTTGCTTGAGTGCCTTGGCGAGGTAGCCGATGCCCTTTCGCTCGTCTTCGAGCGAGCAGGCCGAGGCCATGATGATGAAGTCGTCCTGGGGCAATCCCAGGATGTCGCGGCAGGTCGCCTTGTCGCGTGGTTGGAGGGCATCGAGGTCAAGGCCATAGCGAACCGCGTGGACCGGTGGGCGGCACCCGAGGTCGAAGGGAGCCGCGTCATGGTCCTGGGTAGGTTTCTCGATCGTGTCGAGCTTGGCGAGCGCGGCCTTCGCGCGGTCGGCCAGCCACTGGCTGTTGGTCAAGATCGTGAGCGTCTCGCTACCAGTCAGAAAACGCCGCTTTGCCTCCCACGCGGGGCGGATGGCGTCGTCTTCCATGGCCGGGTAGCCGGCGTTGGTGCTGGTCGGGCCGACGGTGCCGGTCAGGAAGTCTTCGTTGTCGCCGAAGTAGGTCTCGCGGCCGGTGAGCAGCCACGCGTCGTGCATAAAGAACACGGTCTCGTGCTTGGCGGTGATGGCGCTGAGCACCTCTGGCGCGATGTCGGCGCCGTGCACGTTGCCGATGATGACCAGGTCGGGGTCGTGCGCGTCGATGGCGGCCAGGGCGTCGGTGGCCGAGACGGTCGGGCTCTCGCGCACCGGCTCGGGATGCGTCGCTGCGAGCACACGCACGTCGTGCCCGGCGCTGGCGAAGGCTTCGGCCAATCGCCGCTGCGCGATGCCCGCGCCGTATTCGAATCCGACGTCATTGAAGAACACTACGCGCAGGCGGCCCTTGACGACCTCCTTCTCCCGCTTCTCCAGCGTGATGTCGTGTTTCTCGCAGTGGTCGACGACGACCTTGGGCAGCTCGCCTCGGAAGCCCTCGCCTTCGCCCTCGCTGGTCTTCTGGTCGGCGTGGGTGCGATACCAGCAGATGGGGCGGCCGATGCTGTGGACGGTCGCGCCGGCCTGCGCCATGCGTAGCCACAGCTCGTAGTCCATCGAGTAGTACCAATCGACGCGCACGTGTGCGCCGGCATTGTCCCACAGTTCCTTGCTGAAGAAACAATCGGGCTGCCACCAGAACTGCCCGGTGAGCCAGCAGTTCTCCAGGTCGAGCATGTCCATGAGCGGCATCGGGCCGTCGGGACAACTCGTGATGCACTGGTGGACCAGCTTGCCCTCGCGGAACACCTGCGAGACGCCGTTGATGAAGCTCGCGCCGCTGGTCTTGTACGCGATGGCCGCCGCGGCGAGCGCGCCGGGCGTCAGCATGTCGTCGCTGTTGATCCAGGTGAGCAATTCACCGGTGGAGCGCTCGAAGCCTTTATTGATCGCGTCGCTCTGGCCCTTGTCCTTTTCCGAGACGATCACGGCGAAGTGATCTCGGTACTTATCGACGACCTCCATCGTGTGGTCGGTCGACTTGCCGTCCATCAGGATGTGCTCAAGGTTGGGGTAGCCCTGGTGGATCACCGAGAGGATGGTCTCCTCGATGAAGTGGCCCTGGTTGTACGTGGGCGTGACGACCGTGATCTTGGGCCAGGGCGAGCCGTCGGGCATCGTTGGCGGCAGAGGCTTCGCGTCGGGCACCACCCAGGGCCACCGGCTGAGGCCTTCGAGCCGCCGGTTCTGTCGACGGGGTTCGAGAATCTCTCGGGCCCTCATCACGTTCTTCACAAGGGCTTGCCGCGTCTTCGCACTTCCCAGGCCCGTGGGCGAGACCACCGCCGGCGTGCGCATCGTGGCGTCGGGGGCGGGCGTCGGACCCTCGGAGAGCGCCTTGCGCGACAAGTCGCTCAGGCGGCCATAAAGGTCACCTTCAAGCCGGATCGGAAGCACACCGGCCGACGCGGTGTGGCGGGCGAGCAGTGCCAGATCCTTGCCACCGCCGATCCCGCGCCAGTCTTTGGTGCTACGGGCATGCGCACCGATCACCACGGCGAGTGCGCCATCGGGCATGGCGTCGGCGATGGAGTCGAGGCTGGCCGATACGGCATCCGCATCGCCGCCGCACACGACCGCGACGGATGGCTTGATGGGGAGCGTGCGGAGCAACTCGGCCGCCGTGTGCTCAACGATGACTGCCCTGCGGAGCTTTTCGGCGATCGTGGTAGCAGCATCGGCATCGCCTGTGGCAACAAACACGTGCCACGATCGTTCGTCGCACGCCTTGGTGAGCGCGTCGAGCGATGCGGCAGTGGGTTCGCCGGCCACCAAAGCCACGCCATCCTTGCCGTGCAGTGCTAATTCCAGTGCTTTGGCGGGTGTTGCGTCGCGGCCCAACTTGCTGGCCTGTTCGGCAAGATCGCGAGCGTGTTGCAAGAGTCCCGTGCTCACGGTTTGGGTCGTGGTCATGAATCGCTCCCCTGGTTCATTCGTAGCGTGCTAGCCGGCGTGATGCCCGTTGGTGTTTGGGGCCACCAGGCGTTTGCGCTCGGCTTCCTCCCACGGCAGCACCATGGCCATATGCAGCCGCTGGCCCATCTGCCGCCACCGGCTGGCGAGTAGCTCGCCCAGCTTGTTCTCGAGGGCCTGCACGGCCACCAGCCGCTGGTCGGCCAGCTTTTCCATGGCCCGCCGCTCGCGGACGAGTTGCTCGACGCGGAGCTTGAGGTCGTTGTGCTCACCTTGCAGCGAACCGGCGACCTTGCGGGCACTGGACAGGTCAGCGTGCAACTTCCGCAGATCGACGCCCGCGTACTTCGCACGGAGTGCCGCGGCCTCACGCTCGGCCGCGTCGCGCTGCTTGGTGAGTTGCTCAATGTTCTGCTTGATTTCCTGCCGGACCGTTTGGGCGTCCTGCTTTGCCTGCCTGGTGTTTTCCTGGGATTCGGCCAGCAGCGCCTTCAGCTTTTCGACCTCGCCGGCGAGGTTCGACTTCTGCTGGTCGGCGTTGTCGGCGCGGCGCACGGCTTGAGCCAGCTCCTGGCGGGCGGACTGCAAGGCCTGCGTGTTCTGGCTGAGCTTTTGCGTCACCTCGCTGGCACGCCGCTGGGCCTCTTCGGCCTGCTTGTTCGCCTGGCCCGATTTCTGGACCGCCTGTTCCAGGCGATCCAGGCGTTGCATGACAGCGCTCTCGCTCATCGAATTCCTCCGAACCTCTTCGTCTCGTTCTTTCAGGGTGCGGCGCGCTACCGACAACTCAACACGATACTGCCGCGCGGCCTTGGCCGCGTCGCCAGCCAGCCCGACGAGCGCCGCCCGGCTCGGCTCGATCTGCCGCACCTCGGCACCCTCGACCCGCCCGGCCTCGAACCGATCAATCTGTGTCCGAACCGCACCCACCGGGATGTCCTGGATGCAATGCGAGCGTCGCTGCTCGCACCGCCAATCGCACGGCGAGCACGGCACCGCCAGCGTGATCGACACGCTGGGGCTGGCCAGCGGGCGAAAACGCGGCCACGTGCCGCCGCCAAACAGCGCGAACACCGGCTTGCCCAACGCCGCGGCGATGTGCATCGGCCCGGTGTCGCGCCCAACGTATGCGCGCGAGCCGTCGAGCAGCGCCGCCATCAGCAGCGTGTCGCCCTCGGGGCCGCCGAACCAATGCCGTGGCTCGTGGCCCTTGGCCTCGAGCTCGTCGGCGATCTCGCGCGAGACCTCTGATTCACCCTCGGCTCCGAGCAGCAGCACGGGCCGCTCGTATCGTTCCATCCAATAGTCCAAAGCCTCGACCCACCGCTCGGGCCGCCAGTTGCGCACGGCCGTGTGGGCCTGGTGGCCAACACACGCGGCGAGGTATGACCCACGTTCCAACGCGAGCGGACCGAGCACGGCGTCCGCCGCCCGTGCCAGCTCGGACTCCACGACCAGCCGAGGCTCGTCCAGATGGACGGCGTCGCCGAGGATCGTGCGAGCGAGCGCTTCGCTCTTGCGGAGCTCGTGCAGGTCCTCGTTGACGCGGACGATCTCGCCGAAGGGCGCGTCGACCTCTTCCTCACGCCCATACAGGGGGTCGAGGAATTTGCCCCCGGCTTGCCCGATGGTCCTCGTGTCCGGCAGTTCGGCGGCCAGCCGCTCTTCGAGCACAGTCCAGGTGTACGGCGCGCCCACGAACACGTCGGGCTCGAACTCCGCGGCCGCTTCGGCCACCGCGTCCAGCCGCTCGTCGTCGGCGTCGATCTTCCCGTTGTAGACGGTGATGGGCAACTCGATCAGTTTCGCCCCCGGTGCCACCACGCGGGCCAGGGGCTGCACCAGCGGGCTGACGACCAGCGCCAACTCGTGCCCGGCCTCCTGCAATGCGCGGAACAGCGGCTCGCGCAAGAGCACGTCGCCGATGGTGTCCGGGTTGGAGATGAGGATGCGCATAAGGGGTGTGTACGGGCAGGCTTGCCGCTCGCGGCTTAGGCTCCGTGTGGGCCTCCAAAGGATAGTGCGCCGGCCGTTGGGCTTCTTGACAGGCTGGCGACTTATGGGCGGTTCGCGGCAGCCTGTTCCGCGCCGACCGGCCCGGCAAGGGCGTCCATGAACTCCCGGTGGTTCGCGCAGCGAGGCACCTTGTGCTGCCCGCCCAGCTTGCCGCGGCCCTCCATCCAGGCGTGGATCGCCCCGGGCTCGAGCCGGGTCACGATGGGGGGCGCCATGCCCAGGCTGTCGGTCCGCTTCACACGGTAGTCCACGACCTTGCTCTGGAGGTTTGCATCGAATGCCTCGGCGAAGCGGTCCATGGCTCCGCCGGAGGCGGCCTCCACCGCCAACTGCAACCCCGACCGCACGCCATCGCCCGGATACACCGGCGACGCGGTGAACTCGCCCACCTCGATCCCGGTCTCCCGGGCCGCATGGGCCACCGCGGTCTCGATGTTCTCGACGATGAGGTTCTCGCCGAAGGCGTTGATGAATAGCTTGTGCCGCCCGACGATCCGAAGCCGGGCCGGCCCGGTGCCCCCGCCCCATCCGATGCGGTTGGGCACGCTCTCGAACACCACCACGTCGCCGATGACATACCGCCACAGCCCGGCGCAGGTGCTCATCAATACGACGTATCGCTGGCCCGGTTCGGCCTCGTCGGCGCAGAAGGCAGGGGCGTCCTCCTTGTCGATCTCTTCGAGGGGTACGAACTCGTAAAAGATGCCGTGGTCAGCGTTCAGCCTCATGCCCGGGTGTCCGAACGTGTCCTGGATTGCGATGAATCCTTCGCTGGCGGGGTACAGCTCTAGGCGGACCGTGATGTCACGCTCGCCGCCGGTGAAGAGCCGCCGGACGGTTGGCTCGAAGGGGTCGTACCGCACGCCGCCGTGGGTGAAGATCGTCAGGTGGGGCCAGACCTCGTCGATGCGGGCCTTGCCGGTGATGGCGAGCACCTTCTCCATCAGCGCCACAGTCCAACTCGGCATGCCGCTGATCATTCGGACATCCTGCGTGCTGGTCAGTTCGGCCATCGCGTCGAGCTTGCTGGGCCAGTGGTCCATCAGCGCGATATCGCGGCCGGGGGAGTAGATGGCGCTTAGGGGCCAGCGGATCTGCTGGGTGGCGATGCCCGAGAGGTCGCCCACAAGGATACCGTTGTCACGGCGATCCAATGCGCTCGAACCGCCCAGGAAGAGCGCCTTGCCGCCCAGCAGCTTGGGCAGCGACACGCCCCAGTTGAGCGCGTGCGCGAAGATATCAAAGGAGGCCTTCTTGTTGGACGCCATCATGGCGTCGGTGATGGGGATGCGTTTGTCGCCGGCGGTCGTGCCACTGGTCTGGCAGAATTGCTTGACCAATCCCGGCCATAGCACGTCGGGCTCGGCGTCCTCCACCATGCGCTCGACGTAGGGCAGGAACGCCACGTAGTCGCGCGCGGGCACCGCCTTGCGATACTCGCTCGCGATCTCGGCGTCGCTGGCCTTCAACACGGTGGCAAAGCCGTACTCGCGCCCAAACGCGGTGCCCTTGGCTTGCTCGAGTAGCCCGCGGAGCTGCGCTCGCTGGATGTACGCGGTGTTGGCGGTCCAGTGCGCGTGGTTGCGGAGCTTCCTGGCCCGGCCGGCCACACAAGCGTGCAGGCCCGCGCCGATGAGCGAGGTCCATCGCAGGGGGCCGGTCTGTTGGATTGGCGCGTTCATGAACCCAAGGCCCGTTAGCCCTCGGTCTTCTCTGGCCCGAGCGACTCGACGAACTCGACCAACTCGGCGGCGAATGGCTCGGGGTGCTCCATCATCGGCACGTGCCCGCAGCGTTCGAACCACACCAGCCGGCTCTTGCTGAGCATTGAGGCGAACTGGTTGGCCGCCTCGGGCGGGGTCACGATGTCCTGCTTGCCCCAGATGAGCAGCGTGGGCACCTCGATCTGCGCCATGCGCGAGCCCAGGTGGTTCCGGCGGGCGCTGCGGCTGAGGCGGACCATCGCGCGCGCGCCGCCGCGTTCACTGAGTTGCTGGTGGGCGCGCTCGATATCGCTCGCGCGCATGTACTTCTCGGGGTCGTAGAACAACTCGCCGATCTTGCGCTCGAGCCACGCCCGGCTGGGGCGCAGCTGGATGTCGCTGACCATCGATTTTTCAATGAGCCCGCTGCTGCCCGCCAGCACCATACCGCGCACCAGGTCGGGCCTTTGCAGCGCGACACGCAGGGCGACATGCCCGCCAAAGCTGTTGCCGACGAGGACGACCGGGTGATCGAAGTGCTGCTCGAGGAAGTCGATGGTCAGGGCGGTGACGCCGTCGATCGAGCAATCCTCGCCGCGCAGGTCGAGCAGGGGCACCTGGAGCAGTACGCACCGGACGCTGGGCTCGGCCTGGCGGACGACGTCTTCCCAGTGCTCATTGAGGCCCACCAGCCCGTGCAGGAAGACCACCGCCGCACCGGTGCCGACCTCCTCGACGGCCGCGGGCACCGGGCCGTGGCGGCCGCGCAGCGTGAGCGGCTTGCCGCAGGCCGGCGGGGCCGAATTGGCCGAAGCGTGCTGTCCCGTGGCGCCCGTAGGTGTCAACGTGTGGGGTTCCCTGCCCATCGGGCCCGCTCCGGCGGCGGATGCGGAGACGTCCGACGGCCGAACATCCCCACCCCCACAGGGCGAACCCATAACACGATACTACGCCCGGTGGTCGCCGGGCGCGGCTATGAACCTAGTGACGGCCAACCAGGTCCCCTAGGTGTGAATCAAGGGTAAACCCAAATGGGCCGATCACCCCTCCACGATCGCCCCATCGACCATGTGGACCACCCGGTCGGCACGGTCGGCCACGTGCTGGTCGTGGGTGACCATGATCAGGGCCCGCTTGGGGGCTTGCGGATCATCGGGCCGGACAACCTTTTCCAGGGCATCGAGGATGCTCTCGCCGGTGTGCTGGTCGAGGTTGCCGGTGGGCTCGTCGGCCAGCAGCAGTGGGGGGTCGGCGATCAGGGCCCGGGCGATGGCCACCCGCTGGCGCTCGCCGCCGCTGAGCTGGGCGGGCTTGTGCCGCAGGCGTTCGCCCAGGCCGAAAGCGTGGAGCAACTCCTTCGCCCGCTCGCGTCGCTGGGCAGGCACCTTTCTTCCGAGCACGCCCTGGGTCATCGCGCCCAGCAGCACGTTGCCCAGCACGTCGAGCTCGGGCAGCAGGTGGTAGAACTGGAACACGATGCCCACGTCGCGGGCCCGATACTTGTTCAGCCCGCCCGGACCCAGCTTGCCCAGATCTCGCCCCTCGAACCTGATGCTGCCGTCCTGGGGCTTGTCGAGCCCGCCGATGAGATGCAGCAGCGTGCTCTTGCCGCTGCCCGACGCGCCCAGGATGGCCACCCACTCGCCCGGCTTCAGGCTAAGCGACGCCCCACGCAGCACCGGCACGGGCACGCGCCCGAGCTTGTAGGTCTTGTGCACGTCCTTGGCTTCGAGGAGCAAGCTCACGCGCTCTCCAACGCGCTGAGGCAGCGTGCGACGACATCGGCGAACGGCACAACCTCGCCCTTGCCCGCGTCCTTCCGCAGCTTGAATTCCACACCGCCGGCCTCGATCGCCTTGTCCCCCAGGGTGAGCCGGATGGGGATGCCAACGAGATCGGCGTCCTTGAACTTCGGGCCCGGGCGTTCGTTGCGGTCGTCGATCAGCACGTCGGCACCGGCCCCGGCCAGCTCCTCGGAGATGCCGTTGGCCAGCGAGCGCTGCTTCTCCGATTCGGGCTTCATCAGGATGATCTGCACGTGGTAGGGCGCGACGGCGGCGGGCCAGACGATGCCGCCCTCGTCGTGGCTCATCTCCACGCACGCGGCCATGGTCCGGCTCACGCCGATGCCGTAGCAGCCCATCGTGACGGAGCGCGGCTTCTGGTCCTCGGCGAGCACCTTGAAGTCCATCGCGTCGCTGTACTTGGTGCCCAGCTTGAAGATGTGGCCGACCTCGATGCCCCGCTGGGTTTCCAGGGTGGACCCCTCGGCCCGCGGGCTCGGGTCGCCCGCCTCGGCGTTCCTGATGTCGGCGACCTTGAGCTTCTCGACCTCGATGCCCAGGTCCCGCGTCCAGTTGAAGCCCGTGACGTGATGGTCCATCTCATCGGCGCCCGTTGCCCACGCCGTTTCGCCTTGCGCGGCATCGGGATCGACCACGATCGTCGCGCCCATCAGCTTCGCGAACGCCCGTGGGCTCACATATCCAATCGCCAAGCCATCGGCCTTGGCCTTCGCCTCGTCGGCCAGCCTCACGCCCGAGCCCACGGCGTCGCGGACCTTGGCCTCGTTCACGTCATGGTCGCCTCGGACGACGGCCAGGACGTACTTCGTCTTGTCCGGATCCTTGAGCACGCGCTCGAACACGATCGTCTTGAGCATGCCCGCCGCCGTCACGCCCAGATGCTCGGCCACGCCGGCGATGCCCGGCATGCCCGGCGTGTGCTTCTTCTCGAGCTCCTGCTCGGCCGCGCCATCGAACGACCACGCACGCTCGCCGATCTCGGCCTTCTCGACGTTCGCCGCGTAGCCGCTGGCCGGGCAAACCAAGACCTTGTCCTCGCCGCTCTCGGCGTGCACCATGAACTCGTGGCTGGCCGAACCGCCGATGGGCCCGCTCTCGGCCTCGACGGCGGTGAACGTCAGCCCGCATCGCGTGAAGATCCGCGTGTACGCGTCGTAGAACTGGTCGTAGGTCACGTCGAGCCCGCCCTCGCCCTCCTGATTGAGGTGGAACGAGTACGCGTCCTTCATGATGAACTCGCGGCAGCGGAGCAGCCCCGACCGCGGCCGCGGCTCGTCGCGGAACTTGGTCTGGATCTGGTACAGATTCAGCGGCAGCTGCTTGTAGCTGGTGATCGCCCCCTTCATCATCTCGACGATGGGTTCTTCATGGGTCGGGGCCAGGGCGAGGTCCCGCCCGTGCCGGTCGGCCAGGGTGAACAGATCGTCGCCGTACGCCTCGTCGCGGCCGGTCTGCTTGAGCAGCGAGACCGGCTCCATGGCCGGGAAGAGCATCTCCATCGCCCCGATCCGCTCGTGCTCCTGCCGCACGATCTCCTGGATCTTGCGGAGCGAGCGCCAGGCCAGCGGCAGGTAGTCGTACACCCCCGCGGCCAGCTGCCGGATGAACCCCGCCCGGACCAGATAGATATGGCTGGGCGTCGTCGCGTCGGCCGGGGCCTCCCTCGTCGTGGGGATGAGGGTGCGGGTCCACAGGTGGACGTCGCCGCGGCGGGCGGTCTGGAGAGGAGAGGCGGTCTCGGCGACGGTCTGGGCGCTGGTCTGGCTCATAGGAAGGCAGGGTATGCGATCAATCAGAGGACAAAATGCCTTGCACCTGAATGGCAATCCTGTATACTCTGAGTACACAGCGAGTTGATCCCTGCGGTTGCCCCACACCGCAGGCTGGCCCCGCCCGACGGTATGAACCACGCTCGCTTCCTATCAGAGGAGTTGCCCCATGCTTGCCGAAGTTCGACGTCCAGCCGCCGCGTTCGTGCTCGTGCTTGTTGCCGTGACGGTCTTATGTTTGGGTCGCGGACGCGTGATGGCCCAGACTCCAGAAAGCGGGCTGCTCTGTGAGTCCGATCAGCACATCGCGGTACAGAGCTTTATGGACTCTGAGCCCGAGCGGATCAGGGTGTCTGAAACTTGGCTGTTTGTGGAACAGTCCATGCCGCGGCCCCCATACCCCGCCGAGTACGGCGTAGCCATCTATGACCTCTCCGACCCGCTGAACCCGCAACGTCGTTCAAAGTGGTTGTTTCCCGACAATCGCGAAGAGCTTATTGCTCTGCACGTCTCAGGCGAAGTTGCGTACTTGCTCATGGAGCCGGCATTTGGCAATTCAACGATCCTGGTCGTCTTGGATTTGTCTCCCCCGGATCGGGCGCGTTTGGTCAGTCGCACAGAGCTCCCCACGCCACACAGTCATCTCACGCATAGTTCGATCGCAGGGTTGGTGAACGGCCACTTGATCGTTCAAAACAGCCGCATCGAAGTTGGAATCGTGGACGTGCGTGATCCCAGCCAGCCCGTCCAACGCGAATCATGGGATGGACGGATCTATCTCAGCGCGCTCGTTGGTGACGTCGCCTATGCGGTCGACTTTCGCACCATCACGGCACTGGACGTCAGCGACCCGCTGAATCCGGTCGAGATCGGCAGCATCGAAGCGCCCCGCCAGTTAGCGTATGGCCAGGCTGCCGTCTCGCCCGATGGCACGGTCGGCTACTTCCCCGGGCTCGAGTGGGCCGTCGGCAACGGGCACATGCTGGTGCTCGACATTGCCGATCCCAGTTTGATGCGTGTTGTCGACCGCATTAATACCGGGCGGACGCCCATCTTCATGCGCACGCAGGATCGCTTGGTGCTCTATGCGCCGCGCGGACCGGACGAGCCCCGCGTCTATCGCTGGGTGGCGTACGACACGTCGGATCCGCTCCGGCCAGAGAAGATCGGCGTGAAGTTTGTTGGTTTTCGAAGCGACAAGGGTTTCAACACCCACCCCATCGAAGGTACCCCGTATCTGTTGCATTACTCCTCTTCTGGGATGAGCATCCTGGATACCTCGGTCTGGCCTGGCGACCCTATCGCCCAAGAGTTGACCGACATTCCGTTGGCCGGGCCAGTGCGCGGCATGGCCAAGCAAACCGCGCGCCTGTTCGTTTCCGCAGAGCCCGACCAGTTGCTCGCGATCGATGCCCGTGAGGTTGCCCGGCCGGTGGTGACCGCCAGCCTTTCAGCGCGTGCCGGCGGCCTCGTCGCCGAGCCCGGGCGCCTTGTGTTGGCTAGCGAGGACGGCGTCACGGTGTTCGATACGAGCCACCCGGGGTTCCCGGTGCGTCGCGGGACGATCCCGCTGCCTCCGGGGGCCACCGCCGTCGAGAGCTTTGATCTTGAAGGCACGCTCGTGGTCGCGGCGCTCCGCGAGGCGGGCCTGTGGACCATCGATATCTCCGATCCCGATCGCCCGGTGACACGCTCGAGGATCCTGACCGACTCGGACGGGCTCGGCCCGATTGCCGTCGCACTCATCGAAGATCAGGCGTACGTTTCAACCCGTACCTTCGATGGACGCCACTACACACTGGGAGGTTGGCTCGTCAATCTCAGCGAGCCCGATTCTCCAGTCGTGAATTCGGTGCCAGGGGTCGGCGGAACATACCACTTCCACAGGGTCGGGACGAGGTGGTTGTGGAACGGTGGGGTGTATCTCGACGTCTCCGATCCTCGCAATCCCCAGATCATCGGTGTTGCGACGCACCGCCTGGGAGACCATCGCGCCGTGCCGGACTATGCGTACTTGCACGTGTTGGGCTTCAACCAGATTGTGACATTCGACACGCGGTCGCCGTCTTATGTACAACGCAAGGAGACGTTTTGGCAGGAGGAGCTTGAAATCGGAGAAGACGCGGTGGGTGTACGTGTCGGTCGCCATCTGTACGCTGCGGGTGATGGTGGACGTTTGTACCGCATCAACCTCAGCGATTGCCCGTCCTGTCCCGCGGACATGGACGCCGATGGCGTGCTCACGGTGTTCGACTGGCTGGCGTTCCAGACAGCTTTTGAGCGCGGGCTGCCTGCGGCCGACTTCGACGGGAATGGAAGGCACACGCTCACGGATTATCTCGCGTTTCTGGACGCCTTCAACGCGGGTTGCCCGTAGCGACCCCGCTCGGTCGGGCCTGCTTCCACCGCAGGTCCCGGAAACATGATCAGGCATCCCCGATACTCCATTCGGCGGCCGATGTACGGACCCTGCGAACCCGTCGCGAAGCGTTGCGCAGGCCCCAGATCGCGTTGCGCCCACCGCGTATCTCGTTAACAGATCGTCGCCGTACGCCTCGTCGCGGCCGGTCTGCTTCAGGAGGCTCACCGGCTCCATGGCCGGGAAGAGCATCTCCATCGCCCCGATCCGCTCGTGCTCCTGCCGCACGATCTCCTGGATCTTGCGGAGCGAGCGCCAGGCCAGCGGCAGGTAGTCGTACACCCCCGCGGCCAGCTGCCGGATGAACCCCGCCCGGACCAGATAGATATGGCTGGGCGTCGTCGCGTCGGCCGGGGCCTCCCTCGTCGTGGGGATGAGGGTGCGGGTCCACAGGTGGATGTCGCCGCGGCGGGCGGTCTGGAGGGCGAATCCGGCCTCGCCGGTGGGGGTGGTCTGGGTGCTGGTGGTCATGGGATGGCAGGGTAGGTAGACGGGGTCGCCGCGCGCCGTGCGCCGCCTGGCGAGGTGTACCCTCTGAGCTATGGATGGCACCTCGATCGGCGTTGGTTTGGCACTGGGCTCGGGTCTGGGTGTGGTGATGGGCTCGATGGCCGGGGCGCTCACCGGTGATGTGGGGTTGTGGGTGGCCATGGGTGTGCCGCTTGGCGCGGGGCTGGGTTTGGCCGGGGCGATGATCTGGTGGACCATGAACCAGCCCACGCCGCCGAACACCTGCCCGCATTGCGGCTACGACACCACGGGCCTGCCCAAGGGCAAGGGCGGGGCGGTGTGCCCCGAGTGCGGTGGCGAGTCGTCTTGAGTCGTGCGCATCGCGGCCTACGGGCCGCGGGCCCGCCAAGGGAGCGCAGCGACCGCCCAAGAACAACCGAAAGAAACGAGCCCCGGCGCGGCTGTCTTCGGCCCCGCCGGGGCGGTGGGGCGGTGGCGGTCCATGGGTGTTGGGTGTGGTCTTACGGGCAGCCAGCATCAAACGCGTTCTGGAACGCCAGAAAATCGAAGATGGTCAGTGCGCCGTCCCCGTCGAAGTCGGCCCGGCACGCATGCGAGTAGCGGATCAGCGCGTCGCCACCGGCCGAGCCGTCGCGGTCGCCGTCGATAGATCGGCCCGTGGCGACGGCCACGACGCTGTCGCGGATGGTGACGGTGTAGGTGTCGCCGTCCAGCGGCGTGCCCAGGCCGATGAGCAGGAACTGGCTGCCCGAGCCCGACGCGTCGAACCCCACGGGGTTTCCATCGCCGTCGGTGATCGCCACGTCGCTGTCCACGAAGCGCACCGGCTCGCTGAAGATCACCCGCAGCGACGTGATGGCCGGGCCGCAGATGGGCGAGCCCGCCGGTGTGCTCGGGTCGGCCGCCAGCACGACGGGCCCGGGCTCCATGCCGCTCTCGCGGATGAGCCACACGCCGTTCTGGTCGGCGACGTACATGCTCGCGCCGTCGTCGCTGATGGACAGGGCGTCGATGTTCGTGAACTCGGTGGCCCAGGTGGTGTGGGTACCAAGCTCGTCAACCGTCTGGATCTCGTCGGTGAGCGTCTCGGTGACGTAGATGATGCCGCCGAACACGCCGGCGGCGGCCATGTCCAGGTCCCCGTAGCGTTTCTCGTTCCATGGCACGGGCCCGAAGATGGCGCGGTAGTCACCGCCGCCCGCCAGGTCGCGCAGCTCGTAGATGGCGCTGACGAGGTCGTTGTCCTCGGTGTCGGCCAGCAGCACACCCCCGCCGTAGCGGCCGGTAGCGTCGCGGCGCACGCCCTGCACGTCCAGGTCGATGCGCCCGGCGGGCAGCGAACTGGAATCGAGCAGTTGCATCGAGAAGTCCGGCCGCATGAACGACAACTCGGTGCCGCCGTCGCCATCGGTGTCGAGCAGCACGGCGCCATCCCCCAGCCCCGGCTGGCCGCGCACGAACTCGAAGTCGTAGACGACCAGGTCCGTCCGCCTCCAGGCCTCGACCAGCGGGCCCCCGGGCTCGAGGGTGAAGTACGCCGTCTCGCCCTCGCCCGTGCCCCCGCGGACGCGCAGGCTGCAGTGCAGCCGGCCGTCGACGGCACCGTCGGTATCGAGCCTGACACGCATGGCCCGGATCTGGTCCGATGGTTCGGCGATGGCCCCGAGCGCCTGAATGGTGCCGCTGGGCTCGATGAGCCGCAGCGTGAGCACGCCCTCGTCGGCGACCGCCGTGGCCACGCCGATGCCGAAGCCGCCCGGATCGTCGATCGCGCTTAGCTGCGGCAGGGCGTCATCGAGCAGCGGTGCGATGCGGCGGACGGTGAAGCCCGGTGGCACCTGGGGCTGGGCGAACGCGGGCAGGGCGACCAGTAGGACACCCGCCGTGGAGGCGGCGATGATGGGGACACGCATGGCACTCTCCTTCTATCGCTCCTTAGCGTCAATGGTGCTCGCTACTCACACCCCGCATCAAACTCATTCTGGAACGCGAGGAAGTCGAAGATGGTGGGCTTGCCGGCGAATTTCTCGATCGGGTTCAACGCTCCCACGCTCACGGCCAGCGGGTGGGCGTTGATGACTGGGTCGACGAAGCTCGTGCCCGACCTGGGCATGCCCGCAACGAACACGGGCACGGCGATGTCGCACGCTCCGAACGCCGCCTCGGTCTGGTTCGAAGCCCGGGCGTTGCCCCGGCCGGCTTCCCATCGGCCATCATTGCGAGTCTGGGCGATGGGCCGGTCGCGAGTCTTCGGTGCGCGAGCTGGCGGAATGGAGGGTGTCCGTTGCGCGCCGGCCGGTCAGCGTGCGTCGCCGGCCAGCATCCGTTCTTGTCGCCGTTCGGCGAGCGTTTCCAGCACCAGCCCCTTGTTGCGAGCCGCGAGCTCATCGCCGCCGGCCCGCGCGGCATCGATGCCAAGGCGCAGCACCTCGAGGCACAGCCGGTGGTCGGTGCCCACGAGCTGCTCGGCGTCGTGGAAGAGGTCTTCCAGCTGGTGCATCGCGTCGAGTGGGCGATCGGGCGCGACCGAGGCCATCGTCCGGAGTGCTTTGGCGATGATGAGGTCGGGGTGGTCCGGCCCCAGGCGGCTCGAGCGGATGCGATGGCAGGCCTCGGCGTGTGCGGCCGCGGTGTCGGCATGGCCAGCAGCCAGTCCGAGGCGGGCAGCCACCTCGTGGGCGTCGGCGATATCGATATGGTCCTCGGGGAGTAATTCACGCAAAATGGTGGACCCGGCGTCCAGGTGCTCGCGTGCGGCTTCCAGTTGATCGACCGCGATGAGCGTCCGCGCGAGCACCATGCGCACGTGGCCCTCGGCGTACGCCTGCTCGCTCGCACCCTCGACTGTTACCAGGGCGCCCTGAGCCAGTGTCTCGGCGCGTGGCGCGTCGTCCATGGCCAGAGCAACCAACGCGTGCCAGGCCATGGCACGCGCGCGATAAGCCTCGCCGTAGTGTGTCGCGAGCAAATCGCCGGCTCGCTCGAGCGACGCTTCGGCCTGTGGCAACCGATCCCATGCCAGTTGCGCCCGCCCGAGCTTGAGGTGCTGCCAGCCGGCTTCGGCGGAATCGGCACGGCCGGCGGCGGCCTGGAGTTGCATGATCTCCTCGAACGCGCCGGCGGCCTCCTCGGCCTGGCCATCAACCAGCAGCGTCAGGTAGGCGATTTCTTCGGCGGCAGCAATCGATTTGGGATCGCTCGGCCCAAGGTGCTCCCGCCAGGTGCGCAGAGCGGCCTGGATATTCCGCCGCGCGGGCCCGAACATCGAGTGCCGGCGGTACACGAAGCCTAGCGAGTATCGCACCTCGGCTTCGACCAAGGGTGCATCGGCCAGGTCGCGGTGGATCCGGCGCGAGGCGTACTCCAGCGCGTCGAAGAAGCTCGCGTCCGGGCCCAGTTCCTCCGGGTCGACGCCGAAAATAGCGTTCTGGAGGAACGTGCTCATCCGTCCGGCTCGCAGCGCTTCGGCCTCGGCCTCGGTGGTGGCCAGCTTGGCGGCCTGGGTCGCCTCGCGTTCTCGTTCGGCCAACGCGTGCGCGTTGAACATGCTCAGAACCAGCAGGCTCAGCGCCGCGGTGGCGACGAGGACGGCGATGGATCCGGCAATGACGATGGGCCGATGGCGGCGAGCGAACAGCCTGGCCCGCCGGAGCACGCAGTCGTCCCGCGCCTCGACCGGTTCGGAATTCAACCACCGCCTCAGGTCGGCACCGAACTGGTCCATCGAGGCGTAGCGGTGCTCGCGATCGGGGGCCATCGCTCGCGCGAGTACCGCGCTCAGGTCGCCATCGATAGCGGGCTGGACCTCCTGCGCCTCGGGTGTTGGTGCGACCAGGGCCGACAGCATCGCGTCGCGCACGGCCTGCTGGGCGTCCACGCAGGTGGCCGGGTCGGCCAGGCGAGAGTGCGAGACGTTCCGCGGCGTGCTCCCGGTCAGCAGCTCGAAGCCAACGGCACCGAGCGCGAAGATGTCGGCCCGGGTATCGAGATCTCGCATGTGGCCGGTGAGCTGTTCGGGCGGCATGTACACCAGCGTGCCCACGACGCTGCCGCCTTCGGCCAGGCGTGCTTCTACGCCGTGGTCGATGGCCTTGGCCACGCCGAAGTCGAGTACACGCGGCGAGCCGTTCTCGTCGACCAGGATGTTGGCGGGCTTGAGGTCGAGGTGGACGACGCCGCGCTGGTGGGCGTGCTGCATCGCGTCGCACAGATTGGCCAGCAGTTCCACGCGATCGCGGACCGACAAGCCATTCGCCTCGGCGTACGCCTTCAGCGGGGAACCTTCGACCAGTTCCATCGCGATGAACGGCCGGTCCATCCGCGTGCCGGCCTCGTCGACGACCTCGGCCCTCCCGGCCTCGAAGATCTGCGCGATGCCCGGGTGACGCAAGCGGCCGAGCAGCTCGGCCTCGTGCTCCAGGCGATCGGCCGACGCCCGGTCGAACAGCTCGGGCTTGATGAGCTTGATGGCGACCTCACGCTTGGGTGTCTGCTGCATGGCGCGCAGCACGACGCCCATGCCGCCTCGCCCCATCTCGGCGGCCACGTCGTACCGCCCGACGCGACGGATGGGCTCGGCTTGCGTCGCGAACGGCGAGGCGGCCGTGCCATTGGTCGGCTCGAGGAACCCCTGCCCCACGGTGTCGTGTTCGAGCAGTTTTTCGACCGATCGTCGCAGCTCGGCATCGTCGCCGCAGCGCTTGTCAAGAAAGGCCGAACGCTCGGCGGGTGCGATGTCGCACGCCTCCTGGAACAGGTCGGTCACACGCTCGTACCGCTCCGCGTCCATCACGGCTTGTCCCCGTCGCCGAGCAGGCGATCGCGTAGCCACGCTCGTGCGGTGCGCCAGTCCAGCTCGATGGTGCGCGGCGAGACACCAAGGACGACGGCGACCTCCTCAACCGTCAGCCCGGCAAAGAACCGCATCTCGACCACCTGTGCCTGCCGCTGATGCAGGCTGGCGAGTTCGGTGAGCGCCGTGTCGAGTTCGAGCGTGTCGACCCGGTCGGCCGCACCGGGCAGGTCGAGCCCGGTCAGGGTCACCCGCTGCCAGTCGCCGCCGCGTTTCTGGGCCAGGCGATGGCGCGCGTGCTCGACGGCGGCCTGCCGCATCGCGCTGGCGGCGGCGCCAAAAAAGTGGTGACGCCCCTCGAAGCGAGGGTCGTCCGAACCGAACAGCTTGTCGTACGCGTCGTGGACCAGCGCGGTCGCGTTCAGCGAGTGGGCCGACGAACCCCTGAGCTGCCGGCCGGCCATCGCCCTCAGGCGGTCGTACACGCTCTCGACCAGGGCGTCGCGTGCCTGGCGGTCTCCGGCGCTGACCCGTTCGAGGAGTTGTGTGAGGTCTTCATCCATGGCTCGGCCAGCGGACGCGAAGAAATCTGATCACGTCCTTGCGCCTCCCGTGCCCGCTTTCCATATCTCGGTACGGCCCACCACCGATTCGCTCGCGAGTGGGGGTGGGCCACGCGATTCAGCACGCGGAATGCTAGGTTGGCGCACGGGTGCGTCACGGCCGCGTGAGACCACTGTTTGACAGCAGGGCCAGCACACCAGGCCCGAATTCTCGCAAAGAGAGGATACACCATGAACCGTATCACGACCCAGACGTTGTCCGCCCTTGCCACCCTAACCATCGCCGGCCTCGCCATGGCCGACGACCCCACCGTGTATAGCGACTGGGGAGCCGGGGCCGACGATATCGCCGATACCGTCGACGCCTTCCGCGACGCCCTGGGCGATCTCAACCGCCCCGAGCCCGGCACCGTGGGCACCGGCCGCCGCCAGATCGATTGGGACGCCGCCCCCGACGCCGTGAGCGCGCCCAACGACTTCCCGGGCGACTTCTTCAACTTCCCAGCGTTTCCCCGCGCCCGTGGTGTGGTCTTCACCACCCCGGGCGACAGCTTCCAGCTCTCGGCCACGCTCGATAGCGGTGCGGGCGTCGAGTTCTCGAACATCGATCCCACTTACGACGACCTGTTCTCCACCTTCAGCCCCGAGCGTCTGTTCACGCCCATCGGCAGCAACATCGTCGACGTCCACTTCCGCATCCCGGGCGAGGACCGCGCCGCGTCGAGCACCGGCTTCGGTGCTGTCTTCAGCGACGTCGACACCGCCCGCCAGACCAGCCTGACCTTCTACGGTCTGGACGACGAACTGCTGGGAACCTACTACGTCCCGTCGGCCTCGATCGACAACGAGTCGCTCTCGTTCCTGGGCGTCAAGTTCGACGAAGCCATCGTTACCCGCGTCCGCATCGTCAACGGTGACACCGCCCTCGAGGCCGGCGTCACCGAGAGCTGGCCCGCGAACGACCTGGTGGTCATGGACGACTTCATCTTCGGCGAGCCCAACTTCCTGCCCTGCTTCGCCGACCAGGACGCCAACGGCTCGCTGGACATCTTCGACTTCCTGGCCTTCCAGAACAGCTTCGCCGCCGGCGACCTCGCCGCCGACTGCGACGGCAGCGGCCACCTGGACTGGTTCGACTTCCTCTGCTTCCAGAACGCCTTCGACGCCGGCTGCCCGTAAGGCTCCATGATCCGTGACAAACACGCCCGGGCGAGGCTGGAGAGGGGCTCGCTCGGGCGTTGTCGCGTGCGCGTGTCGTGTGCCATATGCTGGCTCATGGATCGCTCAATGCTGTACCGCGTGCTTGTTCCGTATCTGCTCTTGTTGTTGCCCGTGTTCGCCCATGCGAGCGGTGAGCCTGGGACGATCGCCACCGGGGGCAACCCGGCCTCGCTCGTGGTCTTCGATGGAGCGGTTTCCGTCGCGACCCTCGGCGATGGCACCGTGCTGGCCGCGCGGGCGATCGCCGGCGAGGGCCGCGTCGTCGCCATCGGGCACGGCGGGTTCCTCAACGATGATCGCGGCGACACGGCCGCGTTCCTCGACGAGCAGATCGCCTGGCTGTGTGAGGGCGATGCGACCACCGCCTGGGGCGTACCCGAGCCGATGCGCGAGCGGCTCGCCGCAAGCGGGCTCGATCTCGAACCCGTCGAGGACGGCATCGCCGCGCTCGACCTCGGAGGCGTCGAACTCGTTGTTGGATCACCCCAGGCCTTCGCCCGCGCCGGCCGGCTCGATGACCTGGGTGCCTGGCTCACCTCCGGCGGCGCCCTGCTCAGCGTCGAGACCGCGTGGGGGCAGATCCAACTCGGCCACGCCACCAGCACCGACGATCTCGCCGCCAACACGCTTCTTGGCGAGCATGGCATCCTCTACACCGCTCGCGCCCTCTCGCCGGGACGCGATGGCATGTACACGCTCGACCCATCGGCCAACACGCCAGCCAACTCGACGCACGCCCTGCGTGTCCTCGCCGGCGAAACCGGGGGTAACCTTGAGCTCGCCGCCCGGGTCGTCCGGCAGGCCCTGGCCATCGTGCCGATGGAGAGCGCCCTCATCGACAGCGCCGACACGCTCGCGATCGGGCACGCCGACGAGCTCAGGGCGGCGTACGCGTCGATGGCCGCCGCGCCGCTGAAGCTCGCCGAGCACCCCTTGGCGTGCGCGCTGCTCGACCTCGAAGCCCGCCGTGCCAGCCTGGGCGATGTCCGCGCGCACCCGAGCGCCGCCGCGTTCCCCGGTGCCGTGCCCGACGACGCCCCGCGTGTCACCAGACGCGTCGAGCTCGACGCGATCGGCGGCTGGCGCTCCACCGGCCTCTACGCGGCACCCGGGGAGGCCATCACCGTCCGCGTGCTCGAAGGGGATGCCCAGGGCCTGCACACGCAGATCGGCTGCTGGCTCGACCCGCAGGACTTCGACGACCGCCACCGCTTTCCCGTCGCGGTCTACCGCGCCCCGTTCGAGGACAACGCGTCTACCCTCGCCTCGCCCATCGGCGGCCCGGTGTACGTCGATCTTGGCGACCGGGCCGAGCCGGTCACCGTCGAGGTCGCCGGCGCCATCGAGATGCCCCGGTTCCGCCTGGGCGTCAACGGGCCGAACGAGTGGCGTTTGCGGTTGCGCGACCGTCCCGCGCCGTGGGCCGAGCTCGAGTCGGACAACCTGGTGCTCACGCTGCCGGCCGAGGCCATCCGCGACATCACACGCCCCGATCTGGTCATGCAACACTGGGACCGCGTGCACGAGGCCATGCAAGCCCTCGAACCCCGCTCGCCCCGCCACTGGCCAAGCAGGCAGTACCGCTACGTCGCCGAGAAGAAGCTGAGCTGGGGCTACATGTACTGCCCCAGCGACGCGCCCATCGTCATCCCGCTTGGCGAGGCCGGCGCGATGGTCGACGTGGCGAACTTCGACGCCGACGGCCCCAACGAGCTCTGGGGCCACTACCACGAGATGGGCCACGCCCACCAGAACCCCCTGTGGACCTTCGCCGGCACGGGCGAGGTCACCGTCAACATCTTCACCGTACTCGCGCTGCACACCATCAACGGCTACCCGCTGGGGAGCGAGGCCATGCGCAGCGACCCTGACCGCGCCCTGAGCGCCATGCATGCCCACATCGAGAGGGGCGCTCCGTTCCACCGCTGGAAGAGCGACCCCTTCCTGGCACTGCAAACCTACGCCCTGCTCTGGCACGCCTTCGGCTTCGACGCCCTCGACCGCGCGTTCCGCTCGTACGAGACGCTGCCCGACAGCGAGCGGCCCCAAGACGACCAGGCCAAACGCGACCGCTTCGTCATCCAGATGAGTGAGGCGGTCGGCCACAACCTCGAGCCCTACTTCCGCGCGTGGGGCGTGCCGCTGACCGATTGGCCAGCGCAGGAACTGGCCGGCCTGCCCGAATGGATGCCCGACGGCTACGAAGCACCGTAAGACACGAACCCGATCCGGGCGCCGGGGCATCCGCCGTCCGGGCCGAAGGCCCGCCAAGGGAGCGCAGCGACCGCCCCAAAACAAACCTGCTTAGCACAGCTCTGGCGCAGCCGTCTTCGGCTCCGCCAGAGCGTCGGGCGTTCGGAGGGCCCCGACGCGGCCTACGGGCACCCCGCATCGAACGCGTTCTGGAACGCCAGGAAGTCGAAGATGGTCAACTCGCCGTCGTAGTCGAAGTCGGCCCAGGTGCTGCCGCTGTCGAACAGGTTCTGGAACGCCAGGAAATCGAAGATGGTCAGCTCGCCATCGACGTCGAGATCGGCCCGGCAGTCATTTTCGCCCTCAACGGGCACCGGCGGCAGGCGGTTGATGTCGTCGATCTCGGGCGTGTTGTTGGTGCGGCCGCGGCCGATGCGGAAGATGGGGCCGCTGGGCTCGCCATCGAGCGGTGTGTCGGCCGAGACCCACCCGCCGCGTATGCCCGGCTCGAAGGCCCGGACGACGCCGTCATCCACAACGTGCAGGAAGCCGAAATCGTCGAACTGCAGGGCCGTGGGCGCATCGACGCCGGGCAGCGTGGGCTGGGCATCGACCGACGGGCGGCCCGCGCCGTCGCGCACGATCTTGGTCAGCGTGGGCGAGCCGGCCGAGGCGATCCACTCGCTGCCATCGATGGGATTCACGGTGACCGAGCCGTCGCCCATCAGCGGCGCGGCCATGGGCACCTGGTCGTTGCGGCGGATGGCAAGATCCTGCGTCACGCGGAGCAGTCGGCGGTCGGCGACGCTGAGCACGATGAGCTCGTCGGTGGCGTCGTCGTAGAACATCGAGTCTGGCGTGGCGGGCAGATCGACCGAGTCGGTCAGCGCGATCGCGCCGTCGTCGGTGAGCTCGTAGCGCTGTATGCCCGACGGCGTCGCGACGTACGCGCTGCCGTCACGGCCAACGACCAGATCCACCGCCGAGGGGAAGGAATCGACCGTCTCGAACTCGCCGTCGAGGAAGTGGACCTTCGACAGCGTGGCGAAGCCGCGGTCGGGCTGCGAGAGCACGAAGCCCTCGGTGGGCAGCACGCCCTGGGCCATCGCGATAAGGCGGTCGCCGCCGGGCCACGGGCGCACGCGGAAGCGCTTGAACTCGGGCTCGTCGGTGGTGGCCGGGGGGATGGTCAGGTCGACGTCCTGCGTCACCGGATCGGTCGTCAGCCCGTGCATGGGCAGGATCATGCCCGCGCCGTCCAGGAAGCCGTCGCTGGAGGCGAACTGGGCGACCTGGTACATCGGCCGGGGAAAGAAGATGGTCTCGTTGCCGCGCTTGAAGCGCCAGGCCACCGAGCGGTTGAAGAAGGTGAACGTCGTGAAGAAGTCGCTCTGCTGGAAGATCGAGTCGCCGCTCGACGGATCGCGGAAGCCCAGCAGCATGTCGCGCGGGTCGCCGCAGGTGCCAAGGCCGGCCCACATGGTGACCATGTGCCCGCCGTCGCGGGTATACAGGCCCGTGCCCGATTCGTCGTACCAGCCGATGAGCGGCAACACGATGGTCCCCATCCGCATCTGGTCGGCCAGTTGGAGGGGGTTGAGGCCCTCGAAGCCGGCGGCCTGGAAGCTGCCGACCATGAAGAAGCCCTCGCCGCTGAGGGCCGATTGCGTGGCGACCCGCCAGGGCGTCATGGTGGTGCCATTGTCCGGGTCGGTGAACATCACGACGCCCAGGATGGCCAGCAACCCGCTGATGTCGTCGTAATGGGCCTGGCTCTGCCAGTTACGCGGGCCGTCGAGCAGGCCGGGGTGGCCGTGGTTGGTGATGTACGCCAGGGCGTTGGCCGTGGCCGTGGGTATGCAGTACATCCGGCCGTCGTTGGGCAGGTCGCTGCGCTGCTGGTCGAAGTCGGGCATGCCCAGGCGGAACACGCTGCACTGGGCCTGGGCGCCGGGCACGGCGAGCCACAGGCCGAGGCACGCCCCGGCGGACGCGACAAGAATGGGCGCACGACTCGAACGGCTGGCACGGCGTGTTCTGCTGGTCATGGCGGCACCTCTCCCCCGAGCGCCGCGGCATGACGGGCCCTGTGTTCTAATTAAAACGGACCCACGCCCGATTGGTCACGGCGATTCTTATGAGGACTTTCCCGTGTTCATAGCGATTGAAGGACCGGATAACCGGGCGGGCCCGCTCGCCCGCTAAGAGCAGCCGGCGTCGAAGGCGTTCTGAAAGGCCAGGAAATCGAAGATCGTGAAGTCGCCATCGCCGTCGAAGTCGGCGATGGGGTCGCCGGTGTCGAAGAGGTTCTGGAACTCGAGGAAGTCGAAGATGGTCAGCGTGCCGTCGCCGTCGAGGTCGGCCGGGCAATCGAAGGGGCCGCACTGGTTCAGCAGCACGCCGACGTTGCCGCTAAAGAGGTTCACCACGGCCAGGTCGGCGTCGCCGTCGCCATCAAGGTCGCCGATTGCCAGGGAGACGGGCGCGTCGCTCGCGCCGTAGAGCACATCACTGGCAAAGGTCCCATCCCCGTTGTTGAGCAGCACGCTGACGGTGTCGCTTGCCGCGTTCGCCACGGCCAGGTCGGCGTCGCCGTCGCCGTCCAAGTCACCGATCGCCACAGAGACGGGCGCGTCGCCCGCGCTGTAGAGCACATCTTCGGCGAAGTTCCCATCGCCGGCGTTGAGCAGCACGCTGACGTTGCCGCTGAAGTCGTTCACCACGGCCAAGTCGGCGTCGCCGTCGCCGTCCAAGTCACCGATCGCCACGGACCGAGGCGCATCGCCCGCGCCGTAGGGCACATCATCGGCAAAGGTCCCATCCCCGTTGTTGAGCAGCACGCTGACACTGTCGCTCTCAAAGTTCGCCACGGCCAGATCGGCATCGCCGTCGCCATCAAGGTCGCCGATCGCCACAGAGAAGGGCCCAACGCCCGCGCCGTAGAGGACATCTTCGGCGAAGGTCCCATTGCCGGTGTTCAGCAGCACGCTGACGTTGTTGCTGAATTGGTTCGCCACGGCCAGGTCGGCGTCGCCATCGCCGTCCAGGTCGCCCATCGTCACGGCCACGGAAAGGGTGCCCGCGCCGTAGGGCACATCATCGGCAAAGGTCCCATCCCCGTTGTTGAGGAGCACGCCGACGTTGCCGGTCGCCACGGTCGTCACGGCGAGATCGGCGTCGCCGTCGCCGTCCAGGTCGCCCAGCGCCACGGAAGAGGGCCCAACGCCCACGCCGTAGAGGACATCTTCGGCGAAGGTCCCGTCGCCATTGTTCAGCAGCACGCTGACGTCGTTGCTGACCTGGTTCACCACGGCGAGGTCGGCGTCTCCATCGCCATCCAGGTCGCCCAGCGCCACGGAGCGAGGCTGATCGCCCACGCCGTGGAGCACCTGAGGCGCGAAGATCTCGGCGGGGTCGCACGTTTGGGCCAGGGCGATCGGGGCCAGGACGGCGAGCACGGCCACGGCATGGCGAGTCGTGGGCATGTGGGGTCTCCTCTCGGACGCATCCCGCTTCATACGCGGGGCGGGGTGCAAGGGGTTTCGTGGCTCGCCGAGGCGGGCGTTCGTGCACGCCTACGGGCAGCCCGCGTCGAAGGCGTTCTGAAAGGCCAGGAAATCGAAGATCGTCAGCGCCCCATCGCCGTCGAAGTCGGCGATGGGGTCGCCGGCGTCGAAGAGGTTCTGGAACTCGAGGAAGTCGAAGATGGTCAGCGTGCCGTCGCCGTCGAGGTCGGCCGGGCAGCCGGAGGCCCCGCACTGGTTGAGCAGCACGCTGAGGTTCCTGGCGAAGAAGTTCACCACGACCATGTCGGCGTCGCCGTCACCATCGAGATCGCCGAGCGCGACAGATTGCGACCCGCCGCCCGCGCCGAAGCGCACGTTGGGCGCGAACGTGCCGTCGCCGTTGTTGAGCAGCACGCTGGCGTCGCCCGTGCCGGAGTTGGCCACGGCCAGGTCCGCGTCGGCGTCGCCGTCCAGATCGGCGATCGCCACCGACTGGGGTCTGTTGCCCACGTCGTAGAGCACGTCGGGTGGGAAGGTGCCGTCGCCGTTGTTGAGCAGCACGCTGACGTCGCGGCTGTTCTCGTTGGCAAGGGCCAGGTCCAGGTCGCCGTCGCCGTCCAGGTCATCCATCGCCACCGATGCGGGCCCGTTGCCCGCGCCGTAGAACACCTGGGTCGCGAACGTGCCATCCCCATTGTTGAGCAGCACGCTGGCGTTGCCCCCGTTGCCGTTGGCCACGGCCAGGTCGTTGTCGCCGTCGCCATCGAGGTCGCCGATCGCCACCGAGAGCGGCCCGCTGCCAACGCTATAGCGAACATCGGTCGCGAAGGTGCCGTCGCCGTTGTTCAGCAGCACGCTGACGCTGTTCTCGGTCGATCGCTGGTTGGCCACGGCCAGATCGAGATCGCCGTCTCCGTCCAGGTCGCCGATCGCCACGGACTCGGGCAGATCGCCCGTGCCGTAGCGCACGTCCGATGCGAACGTACCATCGCCGTTGTTGTGCAGCACGCTAACGTTGCTGGAGGCGATGTCGTTGTTGACCACGACCAGGTCGTTGTCGCCGTCGCCGTCCAGATCGCCGATGGCGACATCGACGGGCTGCTCGTCCGCGCCGTACCGGACGTCGGACGCGAAGGTGGCGTCGCCGTTGTTGAGCAGCACGCGCACGCTGGCGTCGTCGAAGTCGGCCACGGCCAGGTCGTTGTCGCCATCGCCATCCAGGTCGCCGATGGCCACGGCGAAGGGCAAGGTGCCCGCCTCGTAGCCGACCCCTGGCGCGAAGATCTCGGTGGGGTCGCAGGGCTGGGCCAGCACGGATGCCGGGGCGGCCAGCGTGAGGGCGGCCAGGGCGAGGACGGTGGTGGTGCGGTTGGGCATGGGGGGCTCCTCCTATAGGGCCAATATACCGGAACACGCCCCGCGATGCAAGGGAAGGTCCGCCCGGCGCCCGTCCCGCCCGGGGCCATCGCGGTCCACGCTGGGGCTCTCTCGATCTTGGCCGACGTTCTCTGGGTCATGGCCGATGCTCTTTCGGTGCTGGCTGGAACCGCTCCGGTGGGCACCGAGGCGGTTTCGGTCCGCCCGGATGCTCTCTTGGTCCACCCGGATACGGCGTCGGTCAGGACCGGAGCGACTTCCGGATGGGGATATTGGACGTTGGGTGTGCTCGCGGACGCGGCTGGGGGCGTCTGAGGGGTGGTTGTATTTATAAAGACCGAACATAAGAACCAGGGCGTCTGCGAAGGCACGAAAAATATTCGGACTCGGAGTGAAGTCGCGCGTTTGGTGGGCCGATGCATTTTTAGACCGGACCGGCGTGGTCCGGGAAGTTCCGTTTTCGTGGCGGGCGTCGCGACGTTTGGGGCCGGCCGCAAAAGGAGTGCTGCATATGCAGACCTTCGTTTGTACAGCGTTGCCGGCCGATCGCGCGATGGCCGGTGTTCTTGACTCGCACACACGCGGGAGCGCGCGTCCCGCCGGATATAAGAATGGGGGTGCATCATGAGCACCATCCCTGAGAGCAACGAGCAGGCCGTGACGTGGGTGGTCGACCACCTGGCCACGTGGCAGGCCGATCCGGCGTCGATCGGTCTGGATCCGGCCGACATCACGGCGCTGGCTGGTCTGGCGAGCACGGCCTCGAGCCGGCTGCAAACCAGAAATAATGCCCGCGCCGCGGCGGTCGGGGCGACGGGTTCGTTCAACGCGGGGGCCAAGGAGATGCGCGACTTCGCGTCGTTGCAGGTCCAGCGCATCCGCACGTTCGCCCGGGCCGCCGCCGACCCGTCCAGCGTCTACGAGGACGCGGGCATCCCGGCCCCGGCCGACCCCGCGCCGGCGCCCGCGCCCGGCACGCCGCAGGCGTTCACGGTTGGGTTGTTGCAGAACGGGGCGCTCGAGCTGAAGTTCAAGTGTCCCAACCCGCCGCGGACCGGCCCGCTCACATATCGCGTCGAGCGCCAAACCCCCACCGGAGGTGGGCAGGTGCCGTTCGTGTTTGTCCTGAACGCGAAGGAGCGGAGCTTCGTCGATAGCACGATCCCGCCCGGCACGGCGCAGGTTGTGTACCGCGTGACGGCCCAGAGCTCGACGCGCGACGGCAACCCCGGGCAGTTCGGCGTGCAGTTCGGTGCCGGCAACCAGGCGATGGTCTTCGCGATGCCGCCGGGCGGCGAGAAGGCGGCGTAGGGATTCTTATGTTCCTTGATTTGGCGAGGGGGTCCGGTGCGAGCCGGGCTCCCTTGTTGTGTGGTGGTGCTGCTGGGGGGCTTGGGTGTTCGGGTTGTGGTGATGACCGTTCTCGAATGTTCGACGCTCTGGCGGAGCGGAAGACCGCTGCGCCAGAGCTGCGCGAAGCTGGTTTGTTTTGAGCGCTCGCGTTGCTCGCTTGGCGGCCGCATGAGCGGCCGGGCCCTTGCGGGCCGCGCCGGGGCATGCGCCCTGCGCCGAAGACGGCTGGTGCGGATGCCCCGGCGTTGTTGTGTCGCCTCGGCGGCGGGCCCAGGCGCCGGGGACAT